>JBGTJP010000036.1:0-23367 GCA_041745075.1 Pyrinomonadaceae bacterium | reverse complement strand
ATGCCAAGAAAAGAAAAAAGCCCGTTGAGTCTGGTTCTCAACGAGCAAAGGTAGAAACAGGAGGAATTAGAAAGACGACCCGCCGCAATGTCGGCAATTCAACTTTCCGGATCCAAATCAAGTGATGCCCTTAGCGACCCTAGAGTTGCATGGCCCAAAAAAAATCTCCGCATTATTTCTAATACGGAGATTTATCATCAATTTTACCGATCCTCAAAAATTGATCTTGCCGGAAACCTGAATTCTCCGGGCAAAGCTTGTAACTGACGTTCGGATGCGTCCAAAAACCGACGAGTTGAACGTCGCCGTAGGCAATCCGAACGAAGCGTTATTCGTGAGGTTCAACGCATCGAAACGCAAATCGAAATTCAACCTTTCAGTAAATTTGAATTTCTTCGAGAGCGAAGCGTTTGTCTGGAACGTTCGAGGCGCGATAAAGTAATTTCGTCCCGTATTTCCCAGTTCACCCGGAGCAGGCTGCGAAAACTTCGCTTCGGCCTCTTCGCTGAACCAGTACCAAGTACCGTTCCGTTCTACTAATCCGCCCAGGTCCCTTGGACACGAGTTGCAGTTCGCAAACGACTGGTTGACGTTGCCGAAAGTATTCAAACCCGAATAAACCGTAAACGGCCGCCCGGACGCCCAAAGGTAGGTCCCCGCCAACTGCCAGCCGCCGATAACCAAGTCAAGAGCTTTGGGAACATCGGAGCCAAATTTCTTGCCGCGGCCAAACGGCAGCTCGAACACATAAGTAGCCTGAAGCACATGCCTCCGGTCGAAATCCGAATTGGCGTAATTCAGGCGACGGTTATTAAGGTCAAAAGGCGTACTGGAGGCCGATTGGTTATTGTTTCGGGATACAGTTGTAAACGTTGGATCAAAGGAGCGAGTGTCTTTCGAGGTCGAGTAAGTGTATCCGACCTGATAACCAATTCCGCTGGTGAGCCGACGCTTCATGATCACTTCAAGGCCGTTGTAAAAAGAGTAATCATTACTGTCCAAAACGTTCACGTTCCCGGAAAACTGGGGATAACGCTGGAAGAAGAACGGATTGCCGATCGTCGAAGCGATCAGTTGGCTACCGCTTGAGGTCCGCTGTGAAACGGTAAGTGCCGCTGTTGCCACGCTCCCGCCGGTATTTGTCAAAGCAAGCGTATTGGCGACCGCGGTTATTCCTCGGAAGGTTGCCGTACCCGCTGAATTCGTAGTACTTCCCGTAAACAGCAGATTCGTAAGGCATTCGTTGGTGGAACCCCCGCGAATCGCGTTAAACGTCTCGAGGAAGTTACGCGGACAGCGTGCGTCTCGTGCAAAAATGTTCACTTGATTTGAATCGTATCCGCCAAAAAGATGGACACCGCGACGTCCGATGTAATTGACTTCCAGAACGTTCTTGAATCCGATCTCCCGTTGGACACCGGCAAACCACTGATGGCTTTCCGGGTACTGAGTTTCTGGATCTACCAGCGTTACGCCGCTGGTCGAAAAAGGACCTGGCTGTCGCAATTGGTCCGGTGTCTGCGATGGAACAAGGCTGGGAAGGCCGTTTCGTATTAACAGGTTCTGCTGGCCAATACCCGTCGCTGACGCAGCAAACGTATTTCCGGGAGCGCTCTGATACACGCTATTGGCGAACACCTGCGATGGGAACCTATCGTACGACAAGCGGTAGTTAAGCCGGACCGATGTCTTTCCGTTCTTGAACGGGTCCCATGCCATACCGATCGAAGGCGAAAAATTATTAAAGTCGTTCTTGAACAACTGCCCTTCTTCCCAGCGAAGCGTATTCGACGGAGCTGCTCCGATCGTAAACGGAGCATTTGGCCGCAGTATCGGAAGGTCCTTCGATCTCGGGCTAAGCTTTATTTCGTATCTAACTCCAAGATCTAGCACTAGGTTCGAACGAAAACGCCAAGTGTCCTGAACATAAAAATCATATTCAGGATAATAGGCACGCCAATTCCATCGGGTACCAGCCGGAGCAAAGCTGCCCGGGCTCGACGGATCAACAACGAAGCCCTGTGCAAAACTACCTATTCGGCCTATCAGATTATTGATCAGGCCTTGAAGTGTGCTTCGATCGCTGGAATTAATTCCTGTATTACCAGCTGCCGGCAGGCCGAAATTCGAGAAATCGCTCGAGCCCGTACCAAAGCCGATACTGGGTTCGATAGAACCTCCGGCGGACGATCGGTCGTCAAACTGACGACCCAATCGTATGTTAGTTCCCGCCTTTATCGTGTGCGGTGAAAAGTCGAAAGTAAGGTTATCGACAAACTGAAATGTGCGAGCCTTTCTGGCATTGTAGTTAAAGTTGGTAAACGCGTCCGAGATCGTGTTTAGGACATAAGGGACATCGGCACGCGGTTCCGGTGTCGCAAAACTGAAACCGAACGTGCTGTATCCGAAAATAAACTCATTGGTAAATCGCGAAGTCGGCGACCACCGATAGTTTATGGCAAGGTTTTTCGGCGTTCGCAGCGTATCAACCAGGCCGGGAAAGCCCGGAAACACCGGCAGCCCGCCGTTGACACTATCATTAAAGGTATTTTGTTCACCCTGAGCATAACGTACATATATCTGGCTCGTGTCAGTAACCTTGAAATCGAAACGGGAGACGAAATCCCATTGCTTTTCTGTCTGCGGAGCATTGAAAATAAAGCCCGCTGTATTCAGACCATCCCCCGATGCAAAGTCATTAGGTAATGGATAAGACCTAAAGACCGAAGTTACCGCCGGATCAAATGTGATCGGCGAATTTGTATTCGCATTATATGTCGCGATGCAGAGCGTCGTAACAGTCGCACTGCAATTCGGATATCTCGGGCTGCCATCGGCGTTTACCGAGGCCGTTGAAGTTCCGGCCGGTGCGTTCCGCTGCCCGACCACATAACGGAAGATCCCGTCCCGCGCCGACTGCGTGTAAACCGTTCCACCGCTTCGCCGCGTTTCAATTGCACTCAACCGCTGCAAATTGACAAAAAAGAAAGCACGGTCGCGCAACGGCTTAAAGAATTCGGTGCCCTCGCCAAAACCGGGGTTGACGATCGGCCCGCCAAAGCTTCCGCCGTAGATGTGCTGAACGAACTGTGCACGGCCAATGCCCTGCAGATTGTTCTCAAATTCGTTCGCATTGAAATCCGGGGTCTGGTAATACTCGAAGACGTTCCCGTGATAATTGTTCGTGCCCGAGCGGGTCACAAGCGTGACCTGGGCTCCGCTGCTGCGGCCGAGCTCGGCCGTCGAGTTGCTTGTAACGAGTTGGAATTCCTGGATCGAATCCGGATTTGGCCTAAGCGGAGTAAAGTTTGAACCTCCCGCCGTTGACTCATTGATGTCGATCCCGTCCAGGGTAAAGTTGAAGGCCCGGTCACGCGAACCGTTTACGTGAACGCCGCCGCCCGTGTTTGCTCCAGATACCACACCCGGTTGAAAGTTCAAAAGGTCGAGCGGATTCCGGCCGCGCAAACCGATAATCGGCAGGCTTTCTAGCGTCCGCTGCTCGATACTTGTGCCGACATTACCCGAAGTCCCGGTCTGAACCTGTTCAGCGGCGCCCTCGACCGTAACTACTTCCTCAATACCGCCGACGGTAAGGACCACATTCACGGTTGTCGGTATGTTGACAAGAGCCTGGTTGCTTTTTGCGACATACTTCTTGAAGCCTGTCTTTTCTATTGACACGGTATAGGTCCCGGGAAACAACAGATCAAAGACATAAACGCCCGAGTCAGAAGTGGTGGTTGTCAACGTTGCCCCGGAGCCTTCGTTAGTGAGCGTGACACCGGCCCCGGTAACGGCGGCACCGGATGAATCTGTTACCGTTCCCGTTACGCGAGAGGTCGTACCCTGCGCAGACACGGAGCGGTCAAGTGAAAACAAAAGAGCGAACAAGATCAAGACTAGCGCTAAGCGTTTGTTACCCATTTTCGGTCCTCCAAAGAAAATCGTTAATATAACTATCCCTGATGGCGTTGGAACAATTGAGAAGAAATTATGATGTACAATAACACAACTTTTCAAAAGTGTTAACGGAAAGTAAGGTTTTTTGCTGAAAATGCCAATTTTATCTTAAGTATTCGAGGACCAGCCCGTCTGCGCCAACAGCCCAGCCGTATTTTTTGACGATGTAGAGGCCGTATAGATTCTTTGATGTCGAGCTTTCCGTTCGCACCCAGGTCCGGCCTTTGTCTGAGGAACGCAGCACTATTCCGCCGTGACCGACGATCCACCCGTTTTTGTCATCCGCAAAATCGACCCTCATAAATGTGCCCGGAAACGCGGTTGTTACTTTCTCCCAATTCAAACCGCCGTTTTCCGTTCTAAGGATAGTTCCCTTTCCGCCAACCGCATAGCCTTCGAGATCGTCGCGGAAATCGACATTGTAAAGCGCCCGCTCGGTTCCCGATCGCTGGACCCGCCAGAGCGAGCCGCCATCGGTCGTCGCCAGGATCAGCCCTTTGTCGCCAACGATCCAGCCGTGCGAACTGCCGTTAAAATCCAGGTGGAAAAGTTCCGCTTTAGAAGGCACAATCAACCGGTTCCACGTCGCGCCGCCGTCAACGGTCCGCATCACCAGTGAATCGATCACAAGGTCGCCTTTCTTATTGAGGATCGAGCCGACCGCAAATCCAAGTTTCTTATCGGGAAACCTTATACTCAACAAAGTCGGAGTTACGTTCCTGAATTCGCTGGCTCTGAAAATTACCGTTTCCCGCCACGATTCGCCGCCGTCGCTGGTCAGAAAAAGCTTCCGCCCCGCAACCAGATAACCGTTTTTCTCATTGCGGAAGTAGATCTCGTTTATATTCTCGGTCGTATTTAGCGGATACTTTAGCCAGGTTTTGCCTGCGTCGATGGTCGAGGCCAGATAACCGCCATCACCCGCAACGAATCCCTTCGTGGCGGACGTAAAATAAATGGCGACGAGGTCGCCTTTGATACTCGTCGAATGTGCCTTCCAGCCAACCTGGGCAAACGCGGGCCCGGCGGTAAGAATGATGGCAATGCAAATTCGAAAGAAAATTTTCAGCTCCGGCACTCGTGCCCTCCGTGAACGCAAAAAAGGTGATTGTGACGAATAGAATACAATTTTATTCGTCACAAATCACCTAAATGGGAACCGACACCGGTCGAATCGCGCTCAGTGTTGTTTACTTTGAAACCCGATAGACCCGGTCTTTCCAAACGATCACCACTTGCACGCCGACAGACAAATACTTCCCAATTTCACGCTCCTTTGCAACGAGGTCAAAATACTCATCGCTCGCGAACGTAAGCGGGACTTCAGGTATCTTAGCTTCCTCCTTGAACTCCGAATCGATCCAAACCCCGTTCGCGAAATAGAATGTTTTGACCCCGATCTTTTTGACGATCCCTGCCTGGGCGGCCCTTTCATCTTTGTCCTCGAGCACCACCCTGTTCTTTTGCTCGTTGGCCCGCTTGCTCATTGCGACACCGCTGGCGCCGTCAATCGCAAAGGTTCCTGGTGCGGCCTTTGCGGGCGGGGCATTTGAATCGCGTCGACGCCAAAAGTTCTCGACGAACTGTTCCCGTTCGCTGCCGTCGGTCGCAAGATATGACGTGTATGGCGTCACTATTCCATATTTCGTGCCGAGTTCCACGATCTCATCGCGAAGCTCTTTGTTCTCGCCGTTGCCGCGTATCTGTTCCACCAGCCAGCCCACGCGACGGGAAGCCCAAAGCCGTGGCAGAAAATCATTCGTTTCGGCGCGAAGCGGAAAATCAAGATCAGCGAAATTAAAGCTTCTCGTCTCGCGGCTGGTCTTGCCCTGCAAACGAAGAGTGAGATCATTTACGTCGCTTCCGTTTGCGTAACGTCCGATTATGGCGAGCTGAGAGCCCTTGAAAATATCACCCAACTGCCGAGGGTACATCAAATCGGTCTGCAACTTACCAAAATCAAGTTCAAGATCGGTCAGCACCGGTGAACTCACCTTTGTGAAAAAGTTCGAAACTTTTACTTCCAAGTTTTCTTTCGGTTCGATGTAATCGGCGACACCCGAATTCTCGGCTGCAAGCTTGTCCAACAGCCGTGTATTCACATCGTAACCGACACCAAATGTGAAAAGGCGCAGGCCTTCAACCTTTGTTTCACCGGCATTCTTGACTATCTTCTCGATATTCGTTTCGCCCACGGTCGGCAAACCATCGGTCATAAAAACCATCATTTTCGGTCGCTCGGACGAATCGAATTGCCGCATTCCAGCGCGGACGGCGTCATTAATATTCGTGCCGCCGGTCGGCTTTAGCCGCTGTACGAACTCCTCTCCCCGATTGATGCCATGGGCGTTCGCCTCGACCAGTTTGCTTTCCATCAAATGCTCTTCGCCCGCAAAATTTATGACATTAAACCGGTCGCCGGCCCGCAAGCCTCGGATACCGAAAAGAAGGGCCGCACGGGCTTTTTCCATCTTGCCTTCCTCGGCCATTGACCCGCTTGTGTCGAGGACGAAGACGATGTCCTTGTTTACCAGCTCCCTTTCGGAAATATCGTCCTTCGGCGAAACCATCAGCATAAAATAGCCGTCTTTGCCGGGCTCGCGATAGGTAACCAGCGACATCCCGAAATCATCATTCGACAGGCCGTAAAAAAGTTGGAAATCGTTATCGTTATCCTTTGTTTCAAAAGAAACACTTACCGAGCGCTCGGACGTGTTTTTGACATCGATGCTATGCGAAGGCGAGTAAACATTGCGTAACGCCTGTTTGCCCTCGATCGTTATCTTGCCCGAAACGGTACCGAATTTCTGCGGCACGCCCGGACGGGCCATTTCGCTGTTTTGCGGCCCGCGGCCCCAAAGATTTCTTCCAGTGCCTAGCGGATACCGATATGCAACCGTTCCCGACTCGGCCTTTAGGGCCTGCGTGTATGTCAACTCAAGCTTCTTGTCCGAGTTTGGCGGTATCGGAAAAATAGACGCCTGAAAAAGGTCCTTCCCGGCATATTCAAGCAGTCCCGGATCGCGCTGGCGGCGGACGATCTCATCGTAAATGCGGCGGGCTTCTTCACGCGAACGAACTTCGCCGACTAGCTTTTTACCGTTTTCCCAAATTGCGAATTCAACGATGGAAGCAGTTTCCGGTATCGGAAAAAAATAAGTTCCTTCCAAGGTATAAGGGGTATCGTTCCTGAACACCTGTTCGACGTGCGTAGTCGCGATCTGGCCGCTGATCTTGGTCTCAAGCTGAATAGACTTCACCGGCAGAGCGTTGGGAAGAGGTATAGGCCGTGGTATCGGTCGCGGCCTGCACGGGCGGATATCGCAAATTATCGGAACGATCACACCCTGGGCCCGAACCGCAGACGTCGAAAACAAACCGCCCGCCAACGCAAAAAAAACGAGCGCAAAAAACCTGAATTTCATAAACTTTCTCCCCAAATTTCTTTTCGGCGTGAAGTGGTATCGCCTTATTTGACACCTATGGAACGGATGACGTTGCATCGGCTTGCACAAAAAATGGAACAAAATGCGAATAAATGTGTCTTATTTGTAGTGCTATAATGGGGATTCACGCCCGGAGGCTGCCAAAAATGAAAATGTTCTTCAGTTTCCTGACCGCCATATTGGTCCTGATGCCGACAGCGATCTTCGGCCAGGACGCTAAAGTCGAAAGTAAGGTCGAAGACGGACGATGCAATGGCGAATTCGCGAAATTCCTTGTCGATCAACAGGTCAGCGAAAGCCGGTCGGTGGCCGAGACGGACAAAAGAGTTCGTATCCTTATCCGCTCCGCCGATTTTCTTTGGAAATTCGACCAGCCAACCGCTCGCGAATATTTCACCGAAGCGTTTAAGGTAGCCACCGACCGTTTTGCCGAGAAGGGCTTTGAGAAAAAAACCGATAAGGGATTGACGATCGCGAGTCCCGATTACCGTTTCGAGGTAATACGAGGCATCGCAAAAAAAGACGGCGATTGGGCAAAACGCCTTGTCGAGAAACTCTTGAAGGAATATGAGAAAACCGCTTCAGAACGCAAGTGGCCGGATAGAGAAAGTGAGATAAGTGCCGCGCTCTATGTCGCTCAGGAAAGCGTCAAGACAAATCCCGAGCTAAGCTGGTATCTTTTCCGACGCGTGATGCGTGAACCGCTCGATTATTACTGGTATTGGATACCTTTTGGCATCGCAGGAACGGACCAGCAATTTGCTAACTCTCTTTACCGCGAACTCCTGGCAGCATATGCAAATGAAACGCCCAGACGGCTGCTTTTCCTTTCGGCATATCCATTCGGCAACGAACGCCTTTTTGGGCTTGATAAATATCAGTTTGGCTCATCGGTTCCCGAAACGTTTGTTCCTGACGTCAATCTTCAACGACAATTCATCGACGTATTTCTCAACCGCATTTCAACTTTTACAAGCGACCCCGAGAATCTAAACCGCCCGCCCGACGCGAATCGGCACCCCGAACCGCTGTATATGCTGACCGCGCTTCAGGAGATCGAACCCATTATTATTCAACGGTTTCCGGATATGCTCCAGCGTCATTCGGTCGCCCGGGCTCAGGCCACGGCGCTTCTGACCGACGAAATGCGAAAAGACCTCAGCGACAAAACCAAGTCGAATGAAGCCCTGGGGCGAAGTTTCGAAGAACGCCTAAAACTCGTTGAAAAGGCCGACGAAGAAGGCAAGCTAAAGGACTCGATGATCATCGGCCTGATCACATGGGGTGTAAAGACCGAAGACCAATTCCGTCGGATCGAACCCTGGCTGGATAAGATAAGGGACGAGAATGCGCAAAAAGAAACAGCGAATTACTTTTGGTTTTTGCGTTCGAAACTCGCGATCAAGGAAAAGCGACTGGAGGACGCCCAAAAATTCGCGGCCAAAGTGCCCGAGATCGAACATCGGGCAATTTTGATCTTCGAGATCATTGAATTGCAGCTAAAGGATCTAAACGATGCCGCAACGGTTTACCAAACACTCGCCGAGATGGGCCGGTTGGCCGGGCAGATGGAAAACTCGGTAGCGAAAGCACGAGTTCATTTAGGACTGGCGAATCTTTACGAGAGGGTGAACCACGTTTTCGCTCTCGACGAGTTGCGAGATGCGGTGAAGGTCGTGAATCGGCTTGAGAATCCCGATATGCTTTCGACAGCGATCCATCGGCAGATCATTACAAAGGATATGTCATTTTTTGCGGTTTTCTCAATGCCTGGTTACGACCTGGAAGGGACGTTCAAAAATCTCAGTAAGAATGATTTCGAAATGAGCCTCTCAAACGCGAGGACCTTGGAGGATAAGTATCTTCGAACACTCGCCGTGGTCGCTATTGCCCAAAACTGCATAGACAAACCGAAACCGAAACAGGCCAAGTCGCCCAAACCAATAAACTGATCTACGGCAGTTGATCGTCGGCAAGGGCGTCGTCTATTTCCTTCTCAAACTTCAGCCGGAGTTTTTCGACCATCTCCTCGGATCGCCGAAGATTCACATCGAGACTCGCCCGTGTTTTCTGTACTTCGGTCAGAAGCGCCTGAAGATTTGAGCGCTCGGCCTCAAGCTGCTTTTTCTTAAGGTCACGCAATGCTTCCGGCCGAAGCGTTCCGGCAAATGCCACCTCGCGTTCGATCGCTTCCGGACGAATATTTATCTCTATTATGTCAAGCTTTGTTTTGATCGTGCTTTCCTTTTCGATCATTTCAAAAAGCTGTTTTCGCAAAGACTCCGACCGCTGTTCGGCCCGGTTAAGAATATCGAGGTTCAAAAGCAGCCGTTTTTGTTTTTCGTCCTTGTCCTTTTTATTGCTTGATTCCAAACCGGCGACGCGGCTTCGAAGGTCATCGATCGACTTTGAGTTTTCATCCGGATCTGAAACATCGGCTTTTTTATCATCCGCCTTCGTAGCCCGGACCGTTCCGGTGTCAGGGAAATCCTCAGCCCGGCTAATGATCTGTGCCTCGCCCGGAAGAACGGTTGGCGTCGGCACAGGAACGCGTTTGCGGCGAGTGCCCTGTCCAAATGCATCCGGAGCAATAAGAAATACGCAAAACGCCGCAACGACCCCAAACGTTAATGCTCCTCCGCCAAATGTTTTTCTATTCGTTCTCATACTGCCTTCCGCCTCGATCCATCCTTATCCGGGATAAAATCACCCCGGAAAAGCTCGACCGCGTTCTTCGCCAAACCAACAAAAGGGATGGCGTCCATGCCGGAATTCGCAAGCCCCCCGACTAGGCCTTTCCTTTTTATATCGCTGCCGACTAAAAAAAGAACGACTGCCGTGCCGCCAAACGGAAGCATCTTTGCCGCCCGTTTTGCCACCTGCCAACCGCCGGCGTGCAGAACCTTTCTTTTCAAATTCTTTTTTTCGATCGCCATTCCTACAAAAGTCTATACTTGCTTTGATCAGATGACAACAAGATGCTTTTGTATGCACGTATTAATCTGGCCGAAGTTCCCAAACATTAGGGTCCCTGGTTTGAAGATGTAATGGTAAGGTTTGTCAGGTTTCCGTTCAAAGGTTCTACCCGCTGAACAAATGAGTAACGTTTCGACGTTACATCTATCGTATAGTTGCCTGAAGCAAGATTATCAAAACGGAAATAACCAAGCTGATTTGTTTGAATCTCGCGGCTGATGCCCTGAGTGCTGGTGATGCGTACCTTTGCCATACCGATCCCGCGGCCGCTGCTGGATGAGATGACCCGGCCGGCCATAGAATAAAGCTGCGGGGCAATAAGGCCCGACCAGTTGTAGACCACAAGCGAATAGTTCTGATCGGTGGCGTCGCCATTGTTGATTATCCCGTCGCCGTTCAGCGAAGTTGCAGAAACAAGGATATCGAGACTCGTTCCGATCGGGATTCCCGCCGGCAAAAATACGTTCTCGACGTTATTTCTGTTGTCCGCTGTGCCGCCCGGCACCGACACCCCGTTTGAAAAGACATTCCCTTTGTACGTTACTCCTCCAACGACGACCGTCAGATCAAGGTTGTTGACGAGGGCGGGATTCGATGCTCCCGCCGGATCGGTCCATACCACGGTGATTCTCAGCGGTTTAGACGAATCGGCTACGCTGCCGACGAGATGAAACCCGTCGCCAACTGTCTGGAGGGGAACCTGTTGGTTAATATATTGCATCCCAACGCCAGTATTCAGCATGAACTTGATATTCGGGCGTCCCCAGCCTTCGGTTCCGTTCGGGATCGGAGCAGATGCGTTTCCGCCGGTAAGGTCCTGGGCGGAATTTATTAGAGCGGCCTTGATCAGTGAGGGAGTTGGCCTCTGGCCAAAATTGGTCGCATACCAGCGATTGGCAAACAATGCCGCCACGCCGGTGATGCTCGCGGCCGAATGTGAGGTGCCGCTGCTCCAGCGGTGGGATGAATCGATGTTGCCGCTAAGGGCATCCGAGCCCGAACGGCCCCCCGTAATAGCCGTTCCCGGGGCGACGATATCGGGCTTTATCCTTCCGTCGGCGGCCAGACCGCGGCTGGAATTATCGGCGACATCGTCAATGTTGTTGGCCGTCGGGCCACCCAATTCCGTACGAAGGCTTTCGGAGTTGCCGACAGCTATCACATTTTTTGCAGCCTTCGGGCGGGTCAATCCATTGATCGGATCGTTTCCGGCCGAAAAGACCAGGGCTATCGGGTCGACACCGCTGTCGAACGATGCATCAAAAACATAGCTGTCAAACTCGCTTTCCATTGGGCCGTAGGAGTTGCCGTTTGTCCCTTCACCCCAGGAATTATTACTGATAAGCGCCCCTGCGCCGTTCGGCCCCGGCGTGGTCACGCTGTCATTGTAAACGTCCGCGTTCGTACCGGTGTATCCAATCCGGTTTCGCGGGATGCTTACGATGTGTGCCCGCGGAGCAACACCCATCGCGTAATTGAAAAATAGATTGTCAAGTGATCCGTAGGGCGTGCTTCCCGCAATGATCGTCGCGTTAAAATGCCCGTGTCCGCCCGACCCCGAAAGAGCACCTCGGAGCGGCCCGTTGACCGCATTTAACGAGCTGATATAAAACCCGCCGTCGCCCGGAATGCCGATTCCGTCATCCACGACCGAAACGGTCACGTTGGTACCGTCCGCTCCGAACTGCGTCAACGGATCGTAGCCCGAACCGGAAAGCGTGGTGGAATTGAGATAGTTTCCGGCCAGGATCTGGTTCGACCGCTCGTCCTCCGGTTTTGCCGGCATCGCTGCGTCGATCCCGAATACATCCGGCATTGCCGCGACCGCCTCAACATCGTCAAGACTAAGCTGGACGCGGACCGAATTGAAGAAATTATTCTGCAGTTTTGTTATTCGCAGCGGTCCCTTTGCAAGATTATTTTGCAGGTCGCCGGCAAATTCGTTGATGTCGGCCCGTGCAAAAACGGCTATGTCGAACATCGCGGTATTTTTCTTTGTAAATGAGATCGGGCTGCTGCCGCGGGCCAGAGTAGTTCCTTTTCTCGCCGTTTCCAATTGTCCGCGCAAAACGGGCGACAGTTTTTGATTGGGGTTATATCGGCCGATCCATCGCACCCGGGAATGATCAGCGACACGGGCTATCGCTTCGGAATCCGCGTAAACAAAGAAGGCCTGATTCGGCACGTACTGGATCACCTCGACGCCCGCATCGCGGACGGCTTTTAGCCATTCATCGGTAACCGTCGCGCCGAATTGAATGACGTAATAGCCTTTTCCCTCGCCGGTCGCGGCCGGCCCTAAACGAAGCGTACCTTCCGGCGCTTGTTTCACCGGATCGAAACTGGCCCCGGGCAGGTTGACCGTCGTTTCCATCTCCTGCTCTTCGAGACCGTATTGTTTAGCTTCGACGGCCTTATTCTTGGAAACAATAACAAATGTCCGGTAATCTTCGACGATCGTGCCTACTTCGGCAGCCTTGGTCCGATCGGCGGCGTTCTTGATGTAGATTCGGGAAAGGAGCTTCGAATCGCTGCGAAAGCTGGTGGTCGCTGCGTCGGAACCGCGGAATTTCGCGGCAAGGACCGAATCTTCTCGCTTTATCGAGGTATTGGCCAGTTGAGGTTCATCGAAGAATGATTCGTGAACGGCGATCGCCGTGAGGGCCAAGACGATGGCCGCAAAAATTCTGCGGCCATTAATGAAACTACTCATCAGTGATTATCTCCTCAAACTGCCGGGTGAACCTTGAACTACTCTATAAAAGAGTAATTTACCATATTCTTCCATGCTTTTCCAAAGGTTTTTCTCCGGCGCATAGGCTCGACTCATCGTCCCATTTGGTGTTCTAAGTGGAACGGCCTAAATGTTGCAGTTACTCCGCTTAACCCATAAAATCGTCCAATTTCGTAAATGACAACCTTAAGTGGAACGATTTTCGTGTGATTAGCGGTACATACTGTTATTGCAACATTTACGGAAGTCGGGAATCTGAAATCTGAAATCTGAAATTTCAGATTTTTGATCCTCACACGTGGCGAAAAACCGTAAAACACACTTCCGGCCAAATACCAAACAAATACCACGAACGAACGAAAAATGGTCAAAATATTTCCCGCAACCATTCGCGAAACGCAATTAAATCAACGGTTTGGCCAATCCCAAACTTTCGATGTGAGATTTTTCGATGCGAGCTTACTAAACATTGAACGGAAAAAACGCCCGGATGAACCTGAAAAAAGTTCGCCCGGGGTTTTTTCAAATACAGGGCCAATGGCTAGATCGTGGGTACGAGAATTAGCTGAACGCGGCGGTTCTTGGCTCGATTTGCATTCGTGGTGTTTGGGGCAACCGGGATCGTCCCGGCAAAGCCTTTTGCCTCGATCCTGTCGCCGGCGACGCCGAAGGTTGTCAGGCGGTCCTCGATCGCCCTTGAGCGCTGCTGTGTCAGGCCGGCCAACTCCTCTTCGGTGCCGCGATTGTCGGTATGCGATTCGATCACGACCCGATAATCTGAATTTTCCGCGAGGATCTGGGCCAGCGAACTCAGTTTTGCGTCCGCGGCGGGTGCAAATGCGGTCGAGCGGATTGACGCCCAAAAGTTTTCCGGGATCGTCAGAACGACCCCGCGGTCGTTCTTTGCGACCGAGCCGAACCGCTTCAGCGACTGTATCAGGGCCGGTTGTGACGCCTGCAGATTGTTGATGCGGTCCTCGCGGGCACGCTGGTCTTCGGCCGATCGCTGAGCGTTCTCGATCGTCTCAAGTTTCGCTTTTGCATTGTCGGCTTCGACGCGCGTCCGTCCCAGTTCTTCCCGCAGACGTCCGTTCTCGGCCCTTAATACTTTGATCTGCTCGGAATAATTAAGGCCGTCGCGTTCGGACAATTCCCGGTTGCGGGTTTCGGCTGCAAGCTGTGCCTTCAGGTCGGCTATATCATCCATAGCCTGTTGGTACCGGTTTTCAGCGGCCCGTGTCTCGGCATCCGCAAGCGATCTTTCGTTTCGTTTTTTCCGGGCGTCTTTCCTTGTCAGGGCGGTCGATTCCGCCTGAACTGCCGAGCTTATCGCCCGGCGGGCCGTAATATCAACCATTTCCTCGGGCCTGTCGGCCTTCCATGCATCCTCGGCGTTCGCAAGAAGCGAAACTGCCTCCTGCAGTTCGACGCTCGCGTCGCGTTCGGCCCCGGCATATCTGGCAAGGGCGACGGCCTGTTTTGCCTGAAGGATGGTCGAAGGCGTTTTTGAATAATCGACCTCGGCGATCTCGGGCGTTCGCGAATCACGGAAAAAATCGCTCGAATTTCCAAAATACTGTATCGACGGCGTTGTCGTAATGGTTTTTCCGCTGACCGCGTAAGGGCTCAAATTTTCAAGCATTATTTCCTGGCTGGGCCGCCGGACCAGGAAATGCGGCTCGGCTGTAATAATGAGCGCAAACGTTTGCAGCTTGGTCGTCACGCTCATCTTCGAGTCGAATTCAAAAAATCCGCGTCGCTTTATCTCGCCTAGGTTGTCAACCTGCCCTTCGGGCGATATTGCCCACAAGACATACGTCGCATAACCGGCGCCAAGTTCAAACGGCCGCGGCATCTTTGAGACGGAAAGATCGATCTCGCTGCCGTTGCGGCTTGTTCGCTTGATCTTCGCCTCGCCTTTCATCCGCGGAAAACGCGTCGTTCCGCGAAACTGGACGACCACCGGCTCATCCAATGGGTAAGTAATAGCCGTCGTGCGCCGCGGAACGTCGACCTGCGCATATACAAGCGATCCGGCGGTCAGAACCAAAATGAGTGCGAATATAGAAATTAAAGCCTTTGAAATGTTCATTATTTTGATCTCCGAAAAGAGGCGTGCAATGAAAAAGATGCCATAATTCAATTGTACGTTGCAAATCTAACGCATTTTGGACATCCGCCTCGCAACTCTAGTATATTCGTCTTTTCTTGCTTGAGATGAATGAATTTACACGGCTTTTGCAATATGTCCGCCCGCACCGGCTGACTTTCCTATTCGCGGGCATCGCGATGGTAGTGGTTGCCGTATTCGAAACCGCGACCGGGGCCCTGCTTGTACCGATCTTCAACCAATTTTCACCTGTACCGGGCACGCCTTCAGATACGCTTTTCTCGCTCCAACGGTTCATTCCACAGGACGATTGGTATCGGGCCTGGGTGGCGATAGCGGTAATGCTATTGAGTTTTACTATCTTGAAGGGCATAGCCGAGTTTTTTTCGTCGTATCTAATGGCCAAGATCGGGCAGGCCGCGGTGCTCGATCTTAGGCGCCAGCTTTACGATCATTTGCTCGCTCAATCGACGGCATTTTTTGAACGCCATCGGACCAACTTTCTTGTTTCCAGGCTTGTTGTGAGCTGTTCCGCTATCGAGCTGGCGGTTTCGTCAAATCTGCGGGATGTTCTTCGCGAAAGTTTTATGCTCTTGGCATTTGTCGGGGCAGCTTTTTATTATAACTGGCGGCTGATGCTGGGCGCGATAGTGATCGCCCCGATCATCGGCGTTTTGACAACGCGATTCAGCAAGTCGTTAAGGCGGTTGGCCGAAGAATCGTTTGAAGGCAATAAACTGCTCACTGATACCGCTCAGGAGACCCTTTCAAACCAAACGATCGTAAAGGCTTATTCGGCCGAGCCGCGCGAACGATCCCGGTTTGGCCTGGTGGCGCAAACGATCGCGAAGGCAAACCGCCGTTCAGGCCGGATCGCGGCAATTTCGCCACCGACGATCGAGATGATCGGCATGGTGGCGATCCTTATTCTGCTTTATTTTGGGCTCCGTTCCATAAACGCCCAACAGATGGATGCGGCCCAGTTTTTTACATTTCTCTTCTTCCTGTTCAGAAGCTATGATCCACTCCGCCGCATTTCCCGCCAGCACAACGAAATATCAAAGGCATTCGCTGCCGCAAAGGATGTCTGGAATATTCTGGATGAAACCGAGGTCCTTCCCGAAAAACCTGACGCAGTAGTTTTAAAACCTCTAAATGACCGGATACGGCTTGAAAATGTTTCGTTCAATTACGAGAACGATCCGAACAAGACAATTCTCGACGGTGTAAATATCGACATGCCAAAAGGGTCGATGGTCGCCCTTGTTGGCGAAAGCGGCGGCGGCAAATCTTCACTAATCAAACTCGTTCAGCGGTTGTATGACCCGACCGACGGACAAATCACTTGGGACGGCACCGACCTGCGCGATGCAAGCCTGAAAAGCCTTAAGAAACAGATCGCTCTGGTTACGCAGGAAACGGTTTTGTTCAATGAGTCGATCCGTTACAACATTTCGTATGGCAACCCCGATGCGACCGACGCCGATATAGCCGAGGCCGCCCGCGTGGCTTTTGCTGACGAGTTTATTAACGAGCTGCCGCAAAAATACGATACCATCGTAGGCGAACGCGGCATTTTACTTTCCGGCGGCCAGCGGCAGCGGCTTGCGATCGCCCGGGCTGTTTTGTTGAATGCACCGGTTTTGATCCTGGATGAAGCCACATCAGCCCTTGACGCCGAATCGGAACGCCTGGTCCAGCGGGCACTCGCCAATCTGATGCAGGACAAAACCTCGATAGTGATCGCTCACCGCCTTTCGACGATCAGGAAAGCCGATAATATTGTGGTGATGGAACGGGGACGAATAATCCAAACCGGCACGCACGCCGAATTGCTTGAAAGCGGCGGCAAATACAAGCATCTTTACGAACTGCAGTTCGCGGAGGAAGAGTTGATAGAACCGCAGGTTATGGCGGGCAGTTAGCAATAATGAAACTATGAGATCAATGACCGGCTTTGGCCGCGGGGCCGTATCCGCCGACAACTTTTCAGTTACGGTCGAGTTAAAGACCGTGAACAATCGCTTCCTTGACGTCGCATTAAAGCTGTCGGGCGAGCTGCAGCCCCTTGAGGCTTCTATCAAACGCGCGATCAGCGACAGGCTGTCGCGCGGCCGTGTGGATGTGAACCTTCAGTACGACCGAACTACGGAAATAAACTACGAACTCAATCGGCCGATGATCGCGGGCTTTCTATCCGCGATGAAACAGATGCAGGAAGAGTTTTCGCTGTCCGGAGAACCCGACCTGAATGTCATTGCCAGATTGCCGAACGTCGTCCAGCCCAAAAAAGACGAGATCGGCGAGGGCTTTGCGGCCGGTGTCGAAAAAGCCCTGACGGCGGCACTCGACGATCTTGGGCGTATGCGTGAAAAAGAAGGTTCGATGCTCAAGGATGAGCTTGTCGGGCGATTGAACGAGATAGAGCGGCGGATGCCGGCCATCGTCTCTGAATCAGGTTCGATCGGTGAAGAATATCAACAGCGTCTGACAAAACGCATTACCGAAATGCTTGCGAAAAGCGAATCGCAGATCGAACTGGATCAGGCACGGCTCGCACAGGAGATCGCGTATATTGCCGACCGAGCCGACATTTCCGAAGAGATCGGGCGGCTGACCACGCACATCGAGCATTTTCGCCAGATAATGGATGAGGAGAAAGAGGTCGGCAAGCGGCTCGATTTTCTGACCCAGGAACTCAACCGCGAGGCAAACACGATCACGTCAAAAACAAACAACATGACCGTTAAAGAAAACGCATTGCAGATAAAAAGCGAGATCGAAAAGATAAGAGAACAGATACAGAATGTAGAATAACGGCAATTAGATTTTTGGCGGTGAGTAAATTATCAAAGTGCAACTCTCCGCTGAAAAATGAAGGCTCGATTCGATGAAAGGTAACCTCATAATAATAACTTCGCCGTCCGGCGGTGGAAAAGGAACTTTGATATCCGAACTTATGAAACGGGGCGTGGGTATCGGCTATTCGATATCGTTCACGACGCGCCCGATGCGGCCGGGCGAGACCGACGGTAAGGATTACTCATTCATAACAACTGAAGATTTTGAGAAACGTATCACGAAGGGCGATTTTCTCGAATACGCTACGGTCCACGGAAACTATTACGGCACATCCCGGTCAAGGGTTGAGGCGATAATCGGAGAAGGCGTCGATGTAATCCTTGAGATAGATGTTCAGGGTGCCGCGGATGTGCTGGCAAAGCTGCCCGACGCCGTGAGCATCTTTATTCTTCCACCATCGTTCGAGGCCCTCGCCGAGCGTTTGCAGTCGCGAAACACCGAGAAACCGGACCAGCTTGCTCTGCGGCTTCGCAATTCCTTTGAAGAGGTAAAACGCTACTCTGAGTTCGAATACGTCGTGATAAACGACAATGTAGCCGATGCCGTGCGACGGCTTGAATCGATAATTGTCGGGGAACGTCAGCGGCAGACTCGACAAACAGGGGCGATACAGGATATTCTTGATAGTTTCGATATGTCGAAGCACGATATTGAGGAATAGTTCAAAATATATGGCCGATAAGAAAGCAGAGATCAACGACGAGGTAGAGCAGGAAGAAGTGGAATTGATCGATCCGCCCGAGATCGATTCCAAATACAGAATGATAATTTTGGCCGCCCAACGAAGCAAACAGCTTCAACGCGGAGCAAATTCGCGAACCGACATCGACGTTCGTAAAAGCAAACCGACAAGAGTTGCGATGAAAGAGCTTGCCGAAAAGCGGGTGAACTTTGCGATCCTCGATCCGGTGAAGTAGCTTTTGGCTTCAAACTTCCGAGATAAGAAAGAGGTTGTCTGAAAGGGCGGCCTCTTTTGGTTTACATCCCCTTATAATCCGGACCGCCGCCGCCTTCAGGCGTTACCCAATTGATGATCTGATAAGGATCGGCAATATCGCACGTCTTACAGTGGACGCAGTTTGAAAAATTGACTTTCAATTCCTGCCGTTTCGTTTTTTCGTCGAACTCCATTTCATAGACCGCGGCCGGACAGAATTTCTCACACGGATTACCATATTCTTCGGCGCATTTTGTCGCACAGATCTCTGTGTCAAGCACGTGAAGATGTGACGGCTGGTCCTCATCGTGCGCAACGCCGGCGTGGAATACGTCGGTCACCTTGTCGAAGATCATCTCCTTATCGAATTTCAGATCGGCGTACCGCGAGTGGTCGGTATGCCCGTGACGGTCGTTTATCGGCTGCATTCGCTCATGTCCGGCAATGTGGTGTTCCTTTGGCATAAAGCCCCACGCCAGCCCTTTAGTAACAAATTGAAGTCCCGTATTTATTAGCGCTGACCATCGTCCGCTTTGGAACGCGGCGTGAAAATTCCTCACAGGGTGCAGTTCGTCGTAGATCCAGCTCAGATTTACCTTTTCATCAAAATGCTTCAATGTCTGTGAGGTAAAGTCAGCATGCTGGAAAGCACCGATGATCGTCTCGGCGGCGAGCATTCCGCTCTTCATCGCCATATGGATGCCTTTGATCCGCTGCCCGTTCAAAAATGAAGCGCAGTCGCCGACCAGGAGAACACCATCCGCGTGCAGCCGCGGCATCGTGAAGAAGCCGCCGGTGTTAATGGTCTTTGCACCATACTTGAGCATCTTGCCGCCCTGCAGAACCTCGGCAACCTTCGGGTGCGTCTTGAACTTTTGAAACTCGGCGTGTGGATCGATTGTCGGATCCATATAATCCAGGCCCGTCACATATCCAATGCTGATCACATTATTCTTCAGCCCGTAGATCCAACCGCCGCCATAGGTCTGCGTATCCGAAGGAAAACCGAGGGTGTGCACGACCTTGCCTTCCGCGAAATTCCCGGCCGGAACTTCCCAAAGCTCTTTCACGCCCAGCGAAAAAACCTGTACTTCCTTGCCTTCGTCCAGGCCGAGCCGGGCGGTAAGCTGTTTTGCCAATGATCCGCGCGAACCTTCGCCGAGGACCGTGACCTTTGCAAGCAGATCGACGCCGGGCTCGAAATTCCCTTTCTTGTTACCTTCCTTGTCGATCCCTTTATCGCCCGTCCGAACACCGATCACCTGTTCGTTCTCGTCATAAAGGACCTCCGATGCCGGGAATTCGGGAAAGATGTTGATACCCGCTTCTTCGCATTTTTCGCCCAGCCATTCGCACATTTTGCTCAAACTGAGAATGTACTTGCCCTTATTCTTAAGCGGCGGTGGGATGATCGGCGAATTGATAGCTTTATTTTTTGTCAGATACCAAAATGCGTCTTCGGTAACCACCGTATCGACCGGGCAGCCTTGCTCCAGAAAATCGGGCATCAGCTCGCGTATCGCTATCGGGTCCATGACGGCGCCAGACAAGATGTGAGCACCGACATACGGCCCTTTTTCGACAATGCCGATCTCAATGTCGCCGACCTTGTTCCCGTGCAGGATGCCCCGCTCGATCATTTCATCATGCCCGGCGATGCTGTTTTTCAAATGCAAAGCCGCCGCCAAATTCGCCGGCCCCGCACCAACAAAAACCACGTCCATCTCGATCTGTTCGCGTTCGATCATAATAATGAATGGCTGTTCAGTAACGAAGAATTATATCAGACCGACTGGGCAGAAGTCATTTTACCCATTTGAGTGGGTGCGGAATTTTTAGTTCTTAAACTGCTCAATATAGCCGTCTAGGTCTTTTTGCAGATCCTTATTTCGATTGAAACCGCGCGCTGTTATCAAGTTTAACAGGTTTCGCGCGAAGTCAATTTCTTTCGGGATCGCTATCGCAAGCAAATTCTGGAGGTCGAGAATGTCCTTCAAACGAGTTTTCTGATTTGCAGATAATACCTTTAACGCAATAAGCGACGGAATCTTAGCAATCGGAACCACCAGTTGAGGGAATATCTCTATATCTTCGGCAGTTGCGACGACCTCGGACTCGATCCCGGACGAGGCGAAGAGAAGGTCAACGAACATTTCAGAGTTGCCCCGTGAAATTAGCCGGACGGTCGACAGCCGTTCCGCATTTTCTTGTTCGATGACGGTCTCAACCAGATAGCCGCCATCCGATAGTGAGCGAACAAGTTCCTCTGCCTCCGCGTCCGACTCAACCGCAACCGCAAGGTCAATATCCTTCGTCGTACGCTCGACCGTTCGAAAAGATACCGCAATACCTCCAATCAGAGCGAATCGCACTCTCCGTAGATTTAGAAGCCGAGTTATATTTCTTGTTTGTGATTCGAGACTTTCGATACGCTGCTTTTTTAGTAGTTATTGGAAACGAGACGGATCACCAATTCGTCCAACACCGTCCCCGACTGGGGCACCGGGCCGGTCTTTGTACCATCGATTTACCTCTGCGATGATCTCTAACTGCGTGATATCGGGATTTGACTTTTTTAGCTTATAAATAAAGGCCCGTTCTGCAAGTTCTTGCAGTTCGGAGATGACACGAAATTTTGCTATGCCACTTTTCACAAACTCCATTTTATCACAATTCACCCGATGGATTTCCGCTTTTTCTACTCCTCAAACTGCTTCTTCAAACTCTCTGTGTACGGCGCTTTTGCCACGCCTTTTTCGGTGATGATCGCGGTAACAAGATCATTCGGAGTCACGTCAAACGCATAGTTCGAGACGCCGACGCCGAGCGGGGCTAATTGGTTGTCTTTCATATGCGTCACCTCTCGCTCGTCGCGTTCTTCGATCGGGATATCGTCACCGGTCGGGCAATTCATATCGACCGTTGAGAGCGGTGCGGCGACATAGAACGGTATGCCGTGGCGGCGGGCGAGCACAGCGACCATGTATGTGCCGATCTTGTTTGCGACATCGCCGTTTGCGGCGATACGGTCGCTGCCGACGACGACGGCATGCACGCCGCCTTTTTTCATTATGTGGCCGCTCATGTTGTCGGTGATAAGCGTGACGGGAATGTCGTCTTCCATCAGTTCCCACGCGGTCAGGCGTGCGCCTTGCAGATACGGCCGAGTCTCGTCGGCGATAACCGAGATGGCTTTGCCCTGATCGACCGCACCGCGAATTACGCCGAGCGCAGTGCCCCAAACGCCGCCCGTAGCCAGAGCACCGGCGTTGCAGTGCGTCAAAACGGTCGAATTATCGTCCAGCAATTCGCCGCCAAATTTTGCGATAAGTCTTTGCGATTCAATATCTTCGTCGTGGATTGCCTTCGCATCGGCCGCAAGGGCCTGTTTGATCTCGCTGACCGACTTCCCTTCCGCCTTCGCTTTTTGAAAAGTGCGCTTCATCCGGTCGATAGCCCAAAAAAGGTTGACCGCGGTGGGGCGCGTTTTTGCCAAAACATCGCCAACGTATTCAAGCTCTTCCTCGAGATCATCGACATTCGTTCCGACAAACGACTTCGCACCCAGGGCCATGCCGTATGCCGCCGAAACACCTATCGCCGGGGCTCCGCGAACGACCATGTCCTTGATGCCCGCCGCGACATCGTTGTAAGTCCGCAGCGTCAGCCACTTTTCTTCTGTCGGCAGCAAGCGCTGATCGAGCATCAAAACGCCCTCGTCCGCCCACTTAACGGGAATAATGTTTAATTTCATAATTGGCTTAGAGTTACTAGCTGAACTTTGAACTCTGAACAAAGAATCTTACGGAAAAATCTCAATGGTAACAAGAAAGCTAAAACTTTTAGACTGGATCCAGCGATCACTGTCGATATATTGGACATTTCCCGATTTCCTTCGATTTGATACTCCCGCCGCATTCGTTTATAGTTTTTGCTTCGCCCACTTTCGCAACAAAGTGCCAGACAATTTATGAAGGAGTTTGAATCGACGGATTTGAGCAAACGATCTGCGGCCGGGCAGTCGGCCGAACTTAGTATTAGAGATAATTTTTCGGCAAAGCGGCGGCTGATCGAGCCTCTTGCGGCCCTTAACGACCTGTCGCTGAATTTCTACTGGTCATGGCACCCCGAAGGCACCGAGCTTTTCCGCGAGATCGATCCGACGCTTTGGGAAAAATGCGAGCAGAACCCGCGGCTTTTCCTAAAGTCGATCGGCGAGCTTCGTCTTCTCCAAAAATCGACCGACCTTGCGTATGTACAGCGTTTGCGTGAATTCACAACCCGTGCCGACGCCTATCTGGCGATATCACCGGAACGGGCCGGGAAAGCCTCTTCGGAA
>JBGTJP010000035.1:0-19111 GCA_041745075.1 Pyrinomonadaceae bacterium | reverse complement strand
AGGAACAGATCGTAGTCAACCTTTGAGGCAAACGTGCCGCCGGCAAGCTTCATCATCACGCGGCCGACCACGTGCGGGTCCTGAACGACAAGACACGCTGCCCGGTCGCACGAAAGTTCGGCCCGACGTGCCCAAGCAAGCAAAGAACTGTTGATACCGGCGGAAATGAGAAACTTAATGATCTCGGAACCCGGAATTAGCCTCGCGAGCGATGCGTTGGCCAGGGCTTCCATCAAGCGGGCGGCGGTCAGATAAAGTACGTGCTCGGCATGGATGTGACCAACTTCGTGCGAGATGACCGCAAGCGTTTCTTCCTCATTCAAACGCTCCAGCAAACCCGAATGAAGCACAATAACGTGCCGCTCCGAACCATAGGTAAACGCATTTACGATCGGATTCTGCTGCACGAACATTTCCGGCATCTCCACGCCGAGAGTCGTACAGGCGATCTGCAGTTTGGCGTGCAGGTCGGGGCATTGTTTTGGCGTGACCTTGACAGAGCTTGCCGTGAACATGACGCGGATGGCGGACTCGCCGGTTACCTCGAGCAGCTTTTTTAGAGCACTGTCTATGCCCGGGATCGCTTTCAACGCCGCCAAAGCTTTGCTGTCGAGCGGATGGACATATTCGTGCTTGCCCAGATCGGCAAACTTTTTATGCGGTTCGTTCGATAGCGGTAGTTTGCATTTGCCGCAGTTAGCCGAACCGTTCTTAAAATCGGCCTTTACCGCATTCTTTTGCCCGCAGTACCGGCAACGGAGGAAATTCCCTTTTTCGCTCGGGTCTGCTCCGCTTCCATCATCAGCTTTTTTCTTTGCCATAAATTAAGTTTAGTTCCCTTCCGCCGATTCTTCAACCCGGATTTATCCGCCAATGTTAAACGATCGCTATCCGTAAAAGTTTTCTCTATGAACGGCTTAGCCGGACTACGGCCTCAACATGATGCGTTTGTGGAAACAGATCGAGGGCCGTTAACGAATCGATCGCGTACCCTCCGTCGATCAGAATGCGCAGGTCGCGTGCAAGTATCGCCGGATCGCATGAAACGTATGAGATCGCTGCGGGACGCAGCCGTACGATCGCGTCAATGACTCCTTTTTCCGTGCCTGAGCGGGGCGGGTCCAGCAGGACAAGGTCAGTTTCACCCACATCGCGTGCCGAAAGAAATTCGGTAACGCTGTCATTGAAAAATTTAATGTTGACCAGGCGGGCATCCGCGGCGTTGCGTCGCGCAAAGGTAACCGCATGTTCGCTGCCTTCAATTCCGGTCACATTCGCGAACCGCCGCGCAAGCGGGAGCGAGAACAAGCCGACGCCGCTGTAGAGGTCGAGAGCGTGATGACCCTCAGAAGCTTCTATCGCCGCCTCGATAAGTTTTTCGGCCAGCGATCCGTTCCCTTGAAAAAAAGTTTGAGCGTCAAACGCATATCGCTCACCTGACGTTTCGAAAACAATCACGGCCGGGTCGTCCGGTAACTCTACCGAATTCAGCGAAATATTCTCGTCAGTACCAACCGCTGCCTCGACAACGGCGGTTTCATTCAAAAAACCGTCCCAATCAAGGTCTGAGCGAAGTTCCGCCAACGTTTCGTCAAGGACGGGATCAAGGATCGGGCAATGATCGATATCGATCACCTGATGAGTGCCGCGTTTGAAATAACCGATCCGTCTGTTCCGGGTATCAAGATGCCATTGGGCCCGTGTGCGATATCCTAGAGGTTTTGGGCTGGGGACGATCGGAATATCGCTCGCAGGGTCGATCTTCCCGATACGGTGCAGTGAATCTTTTATGATCTCGACTTTCGCGGCCAGTTGTGCTTCGTAGGAGAGCTGTTGAAGATCACATCCGCCGCAGGTCCCAAAATACTTGCATGGCGGGTCAACTCGTGATGTCGAGCCTTCTATGACAGCGTCGATCTCGGCAAATGCGGTTTTTCCCTTTACTTCTTTTAGCCGGACGGACAATTTGTCGCCCGGTGCCGAAAGCGGTACAAAAACGGTTAGATTTTCAGCGAAGGCAAGCCCTAGCCCACGCGGAACGATCTTCTGAACTGTAACTTCCAGACGGTCGCCCGGGGAATATGATTTCTTCAATTGGCGGTCTCAACTTCTATCTCGACCCCACCGACAATCCCGGCAAAGATATTGTAAACAAGGGCACTTATCGCCCCGCCGATGAATCCGATCACGCCGTAAAAGATCGGCAGTCCGATCATCACCAAAATGCCTGCTATCACCCCGCCGCCGCCAAGAGCAAGCCCGGCGTCACCCTTTAACATTCCGGCGCCGAACAGCGCGTAGATGATAATAAACAATCCATAGGGAATGCTGATCAAAAGGCTCATCACGAGCATCATCAACCCATAGATCTTGGCAACGGACAGAACACCCATCTTTCGGATCCTAAGTTTGTTCATTTTAATGTTCTCCCTGTGTAGCGTGAAGTCCGGCAGTGCTGTTTTTCACTATACACGGAAAAGGCGGATCACTGAGAACTGGATATTATTATTTCAACGCGAATGTCCCCTCCGCAAGTACGCGTCGAATGGTTTGAAGATCGTCTTCGCGGGAGTAAGAGACTGTGAATAGTATCGCAGTTCTGCCGCGGACGGTGACGTACAAGCGCTTCTTTCCCGCTTTATTGGTTAAGTCTAGAAAGCCGAACTGCTTGCGGCCAAGCCGTTCGGCCTGCGTTTCCGAAAACTTGAGGTCCGCAGGCAGTGTCATCGACCTGAACTGAAAGCGCATTGCATCGAGGTAATCGACCGCATCCTTGATCTGCGGGTTCGAGCTAAGATCTTCAACGGAGACGCGGACAATCGCGTTTTCGGCCGATCCCGGCATTGACCGGTATGCGGTAAGCAGCACATCAACCTTCGTAAGGGCTTGGTTGAGCTTCGTTCGCGTTTGCGGGCCGACGTTGGTTGGGGCCTTCAGACTAAGATCGAATCCGGCATCCTTCATCTTCACCTCAAAATCATCACCTGGGATCAGCCATTCGTCCGGGAATGTTATTTCAAACCCAAGCGTGCGGTTCGTGTAGGTCCTGCCCGATACCGTACCTCGGTCGACCGGATCTTTTACAGGCACCCCTTTTGGGATCGCCGCTGCCGTTGAGGTTTGCGGCCTTGTCGGCGTTTGAGTAAATGCACCGGCCGTAAAAGATGAGAGGACGACAAAAACACCGATATACTTCATCATAAGTAAAACAAACTGAGGCGCGGAATGTTATTTTCCTCGCGAAGCCGTTTAAGCAGCATCAGGCCGAAGGTATTCTTATAGGCTTCGGCCTCCATGGCTGGTTTGTACGGCCTTAGCTGATCGCTAACCTCTTTCTCCAGTTTTCTTAGATGCTCGGGAGAGGAATTTGTCAGCAGGGCGTTTTCCAGAAAATTTTCGATGTCCGAAAGCGAGTGGTCCACCAACTCAAGATCGTCGCCAAGATCTTCATTTAGCTGGAGCAGGCGAGCAACGGCACGATCAAGATCATCCTTAAGCGACGGATTTTCGACGCGTTTCAGGTCGTGGATCAGGCTAGAAATATGTTCGATGACCTTTTCTTTTGACAAAGTATCATTGCTCGAACTTTTATCGCCGTCCTCCGATTTTCCCGTCTGCGACCGCTGCCATTCTTCGTATTGGGCCTCTATTTCTTCTCGGCACCACAGCAGGCCTTTGATCGTCCGTGTAGACGGCTTTTTGTCGAAGCCGTCAAACATATTCTCGATCGCCCGCAGAGCGACGTGCAGGGGAATGCCGCGTGTCTGCCAGCCTTCGATCAACGCCCAATCTATTGGCGACAGCAGCAGGTTCTTGCCGCGGCGGCGAACAAAAGTCTCTTCTATTTCAGTGTAGTAATTGAAGTAGTTCAATTTCGGGACCGGATCGCGGAGCTTTACCTTGCGCGGATCAGCATACGTCGAAGTGCTTTAAGGTCGGCCTCGGTAAAGTCGGTTTCGGGAGCTTCGCCTTCTTCCGCGGCCGGGAAAGGTGCCAGCTCAAGCTGAAGCGTGAGGCGCGGTTCATATCCGATCTCGCGAAGCTGGCGGATCGCATTTTTGACCGACGGGCTTTCTTCCGCCGCGGAATTTACCGCATCGCTCAGCTTTCTGGATGCCTCTTTTGCTTTGTCGTTAAGTTCCATGTGTAACAGGAAAATGCTACTAGCTTCCGCAGCCTAAAGTCAAAACGCTCGAATCTTCGCCTGCAAACATTCCTCTTTTGATTTCCTTTTGCATCCTTTGCGGTCTTTGCGTCAAGAAGCCTCCTTAAGCCCTACGCGCAACCCGAACGCATTATGCTAATCTATCTGCCAATATGACGCAGGAGCGACGTAAAAAATTCCAAACATCTTCGGGCATCGAACTGCCTAACGATTTCAGCCCAAATAATAGCAAACCCGTCGATTACGCCGCCGACCTGGGCGACCCCGGCGAATATCCCTACACACGCGGCGTCCGCCGCAACACCTATCGCGGCCGGTTTTGGACAATGCGGCAATACGCAGGTTTTGCGACCGCTCGCGAATCTAACGATCGTTACAAATACCTGCTGTCGCAAGGCACGACGGGTCTGAGCGTCGCTTTTGATCTGCCGACGCAGATCGGGCTGGATTCGAACGATCCGCTTGCCGCGGGCGAGGTCGGCAAGGTCGGCGTCGCCATCGACAGCATCGAAGATATGATGACGCTGCTCGACGGCATTCCGCTCGACAAGGTCTCAACTTCAATGACGATAAACTCAACGGCGTCAACGCTTTTGTGTTTATACCTGGCCGTCGCCCGCAAGCAGAATGTGGCCTTTGACAGGGTCAGCGGCACTGTCCAGAACGACATTCTAAAGGAATATATCGCCCGCGGAACTTACATCTATCCACCAAAACCTAGCTTGAGGTTGATAACCGATACATTCGCATTTTGCGCCGCAGAAGTTCCGAATTGGAACACGATCTCGATATCGGGCTATCACATACGCGAGGCCGGTTCAACCGCCGCACAGGAGCTTGCGTTTACGCTCGCTGACGCGATCTGCTATGTACAATCGGCCATCGACGTTGGTTTAAAGGTGGACGATTTTGCCCCGCGGTTGTCGTTTTTTTTCAATTCTCACAACAACCTGCTTGAGGAGATAGCTAAATTTCGAGCCGCCCGCCGGTTGTGGGCGAAAATAATGCGCGACCGGTTTAAAGCAAAAGACCCAAAATCACTGATGCTTCGCTTTCACACGCAAACAGCCGGATCCACATTGACAGCACAGCAGCCCGAGGTGAACGTGGTCCGTACGACTATCCAGGCCCTCGCCGCGGTACTCGGCGGCACGCAAAGCCTGCATACGAATTCAATGGACGAAGCCCTTGGTCTGCCGACGGAAAATGCCGCCCGTATTGCGTTGCGCACCCAGCAGGTCGTCGCCCACGAATCCGGCGTCGCCGACACCGTTGACCCGCTGGCCGGAAGTTATGCAATAGAAGAGCTTACAACGCAGCTTGAAAACCTGGCCACGGAATATATAGATAAGATCGACAACATTGGCGGCATGCTGCGGGCTATCGAAACCGGCTACGTCCAGCGCGAGATACAGGAAGCCGCTTACGAATACCAGCGTGCCGTCGAAACCAAAGATGCAATAGTGGTCGGCGTCAACAAATTTCAGAGCGACGAGCCCGAATCGATCCCTGTCCTCAGAATAGACGAACAGATCGAGCGCGATCAGATCGAACGCCTTCGTGCCCTACGTAGCCGCCGCGATGCCGCCATCGCCGAAACCGCAATAAACAAACTGGGCGAGGCGGCGGCCGGGACCGCGAACCTTCTACCGCTCATCCTCGACTGCGTCGAAGCGGAGGTCACTGTCGGCGAGATCAGCACCCGCCTTCGTTCTGCATGGGGCGAATATCGCGAAGCCGTCACGGTGTGACTCTAGTTTCCAAACACCTCGACCAACCGTCTATAACCTATTAACTGTCATCAATTTAGAGAACTTTCTTCCAGCGGTACGTGAGGCGGGAAATCGATCCATTCAAGGTAGCAAATGTCAAAACCCAAACCGCGGCAGCGAAAGGCCTTGAATGCTGACCATAACAATATGCCCTCGTTCACTACCGGTCCCGGTTCCTCCAAGTAATTCCTGGTGACAAACACGGTTTGCCAATGTTATAATCTTGTTTGGGCCATCCCTGCTCCACCTACCTTCGCAGCTCCTACCCGAACCGATTACCATGGAACAGTTAAACCAATACCTGGAACATCTCATTACCACGTCCGGCTCCGAGCTGCATCTTATACCGAACTCGAATCCTTATGTCGTTTCGGAATCGGGCAAATCCGACGTTGACAAGGTCCCGCTGCAGGGCTCACAGATCAGCATGATGGTTTTTCCGCTGATCCCGGCCGACGTAAAGCAGGAACTGCCCAATCAGGCCTCGGTCCAGTTTGTCCACCCTAGTAATCACGGCGAGTTCAATTTCACCGTCCTCAAATCCGCCGCGGGATTCAACGTAACGATCACCCCCATTGCCGGATCACCGCGAACCGCTCCGTCAGCGTTTGAGCCGCCTTCGATCGAGATCCCGTCGGGTGACTCCTTTCCGGCCGTTGACGTACAGCCGAACGCAGATAACGGCACGAATTCGAGCGATGCGGCCGCCCTGGAGAACGATCCCGCTTACCAAAACCTACAAGCCGGCCTGCCTGAATTCGATATCGAGGTCGAAGGCCTTTCGGACACCCCGGTGGAAAATTTTGCAAAGAATGGCGGAAACGGTTCGGCTGAGGTTGCGATAGACGACCTCGTCCCTGCACCGGCGTACGAACCGGCGGTTGACGAGGTTCCGCAGCTTCCGCCCGACGAAGTTATCCGAAACTCGGTCCACGACCGCCGCAACGCCGAGCGCCATGGTTCGAACAGCGAGATGAAGAACCGCATGGAAGACCTGTTTTTCGCGATGAGCGACGCCGGAGCCTCCGATCTTCATCTTTCGGTCGATATGCCGCCGATGATCCGCAAAGACGGCCGCATGCAAAAGCTCGAGTCCCCGGAAGAAGTTCTGAACGAAGGCCTGATGAACGAACTGCTTCATTCGATAATGCCGGCCCGAAACAAAGAAGAGTTCGCCGAGCGCCGTGACAGCGACTTCGCTTACGAAATTCCCGGCCTCGCACGCTTTCGCTGCAACATTTTTATGGACCGCAAGGGAATGGGCGGCGTTTTCCGCATCATCCCGTCAAAAATGACGACCGCCGAGCAGCTTGGCCTGTCACCGGCGATCATGGGTTTGACCGATCTGACAAAAGGCCTTGTCGTCGTCACCGGCCCGACCGGTTCGGGCAAATCGACCACGCTGTGCGCGATGGTCAACCACATAAATTCGACCCGTGAAGACCACATCATCACCATTGAAGACCCGGTCGAGTTCGTCCACGAGAACATAAACTGCCTGGTCAATCAGCGTGAGGTACACAACCACACGATGTCCTTTAAGGACGCCCTGCGTGCCGCGCTCCGCGAAGACCCTGACATTATTCTTGTCGGTGAGATGCGCGACCTTGAGACCATCTCGATCGCGATCGAAACCGCCGAAACCGGCCACCTCGTTTTCGGAACGCTCCATACGACCACCGCCGTCTCGACCGTGGACCGCATAATCGACCAGTTCCCCGCCGACCGCCAGCAGCAGGTCCGCGTCATGCTCAGCGAATCACTGCGTGGCGTCGTCGCCCAAACCCTTCTGCCTAAAAAAGGCGGCGGCCGCGTAGCCGCCCTCGAGGTCCTCATCATCACACCCGCCATCTCGAACCTCATCCGCGAAGGCAAAACCTTCCAGATCGGCTCGGCCATGCAAACCGGCAAAGCGCACGGCATGATAATGCTGAACGACGCCCTCTTCGATCTCGTCAAAAACGATATAGTAGAGCCTCGCGACGCCTATCTAAAAGCCGTCGACAAAACGAACTTCGAATCAATGCTCACGAAAAACGGGTATACGATCTAAAGTCGGTCAGAGCCGGGAGTGGTCCGGCTCCCTCTTGCCCATCCCAAGCACACCAGCTAAGGCTTACGTGTCGGCGTGCTCCTCGGGTAAACGATCTCCCGTCGATCTACGGTTGGGGTCGGGCGGGGTGACTCGGCGCCTTCGGGGACGATCCAGAGCTCGTAAGCTGGCTTCTCTCTGAATCCGCCATCGACAGCTCGGATGCGATTCGCTGCGGTCTCGTTTTTTTCGAACTTTGCGATCATTCGCCGAAGCACCGACACAGCATAACCGCGGACATTTGTCCGGCCGGCATACGCGATCAGCACCAATCTGTCGTTTGTTCGTGACAACGCTTCAGCCGCGGCCGTTATCCTTTCGTTTTCCTGTTCGGCCGGAAGGTCGCCGAATTGATCGATCAAAATCGCAGGGGCGATGACTTTGACCGTCGCCCCAGCGGTGTTGCCGCATTCAGGGGCGTATCCGCCAATCCACAATTCGGCTGACATCTGCCGGTCGCGTCCCGCCCCGGTTGAATCGACCACGATCCGCCGGGCTCCCTGTCCAGCCGTTATCATGCCCGCCGTGACTGACCAAATAATAGTCGGCGCTACATTAGGGTCGCCGCCGGTAATTTCCGCTATAAACGCAACCGGTGTTCCCTCGCGCACCAGCTGCGGCGTGGGAGTTTTAACCGAGACCTTCGGACAAGGCGAAACTTTCGGCGCAGGCGGTGCGGCTTTATTGTCTTGCCTTGGTGGCGGGTCCTGCGCGAACGCAAACCCGGCAAACAACGCGATCAGAACCACGGACATCGTTAGCTTTACGGACTTTTTCATTTCCTTGTCACCTCCAGGCGGGATACAAGAATAATAACATGGATTAAAATGCCTTTCGTCGGACTGCAATCGTCCCGCTTGCATGAGCGTGAAACGCGAACAACCCGTCGGAAATCTCACGGCTTCAGAATCCAACCGTTTGACGCCGCTGGAAAAACGCGGCGTTGCAGGCGGGACGCGGTCCTAGGAACAGTTCGGTCCAAAGCGATCTACTTAAAAAATCTGGACACGCCTCTCGTGATCCTCAGATCGCGATCGCCGGTAGTGGAAACGGTGACGTTGTTTGCGGTGAGCGTTGTGCCGGTGGAGCGTTGGAATTCGGAGATGGCGCGGTTCAGGTCGGTTTGGGCCTGAAGCTCGCGGCTGCGGGCGGCGAGGAGTTCGGTTTGGCGCTGGAGAACTAGATAAGTCGTGGTCGTGCCGGCCGCGAATTGGCGCTGTTCGCTTGAGAGAAGCTGCTCGGCAGACAAGCGCGATGCCGCGGCGGACGCAAGCCGGGCCTCGGCCGACCTCAGTGCCTGAAGCGCATTCCTCACCTCGGCCTCGATTATCTGTTCGGATTGGGCCCGTTGGTTAGATATGCGCGTGCCTTCGACAAGCGTCCGGCCGAGATTTGCCTTTGCGGTCGTGTTGCCCCACGGAAGCGAAATAGTTACACCGACGCGATAGGTCGGATAGTCTAGTGCGACCAAGTTTCCGAGCGAATTGAAATAGCCGCCTACAAGATTCGGCGGAACGCGGCTAAGGCCCGTTGCGGGGTTGATCGCCGCCGCTGTTTCAGAACCGGCCAACCCCTGCGACGTATATGAACCAACCAGATCGATCTGCGGCTTTGTCTGGTCGCGGAAATAACCTTCGTTGATCTTGTTTATCTCGGCACTTGTTTCAAGCTGGGCGATCTCCGGCCGGTTCTTCAACGCTTCGTCGAGCGCTATCTCAAGCCCGACACGCGGTGGTTCAAGGCTGATCGGCGAGACCGGAGTGATCGGGCGGCCCCATTCGGAAGAGGTTCGGTCGGCCAAAAGCAGCGTTTTCAGTGTGTTCTCGGCCCGTGTGACGTCCTCCTGTGCGGTGTAAACTCCCTGCTCGAATGTCGTGATCTGGGCAGTCGCCGCAACGACGTCGATCGGTGCAAGCACGCCCTTGTTCACCTGCCTTTGGTTACTCTCAAGCTGCGTCCGTGCCTGTTTCACCGCGTCGATCTGCACCTGCAAATTGCGCAGGGTGAACGCGAGATTCCAATACGCCTGCTCGACCTGCGCGATAATTTCGATCGCACGCTGGCGAAATTGGGCATCGCTTAAGCTGAGATTTTTCTTTGCGATCGCGATCTGCCGCCGGTTGTTATCCGTCCGGAAATCGCGGAGCAGCGGCTGAGTGTAAGTGAAATTAAGGACCGTCGGATACTGCGGATTCAGGAACGAATTTGTGTTGCTTGTCGTGGTACGCGACGAATCGAACCGCGCCGAATAAACTCCGCCGCGCCAGGGTGCAAAACCGCTGACACCCGCGTTGCCAAAATACCGCGTCTGCGTCACCGCTCCGTTGACGGCGCCGCCGATAAGCGAGGCTGTCGGGATGGTAAGGCTTTCGTAATAGTTTTCAGAGGCAAGAAGCGGGTCAAAAACGCCGCGTGCCCCACGCAGGTTGAATTCGGCGATCTGAACGTCATTGCGCGAGGTGTCGATATCGTTATTATTCTTCAACGCCATCTCGACCGCTTCTTCCAGAGTGAGTGTTTTTTGATTGCCAAGGTCCACGCCGACACGTTCTGCACTGGGGAGCGGTCGTGGAGGAGCCTGAAAATCCGGGGCGACCGGCGGCGGGTCGTTCGGAAGCACCGCTCCGCCAGACGGAGCGTCGGGCGTTGGCGTCGGAACCTGCGAAAAGGCCCCTGCCGCCGTTAGGATCATAAGTATCTGCACCAGCACGTATCTCATCTTAAAAAGCCCGCCTATTTACCCGCCTCAAAACGACCATCCGCCTCTCGATTCATATCGTTTGTACCGTCCGCCCTCCGTCCCAAGCTTTGCTTTACAGCATCACGAATATTTCCGATCCGCCTGCCGAACCCGCGCATTAGGTTCGATTCTCCCGCATCGTCAAAGAGCGAATAAAAGACCGGCACGGCCAACAACGTGAGCAGCAGACACATTGACTGCCCGCCGACAACGAGCACGCCGATCGAGCGGTTCGTCGCCGCACCCGCACCGCTTCCCAGCGTCAGCGGTATCATTCCGGCCACCAGCGCCAGCGTCGTCATCAGGATCGGCCGCAGACGATCGCGGTTTGCCTGAATTATCGCGTCATAGCGGTTCATTCCTTTTGCTCGCAGCGTGTTAGTATGATCGATCTGCAGGATCGCGTTTTTCTTGACGATGCCGAATAAAAGCAAAATTCCAAGTGCCGAGAAAATATTCAACGTCTGTCCCGCGATCGCGGTCGAAAGCAGTGCAAATGGAACCGCAAGCGGAAGCGTTAACAGGATCGTCACGGGATGAATAAACGATTCGAACTGCGCCGCAAGGATCAGATACATAAACACGAAAGACAGCAAAAATGCGTAGAGAAAGGCCTCATATGCCTTTTGCAGTTCTTTTGATTGGCCGGTGACGCCGGTCAAATATTCAGCCGGCATGTTTAGTTCTTTTGCGAACTGTTCCAATTTTGAGACCGCGTCCGATTCAGAAGCATTCGGCGGCAATCCGGCCGAGACGGTGACCTGCCGTTGGCGATTCAGCCGGTTGATCGACGAAGGCGAGAGGCCTTCGTTGATCTTTATCACGCGTTCGAGATCGACCGTGCCCCCATTCGAAGAACCGACCGTAAAATATCTGAAATTGCTGCGGTCCCGGCGGTATTGCTCCTCGGCCCGGACGACCACGTCGTATTGTTTTGAATTTTCGCTGAATGTCGATGCGATCTGCCCGGCCGATAGAATATTCAAAGCCTGAGCGACATCGCCGGCACGTACGCCTAGATCGGCTGCCTTTGTGCGGTCGATCACGACGCGAACCTCTGGATTTCCCACCTCGATCGAAGTATCCGGATCAAGGTAGATCGGATCCTGCTTCATTTTCTCAACGAGCGCATTGGCGTATTCGGTGAGTTTCCCTGTGTCCGGACCCGAAATGAAAAAGCCGACGCCCGAACCGCCGCGTCCAAGCCCGAGGCTTCCGGCGATCGACGACGACCCCGAAACCGTTACCTGATAGTCCTTAGACGAATATCTTTTCGCGATCTGCCTCGTCTGATTTATCAACTGCGCTTGAGACTTCTCTCTTTCGGCAACGGGTGCAAGGGCGACGTTTATAAAACCGTTATTTGGCCCCGAACCGCGGCCGAATCCCGCCAGCACGAGAGTGTTCCGAACCCCCGGAACCTCAGCACGGATGTCGCGGCCGATCCGTTCGAGGATCGACTGAGTCCCCGAGAGCGACGTTCCCTCGGGCCCGCGAAGATTGACCTGAAACAATGATTCGTCCTCGTCAGGCAAGAACGCCATACCGACAAATTTATAAAGCGGAACGATCGAGGCGACCGTCAGAATACATATCAAAACGACCGCCCACCGAAACCGCATCGATAAACGCAGGAGCCAGGTATAGGTACCGTCGATCTTGGAATAGAACCAACCGGACTTGGAGTTGGAGTCCAAGGTTTCAGGTTCAACGTTCGAAGTTGCGGTACTCTCACCGTCATCACCCTGAACTTCGACCTTTGAACTTTGAACCTTCTTCCGTTTTATCCACCTCGCCGCCAGCATCGGTGTCAGTGTGAATGAAACTACCAAAGAAACGGCGATCGCCGCGGCAGCCGTCAGACCGAACGACGACATAAAACGTCCGACGATGCCGGTCATAAATCCGACCGGAATGAATACAGCAAGCAGCGAAAGGGTCGTCGCCAAAACCGGCAGGCCGATCTCACGAGTTCCCTCGATCGCCGCCTGAAAAGGATCCATTCCCTTTTCCTCGACAAACCGGTAAATATTTTCGAGCACAACGATGGCGTCATCGATCACAATGCCGACCATCAGCGTCAAAGCCAGCATTGTCATTTGATTCAGCGAAAAACCAAACGCTGCGATGGCCGCAAACGCTGCGATGATCGAGATCGGAATAGCGAGAGCGGCGATAAATGTTGAGCGAACATTCCACAAGAAAAAGAAGACAATAATTGCCGCGAAGATCGCACCGAGGATCAAATGCTCTTCGATCGCGTTGAGCGAATTCTGAATGAATTCGGATTGATCGCGGATAATAGCGGAGTTCATGTACGATGGCAGATTTGGAAGGATCGTGGCCATTCGCGTTTTAACGCCATTGATGACAGCGATCGTATTTGCCCCAGCCTGTTTCCGGATACCGACCGAAACGGAGGTCACCCCATCAAGCGAAGCAGCCGAAGTTGGTTCTGCACCGGCTTTTGCGACGCTGCCGATATCCTTTATCTTTATCGGAAATCCGTTGCGTGTCGCTATCACGATCTCGTTAAACTGTTCGATCTCGGTCAGTTTGCTCATTGTGCGGACGCCGAGTGTCCGCTGGCCCTCAACGATGTTGCCGCCGGGTGATTCCTGATTTTGCGAACGCACCGCCGCTGTCACTTCCGTTACCGAAAGATTAAAAGCGCGCAGCCGGTCGGGGTTGACATTGATCAGCACCCTCGGCGTCCGGGCTCCCCACATAAACACCTCAGCGACTCCGTCCGAGCTTTCGATCCGTTTTACGACGAGCTCTTCGACCTGTTCGGTCAGCTCAACGATGTCTCGCGGGGCACTGATCGTGTATATCAGGATCGGCGACGAATCGGGATCGGATTTGCGGGCCTGCGGCGGATCGGCAGTTTCGGGGAGCCGGTTTGTAACGGTGGTGAGCTTCTGCTGGAGCTCCTGAAAGGCAACGTCGGGGTTCTTTTCGAGGCTGAAAGTGAGGGTGACATTTGAGCGGCCCTGAGATGAGCTTGACCGCATTTCTTCGACGCCCGGAACGGTGTTCAATGCTCCTTCGATAACATCGGTTATTTCCGTCTCGATCTCTTCCGGCGCGGCTCCGGGATTTGAGGTGCTGACAGATATCGTAGGCAGATCGATCTTCGGAAACCGGTCAACCCCAAGTGTAAAAAAGCTGAAGCCGCCAACGACTGTCAGGAACAGCACGATAACTGTCGCAAAAACCGGTCGATGTACACAAATTTCAGCAAGCCATTGCATAAAACTCCTGAACTAAACTGTAACTCTGGCTCCTTCGTAAAGCTGCTCAAGGTTACTGGCCGCCACGGTCTCGTCCGCCTCGATGCCGGAAAGGATCTGTTGAAATTCGCCTTCTTCCGTTCCAAGCTGAAGCGTGCGAAGTTTGGCAACGCCGTCAACGATGACGAATGCCCGATAAGACTGGGTAGCCTGATCGTTGTAAATCGCCGATTTCGGGATGAATACTCCGGTGCCGCCGCCTTCTTTTGTGATCCTGGCGGTTGCGAACATTCCGGCCCGGAGTGCGTTATCGCCATTCTCGATCGACGCCTCGACGGTCGCGGCCCGCGATACCGAATCTATAGACGGATTTATCGAAGTAACGACACCCGAAAACCGACGTTCTTTGTACGCATCGACCTCCAAAGTGACGCCCCGGCCCAGAGCAATGGTCGGGACATCCGCTTCCGCAACCTGAATCTGAATTTTCATCGGGTTTGTCCTGAGCAATGTAATGATCACCGAGGCCGAGGTAACGAATTCGCCGACCGCTGTTGGCCGGTCTGAGACGAACCCTGAGAATGGAGCGCGAATGACCGTATCGGCCACTGCCTGCCGCGCCGTACTGACTTGCGTTTCGGCAGCCTCGACCGAAGCTTGGGCGCTTTTGATCGCGGCATTGCTTTGGCGGGCGGTGTTGACCGCCGCATCAAGCTGCTCCTTTGCGCTGTTCACACGCGCACGAGCGGTGTCGCGGGCGGTTCGATACTGCTCATATGCGAGCATGGAAACATCGCCGGTTTCGACGAGGTCCCGATAGCGTTTTTCGTTGGCCTCAGCCTGACGAAGTTCCGCCATGTTCTGTTCGTAGATCGCGTTTGCCGAGCGAACCTCAGGTATCGAGGATGCGTTAAATGTTCCGGTTGGCGTGAGCCCAAGCCGTGCTTCGGCCTGGCGAACGGCGGCGACTGCCTGCTTCACGCTTGCCTCGGCCGACGCCAATTGAAGCCGTGCGTCACGGTCGTCGATCTTTGCGACCACGGCCCCCTGGGCGACAAACTGTCCCACATTAACGCTCACATTTGCGATTTTTCCGGCCACTTTCGAGGCTACGTTTGAAATTTCATCGGCAACAAGACTACCGGTTGCCTGCACAAATGCGGGCACATTGCGGGACTCGGTCTTTGCTACCGTTATCCCGATCGGCGCGGCCTCCGGCCCATTCGGCGAATTTGCGGCGCGCGCGTCCGCGGAACTTCGCGAGCCGCAAGCCGTCCCGAAAATCAGGAGACCCAAGACTGCCGAAAAATAAAAAGGCGTCCAACCGGACGTTTGCGGAATTTTGCCCATACGATTTTCGCTAAGATGCTAATTTTACAATAGTTGCTCGTAAAGGATAACCAATTGTTTGTAAAGTTTTGTAAATCACTTTGGACTGAAAACCACTTCTTTACAAAAACTAAGAAGCGCCAATTTGAATGGGCGCCGTGTGAAGGAACTCCGTGGTCGGTTTGAAGCCTCGCACTTTAGTACGCTAAAATCGGAGAAAAGTTAAAAACGAGGAAATTTATGATAGAGGAAATTTCAGCTACCAGCCTCAGAGCCCGTTTGGACGCCGACGAGGATATTCAATTAATAGACGTGCGGCAGCCGGACGAATACGCGTTTTGCAAGATCGAGGGAGCCAAGCTGATCCCGCTCGGCGATGTGCTGAAAAGAGTGGGTGAGATAGACCCGGCCCGCGAAACCGTTGTCCACTGCAAAATGGGCGGCCGAAGCGCCAAGGCCATCGAAATGCTCAAACAGGCAGGCTTTACCGGCGAACTAAAGAATCTTAAAGGCGGCATCACCGCATGGTCGAATGAAGTGGATCCGAAGGTGCCGAAGTATTAGCCGTGCCGACCCTCGTGAAGTCGTCCGGAGTTCGATCTCCTCCTAATTATCAACCAGCGAAAAATGATGTCCTTAATAACGCGGCATGTTCCCTCTTCACTACTGTCCGGTTTTCGCCATGGGAAAAGATGCTGTTCACGTCGGTATCGTGCCCTCCGCTGCCAATGAACATCAGACTGTCATCCGAGACATGAACCATTTCATGCAGAAGCGTTCCACGATCTGGATGATTGATCTCAGGATTCATGATCACAAAGTTAGGAAATCCGTTAACGCCAACACGCGGGCCTGCTGAATAGGCCGTTGTCGTCTTATTCTCACTTGAATCGAGTTCGCAGAAAATAATACGAAGTACGCCCGGAATGCCCGAATCGGCTTTCTCGGCGGCTTTTCGCAATCCTTCGGCATCACTCATTACCTTTGGCGTGACCGGGAATGGAAACGGAAAAGGCTTCAAACGCAGATTGAAACTCAACGCCATATTGTGCGCCGCCAAAAGCAAGTTGGCTCGGGCAAATATGGCAAGAACAGGCCTTGAACGGTCAACACCGAAATTTGGAGTGATCGCATTCTGAAACACCACCTTGAGTATTTTCGGCGGCGATTGGGGTCCGTCACCCACCCCGACTCGTCGGCCCGTCTGACCGGCTCCGAAACCGGGCTGGCGCTCGTTCTGGCACCCCCGTAACGGTGGCTGATTCTCAGTCAATGCCATTTCACGATCGAGCGCGGCGATGGTCATTTTTCCCACTATATTGTCCGCCGTCTTTTGATAACTGAAGTTAATAATTGCCCGCGCCCGTTTGCAATCGAGAACAGCCCGTGCTGTGGTGCTCCCATACGTCTGCGACGAAACTTCCCCAAGATTGATGTGGGCTCCGTCCAGCACTGCCAACGCACGCTGGACCTTCAATACATGCGGGCCTCGGGTCCCGATCACCAAATGAGCACTGTCGTTTACCCGACAAGCCTCCAAAGCCGCGTCGCCGCGAAATAATTGAGACACCAATGCCATTGGCTCGTCCTCCAAAACTTCTAATTTTCAATAAAACATCCGAAGATAGGCACCATCCTAGCACACTAAAATCAGGAGAAACTGTTCTATATTTTACATTCACTATCGCCTGAAGGCCGACCAAGGCTAAGGCGTCAATTCCCCATCTATTTCCTCGCTTAGCCGAACTATTTCCATACCTTCAATAACATTGGTACGGCACGCCATCACAGCCTTTTCCTTGTCGCCGTTTTTTATCCAGACCTGGCAATTCAAGCATTCGCCATTCCAGCAAAATTCGCCGTATGAGATGGCTTCAACGTCCAAATATTGAAGGCCGCGAAGAAGCGTGTTATTCTCAGGAACCTCGCGCGACCGGCCACGGATTTTTATCGTAACCAGCCGCTCATACGGCTCAAAAATATCTCGAAGATCTTCTCTGTCCATTTTGTATCTAGCCCAGCGCGGCAATCTGAAGTTCTTTTTTTCTTTCAAGAATAAAATCAAGAAATGCCGCAATGCTCCTTTGCCTTGGCGCCTTAAGCGAAACCATAGCTACCGAACGTCGAAGCTCGTGGTCGCGAATGCGAACCTTAGCCAAACTCCCCGCGGCAAGTTCCTCTCGCACCGCCCAAATTGGCATCAGTGAGATCCCCAAACCGTGCTCGACCATCAGTTTAACAAAATAAGTGTCGTTCGATTCCAGCGCTTTTTCGGGCTTTGCCTGAATTTTCTTAAAAAAGTCATCCGTAGCCCTTCGAATCGACGCCCCGCGCTCGAATAATACCCAACGCTCATTCGCCAGCTCCCCCGAATTCACGGTTCTCTTCCCGGCGAGCTGATGCTTCTTCCCGACCACAAGAAAAAGCTCATCGGTAAAGATCTCTGTAACGTCAAGCGCCGGTGAGTAAACCGCCATGGAGGCAAATCCAATGTCCGCAACACCTTCAAGTATGTCGTCGATCGTTTGATCCGTATTAGGTGTTGTACGAAAAACAAGTTCGATCCGTTCGTGAGCATCCATAAACTCTTCAAAAACTGGCGCGAAGAGATAGACCAATGCTTGGGTCGCGGCGGCAACACGAACCGTTCCTCCCATAGTTTGCTCACGTCCAGCGACGGTTTGCCGAAATCTTTCCGCTTCGTCAAGAACCTTCCGGGCCGAATCAACCGCGCCGCGTCCCGCGTCCGTCAGTTTGACGCCACGCTTTCCCCGCACGAAAAGCTTGGCGCCGAGTTCCTCCTCCAGCGCCTTTATCTGATGACTGACGGCCGACTGTGTGAGGTTCAAGCGTTCCGAAGCCTTTGTAAAATTCAGTGTGTCCGCGATCTCGCAAAATGTTCTTAATTGCCACAATTCCATACGCCCTAACATTATCAGAATTCATCATAAGGATGAAAACTTAGCATTGGATTCATACCTAACGAACTTCTATACTTATATCCGTCGGCAAAAGTTCCGGAATGGAACGGCCGCGGGAGGCTTGACATGGAATTATACAGACAGGAATTTGCTTTTGAAAGACTTATTCGGACAGGGCCCAGCGTAGAGCGGACGCTGCTTCGCGTTTATACCGGCGGCGAACTGTCAGAGAGTGATGCGAAACGGTTATGGCAGCGGATCGATGATCATAAGTGGTACGTCAGCGAGCGCTTGAGCAGGGACATCGGCTTTCACGTTGCGGCGGTCGACTACGTAGAGAACTTCTATAAGGCATCGCCGAACGACGGTCAGCCATCGAGATCCGCGTCGGCTGGTCACAGATTTTTGTCCCGTCTTGGTCAGATCTTTAGGCTTTACTTCGAAGCAAAAGGAAAGACAGTCAGCGTTTGATCCCCGCCCTGCAAAGCGGCTTCCCTCGACGTTCGTTTGGCGCTTTTATTTCTAAAAGCGTAGAATCAAACGTTAAGGAATAGCCATGTCTCTCGTAATCTACACCAAGCCTCACTGTCCTTATTGCGAGAAAGCTATCGATCATTATAACGAGAGCGGTATTCCTTACACTGAGTTGGATGCCCAGAACGATCCTGACCACCAACGCAGAATGCTTCAGCTTTCCGGCAATGATCCGACAGTACCGTGTTTTGTTGAAAATGGCGTATTTATCAGCTCCGGCTGGGGCGATCCGCCGCGCGGCTGTGTGGTAGTTCAGGAGAATGTCTAGTTCTCCTTTATGCAGATTGCGGAATTCCGAATCTGCATTATAATGTTTGTCATTATG
>JBGTJP010000034.1:0-31734 GCA_041745075.1 Pyrinomonadaceae bacterium | reverse complement strand
GCGCTTGAACGTGTAAAGTCGATGCCCGCTTCATTGAAGACGCTCCAGACAAAGCCTGAGCAATCATAGCGGTTTGGGCCAGTTGAACCATAGAGATAGGGAATACCGAGCCGTGACTGAATTCCCTGCATTATGGCCGTCGTTGTTCCGGCGTTATAGGCGATCCGGCCGGCCGCAATAGCTGTCATTGCGGGGCCGGACATTGCCGTTTTCTTTACCAGCGGCTTTGGCGTTTCGGGAACTGTTATGTCGCTTGTTAGTGCGGGCCGCACCGGGCGGCTGGTTGATTGGATGGTGGCGACGGGCGGTTTTGAGGTTTCAGAAGGCGGAAGGGGCTGATTTAATGGGCGGCTCGATGATGTGGTGATCACTCTCTGCCGGTCCTGGGCCGCGACCTGTTCGACCGCGCCGATGATCAACGAAACAAATATCAGCGATAATAACGCTGCCTTCTTAAGATCTATCAAAACTTGTCCTCCGATGGGCCAAAGCATAATGACTTTGGCCGCGAAGTCCGGATCATGAACTTCGTCTGAAAAAAAGCGATCCGGCGGAAACAACGACCGTTCCCATCACAAAACCGCATACGAATTTCTTAAATATTTACTGGTGGCAATTGAAATTCCCGTGAGTTCGGGAACAATCGATTCGACCTTGAAAGGTGACTATCGATCCTTAAGCCAATAGAGAGGCTAGCATTTTGGAGCACGGCTTGGCAAGCGGAAATGAACGTTCCGCATTTCGGGTCAGGGGCCTTCTCTTCTTTTCGAAGAAGAGGCCCCGCCGCCCATCCCACCTTCCGAGCCCTTTAGTTGTCCTGTTGTATGACTCAAAATAGGTCTAATCCTCCAAGGCTTCCAAAATAAAATACCCGGCCAATTTTGCCCGGGTATCTTTAATGAAAATGTTTGCTTTTCTTATTTTACGCTGAGAATGATGTGCCGCAGCCGCAGCCGCCGGTTGCGTTGGGGTTTTCGAAGGTAAATCCTGAGCCCATCATATTGGTCGTGTGATCGATCGTGATGCCGTTCAGGTACTGGGCCGAGAACATATCGACAAACAGCCTTATGTCTGCCTTGTCGAGCACAAAATCGCCCTGCTTTGATTCTTCTTCGATATTGAGGCTGTACTGAAAACCCGAACATCCGCCCGGCACGACCCGTACGCGAAGCCCGGCCGTTTCCGGCAGATCGTCCTCGCCCGCGAGAAACTTCTTGATCTCAACGACGGCGCTGTCCGTTACGATTAATTCCACTGATGGTGCTGCAACTGCTGACATTATATTTTGTCTCCTGTCAAAAATTTGGACCCGCCGAGGCGAATCCTTACGTTAATGTAAATATTAGCCAAAATTGGGTGAAATTACAAGGGTCATCGTAGTGTCCGAGCAACAAAAACAAGGACGATCGTATTTACGGCGGCAACGCCAAGGGCAAGCAGGATACGATTTCGCAAATAATTGCTGCGTTCACTGTCCCGGTATGAGGCCATGACATCATCGTCTGCGACACCGGCGGCTGCGTGGGAGTAGGGGCGAATGCGTAGGGATGCGTAAGCCGCAAGAAAAGTCGCCCAAAAAGGTATCGCCAGGAGATACGCCTGAGCTTTGCTCGAAATATCAGTAACGATGCCGACCCATTCCGCTACAGTTTCGGGCGTGATCAAGGCAACTATCCACGACAGGACATTGACGGTAAGACCGACCGCGATCACCAAGTAATAAGTTTGCCTCGCATGGTCCCGATCGGTAAAATCCGAAATGCCTCGGCCGGCGTCTTCTTTGATCCGCCCAAGCATATACGCCCTTATGCCCTCGACATGATCACAAGCTCCGGCTTCATCGCCTCGATGGACACGTGTCTTGCAACTTCTTCGGCTACCTTGCGGAACGCAGCGGACTGCGGCGAATCGGCGGACGAGACGACTACCGGAATGCCGCTGTCACCGCCTTCGCGGACTTCCATGCCCATCGGCACCTGGCCGAGGAACGTAAGGCCGTACTCGTCGCACAGTTTCTGGCCGCCGCCGCTGCCGAAGATCTCGTACTTATTGCCGGTGTCGGGAGCGATGAAATAAGACATATTCTCGATCACGCCGAGCACCGGCACGGCCACCTGTTCGAACATCTTCACCGCCCGGCGTACATCTGACAGCGAAACTTCCTGCGGTGTCGTGACCAAAACGGCTCCCTGCACCGGTACGAGCTGAGCCAAACTTAACTGCACATCGCCCGTGCCCGGAGGCATATCAACGATCAGATAATCGAGCTCACCCCAATCGACGTCCGACAAGAATTGGCGAACAACTCCGTGGAGCATAGGGCCGCGGAGGATCATCGGCTTGTCGGGCGGCACTAGCACGGCCATCGAGATCATTTTGACGCCATATGCCTGGATCGGTTTTAACTTGCCGTTGACGATATCGGGCTGGCCATAGCCGGTTCCGAGCATCATCGGTATGTTCGGCCCGTAAACGTCGGCGTCCATGATGCCCACCTTTGCTCCGTCGTCCGCGAGAGCTATTGCCATATTTACCGTAACAGTCGATTTGCCCACGCCGCCCTTGCCGCTGGAGACGGCGATGATGTTCTTGACGCCGGGGATCGCAACATTATTCGCGATACCGCGTCCCTGCGGCACTTCGGCGTCCATCGTGACCTTTACGTTCGTAACGCCATCCAGGCCGCGAACGATCTCGGTCGCCTCCGCTTCCATCTGCTCCTTGACCGGACAGGCCGGCGTCGTCAGCACGATGCGAAACGAAACATCGCCGCCGTTGATGGCAATGTCGCGGACAAACCCAAGCGTCACAATATCCTTACGCAGATCGGGGTCGATGATCTGTTTAAGGGATTCCAGTATGATCTCTTCTGTAATTTGGCTCATTATTCTTCAAACACTAAAAGCTCATTGTAACAAACGCACTCACTTTTATCTCCCAAATAGGTAATAAGTGATAGGTGAAAAGTGATAAATTTTGCGATCTAATTTTCGCTATCACCTTTCACTTACCACTTTTCACTTATTTCGGAGTGGTGTCTTACCGTCGTATTCTCTAATATCGCATATAGATGGTTATTGACGCATACGATTATATACGCTCGGGCGGAACCGGGTTTATCGAGATGTCCCGCGGCCTGATCGCCGTTTGGGGAAAAGAGGCTGTTCCGTTCCTCGACGGGATGATCACCAACGATATGAAGACGTTGGAGGATGGACAGCAAATGCTTGCCGCGTTTCCGAACGCGCAGGGTCGGCTGCTGGCTGTGGTCCGCGTGCTGAGACAGGGCGAACGCTTTCTGATCGAGACCGAGGAAGAGACCCGCGAAAAGGTTTTCAACAATCTGTTTCGGTTCACTTTTGCGGGCGATTTTTTTGTTGAAGATCTGTCGGAGCGTTTCGAATATTTTGAGGTTTTTGGAGACTTTTCCGCAAAGCCGCAAAGCCGCGAAGTTTGGCAATCGATTGCTTCGTTTGGTGGTCACCTCTTCAATGGCCGATCGACCGTCGGCTATTTTGTTCCGGCTGAGAAGGTCGGAGAATTTAGGTCGGGCCTTGTCGCGGCAAAGGCCATAAAGATCGACGATGAGCAGCTTTACGAAACGCTCCGCATCGAAGCCGGCATTCCGAAATACGGCGTCGATATGGACGAAACGACCATCGTCCCCGAACTCGGCCTCGACGGCCTTATTTCCTACACAAAAGGCTGCTACATCGGCCAGGAAATAATCGCCCGCATCCACTTCCGCGGCCACGTGGCCAAACAATTGACCGGCCTCGTGTCGGAAGCGGAAGCGGCCGCGACCGGCCTCATGCCCGGTGCGGAATTGACGACGCCCGACGGCAAAAACGCCGGGCGGATCACATCAGTAACATATTCGCCGAAACTCGACAAGACAATAGCTCTTGCATATGTCCGCTATGAACATCTTGCGGATGGCACCGGATTGCTACTCGGTGAAATAACGGCCAGCGTTTCCACTCTCCCTTTCGTCGCTTGAAACCTCGGTGTTCTCTGTGTCCTCTGTGGTAAAATTTTTCGAAAATATGGAAGAACTGGACATCGATCTGCCGAACGCCAAGTTGGCGTACACCATTATTCAATCGCTGCTGCAAGGGCACGAGGCCCTGAGCGACCTGCTTGTGCTAATGTCTCATGCGCTGGATGAAGATGTGATAAAGGCACTGACGGCGACGAATGAGTGGCAGAATTATCTTGAGTCGAAAAGGAATTTGGAAAATACGAAGGTTCAGATCGAAAGATTTACCGAAGCCTTGAGGAAATTGGAGAAACACGATCAATGAAAAAAAAGAAGTCAATTCTTATCGGAGTTATCTTGTTCATCTTATTGGTAGGCTCAGAAGGTGCTTTTTTCTATCTTTACCATGAACGCTCGTTTCAAAGACAGGAACAGTGTTACGAACGAAACGGCCAAACACAGACTCTTTGTAGTGTGATTCACGATGCCGCGGATGCGGCTTATTCCTCGGCCACTGCAACCCATATTTTGACGTATTTAGTACTCTTTCTGGTGTTCATTCTCTTGGTTTCCAGACTCGATAAAGTGGAAAAACTATTGGAAGAATTGAAAGGCCCGAGTAATGTTTGACATTGTAATCATCGGAGCCGGGCCGGCGGGGATCGCGGCGGCGTTTGAGGCTAAGAAGGTTGGCCTTGATTATGTCGTGATCGAAAAAGGGCTGATCGGGAATACTGTCTATAACTACCCGGTTGGGCTTACGGTTTTTTCTACGACGAATGAGCTTGAGTTTGAGGAAGGCGGCCTGAAACCGGCTCGCGAAAAGCCAACGCGAGAAGAGCTGCTTTCTTACTATGTCCGCTTTGTTTTGGATAATGAGCTGGATGTAAGAACAGAGGAGAAGGTGTTTGCAGTTGATCGTGTCTTGGGCGAATTCACCACCCCGTCTGCCGCTCAAAAAACGAGCGTCATCCACCCCTCCTTAGACAAGGAGGGGAGTTTTAGGATTGTCACCGACAAGGGTCAATACATGACCCGAAGCGTACTCTTCGCCATTGGAGCAATGGATTACCCGCGAAAACTTAGTGTAAAAGGTGAAGACCTTCCAAAGGTTCACGATCATTTTCGCGAGACTTATCCGTGGGTAAAAAAGCATGCTCTGATCATTGGCGGCGGCAATTCTGCCGGTGAGGCGGCGCTGTTTCTGGCGCAGGAAGGGGCGGATACCACGCTTGCGATCTTTCGTTCGGATTGGGAAAACAATGATCCGAAACAGGGCTGCATTAAATACTGGGTAAAACAGCCGCTTGAAGAAGAACTGAAAGAACATTGCCTTAAGTTGTTCTTTTTAGGCAAGGTTATCGAAATCCGCGAAGGCGAGGTCGAACTTGAACGTGAGAGCGGCGAACGCGTCGTGATCGAGAATGACGTCGTGTTTGTTTTGGTCGGTTCGGATGCGGATCTAACGATGTTGAAGGAGCTTGGAGTCAAGACCGAGCATGGAAAAAACGGCGAGGTTCCGGTTTACGATCCCGACACCTTTGAAACAAACGTGCCGGGAATTTACGTCGCGGGCCATTTCACGCATCAGCGGCATATCAAGGGAGCGATCGATGCTTCGAAGACATTGGTTCCTAAACTCGCGGAGGAACTAAAGAAGCCCCTGGGAACGCAGGCGCCGTCGCCCGCATGAGCGTGAAAACGCGAACAACGCACGGGGATCAGTCAATTCGAGTGGTTACGGTTTGACGCCGCAAAAGACACGGCGTTGCAGGCGGGACGCCTGCGGTCCAAGGACGGCGCTTCGTTCCCAGCAAAAGAATGCGGTGACTGGGATTTGACTCCCACCTCACCGCATTTTGTCTTCTTTACCGTTTGGGCTTATTGGCCATCCGGTTTTTTCGTCCGGACCAAAACCTTTTGATCCTTGAAGCGTTCCGCGATATTCGACGGGTTGATATCAAATGTGGTTACGTCGAATGTCTCGCGCACATTGCCGCCGACGCTGGTCGTCCACTTGTAGGGAAGCTGCACGCTGCCGGTGCTTCTGTAATCCGAGAATTTCACAAGCTTCTCGACCGGGCCCGCGTCCGCGCCGATCTTCTTCGTGATCATCATCTGGTCGCGGCCGGCATCTGCGGCGGCTGCATCTCCTTTTGTAAAGTGGAAGACCTTCGGCATTCCAATTCCGCTGTAGCTCATTGCAATCGGCAGACTATTCGTTTTTCCGATGAACAGCTTGTAACTCGATCCGCCAAACTCCGCGTTGACGATGTTGACCGCGATCCCGTCAATGTCGGTCTCGCCGCCGAATGTGTAGCTTACGTCGATCCCGTCCGGGGCTTTTAGAAGCAGGGCAAGCGAGAGCCTTAGCAGATCATTCTGCTTCATTCCGCCGTGCTCACCCGCCGAACGGGCAAACACCATGTGCTTCTCATCGCCGTTCGCACTGTCGCTTTTCATTTTCCACGCGGCGGCACCTGATCCGGCCTCGCCGGACTCGATCTGGCGAACAACAACTTTCTTGCCGTCCTCGCTTGTAAACGTGGCGTCACCGCCAGCAACACGTTCTTTTATTACGATCTTCTTTCCGTCAGCGGTGGTAAATTCACCGTTGCCGCCATCCAGATGGATCTTCGATGCATCGCCGCCCTTTGACACCACTACAACGTTGTGCTGCTCGGTGACGTTCTTTATACCGGTCCCGTCGTCGGTACCGATCTTGATCCTCTGCGACATTTTGTCAGGGAACTGGATCGCGATCTCGGTTTCGCCCGGCTCACTTCGCTCGGCGTCGCCGACCTTGAACGTGTTAACGGTGCGGCCCGTTATAACCATGCTGCGGACCTCGGCAAGGGCAGCCTCGCCGCCAAGGGCTATGCGAGTTCTGCGGACGATCTCCAACGCCTTTTCGTCGGATTTGAACCGTGCGCCGACATGTTCGGCAAGTGAGCCCAGGCCCACAAAGAAAACCGATATGGATAAAACTGAAATTACAAATCTTTTCATCATTAGCCTCCAAATAAAAATTGATTTCTTTTCCGGCAACCCGCAGGTTATGAACGTCTGGATCAAGTCGCTTGTCGCCGGACTATCCGAATAATGCCACTGACCTTCAAACGATAGGTTAAGACGACGCAAAGAGTTTGTTAAGAATGTAAAATGTGACTTAAAACCATTTACAAGACAAAGTCAAAAATCAGAGAATACGGGTGGTTCGCTGGATAGACGCTATGAAAGGTTCCTGGGTTACAACATTTGCGGTCGGCGGGGTCATTTTGTTACTGACGCTGTTTTTGGGACTGCAATACAACTGGCTGCGGCAGGCCAGCGAAGCCGAATGCGAGCGAATGCAGCGTCGGGTTGACGCTGATACCAGAAACTTTGCGGATGATTTTAACCGTGAGATGCAGGCGGCGTATTTCAATTTTCAAACCGACGCGGCAAGTTGGGAAAAGGCCGATTGGACCGAATTTAACGAACGATACGATTATTGGAAATCGAAAACACAGTATCCCGGACTGATCCGCGATTTTGTCTTTTTTGGCGAGAACCCCAGGCAACTTCTGAAATTCGATGCACAAACGCGAAGTTTTGCAGCGGTCGAGATCGTGTCCGAGGTTAGCGTGTTGCGGGCGAAGATCGAAGAAGATGCGTCGCCGAAAGCCTTTTACGAAGATCAGAGTGCGCTCGTAATGCCGGTTTACAAAACCGAAAAGCGATTTGAAACGGTCATTCTTCGCCGAATGGAGGCCGACGCGGCTCCGCTGCATCCTGTGCCCGAAAGGCTGGGCTATCTGGTTATTTTCCTCGACAAGAATGTGATCGCCGGAAGCTTATTGACGGATCTGGCGGCAAAATATTTTCCCGAGGGCAATTTTCGCGTCGAGGTGAAGAACAAAGGAGATGCTCCGGTTTTTGAAACCGCGGGTGCGCTTGCAAGTTCGGATGCAAAGGCGGGTCTGCTTAGCCTGGCGCCCGACAAGATGATGTTTTTCGGTGAACGCGCATTATGGTCAAAATTACAGCCGGAAAAGCGCCATGCGGTCGCTGTTGACGAACGGATCGAAAGCCGTACTTTCACCCGCACCGAAACAGGCCCAGACGGTACGAGCAAGGGCACGTTCAAGATCGAGGTCCAACCCGGCCCTGCGGTTCCCGGAACCACGACGAAAACCCGCAGATCGATCATTGCAAGCACGGCGGAAGACTCCGACCCATGGACTCTGAATGTGCAGCATGTGGCCGGGTCGATCGACGCCTTTGCCCGAAATGAGTTTCAGAAAAGTTTTCTGATCGGCCTCGGAATTTATCTTCTTCTTGTCGGAGCGATCGTCGCAATCGTTCTTTCCGCCCTCAGATCAAAGCGGTTTGCCCAACGTCAGATCGATTTTGTTTCAAGCGTTTCGCATGAATTCCGCACACCGCTTGCCGTGATATATTCGGCCAGCGAGAACCTTGCCGATGGCGTTACAAAAGACGGCGAACAGGTCACCCGATACGGCAACTTGATAAAGGGCGAGGGCAAAAAGTTGTCGTCGATGGTCGAGCAGATACTGCAATTTGCGGGCGCCCGTTCGGGAAAGAGGATGTACAGTTTTTCGTCCACCGATGTCGCTTCGATCATCGAGGCCGCCATTGCCGAATGCGGCCCAATGCTTGAAGAAAAAGGATTTCAGGTCGAGCGGTCGATCGACAAAGATCTTCCTAAGATAAACGCGGACGCCGACGCACTTTCCACCGCCTTGCAGAATTTGATAAGCAACTCGGTTAAGTACGGCAACGGATCGCATTCGATCTGCGTAAAAGCAACGAACGGAAACGGGAAGATAAAGCTGTCCGTGGAAGATCAAGGAATTGGTATTGCAGTGGATGATCTGAAGCATATATTCGAGCCATTCTATCGTGCAAAGGACGTGGTCGATGCCCAGATCCACGGCAACGGCCTGGGCCTGGCCGTCGTAAAAGAGATCGCCGAGGCCCATGGCGGAACCGTCCGGGCAAGGAGCGAGGCCGGAAAGGGAAGCGAGTTTACTATGGAGATCCCGCAAACTTCATGATGGCTATTTTTCTCTCGGTCCTGCTCGGATCGGTCATATATTTCGTTTTATTCAAAACGCTTTTTGACGACCAAGAAGATTTTATAGTTCAGTTGATGTCTTTCTTTGCGTGGCTGCCGGTCACAGTGCTTTTGGAATACGATTTTAGCGATGCTTCATGGCGAATGTGGTTATGGCTTCCAAGCGGGGCGGTGATCGGAGTCTTTCTGTTCGCGCTGTTGCGCTAGTGAAATGAGAATCCTGCTCGTTGAAGATGAAGAAGGCCTGGTCCTGACCCTTAACGATCGCCTGACCAGCGAAGGTTTCACCGTGACTTCTGCGACGGATGGGAAGTCAGGATTTGAAATTGCTCAAGCGGACCCATTCGACCTCCTGATCCTCGATGTAATGCTGCCAAAAAAGAACGGCTACGACATCTGCCGTGATCTTCGGCAAAAGGGAATTGCGACACCGGTCCTGATGCTCACCGCAAAGGGCGAGACGATCGATAAGGTGCTCGGGCTCAAGCTTGGAGCAGACGATTATCTGACCAAGCCTTTTGAGATGATCGAACTCCTCGCTCGTGTTGAGGCGCTTTTGCGAAGATCACCGGCGCACCAGGCGAACGGAACCTCTCTGGATTCGTTCAAGTTCGGCGAAGTGTCTGTCGATTTCAGGCGAGCTGAAGTGGTTAAAAGAAACGAGCCGGTCGAGTTATCGGCGATGGAGTTCAAATTGCTGCAGTTTCTTATCGAAAACCGCGGTCACGTTCACACGCGCGATCATTTGCTGGACGAGGTTTGGGGATACGACGCGATGCCTTCAACGCGGACAGTCGATGTTCATATCGCGTGGCTTCGGCAGAAGCTGGAGGAAAACCCTAAGCATCCGCACTTTATCCAGACCGTTCACGGAATGGGTTATAAGTTCGCGTCCTGATCCTTAACGATCTTCGAGAATCTGATCGCATCTTCCCTCATCGTGATGTTATTGAAAAACACGTAAGCGAGTTTTTTCTTTGGCAACATAGCGGCGAGTTCTTCAAGCTCGCTGTCTTCATAGGTGTAACGCCAGCGGGGGATCCCGTGCAGGCGATAGTAACAGTATTTCGGAGTTGTTGTCGGCCGGGCGAATGGGTCCACTGCATGCCACAGGTCGAGATCACGGCAGATCGTTCCGACTATTTCGTCCGTCCATTCGCGGCCGCGGGGTTCCCATGCGAAGTTGAGCTTGCCGCGGTCGACGCTGTTGAAGAACTGTGTCAGGTTCGCGATGTTCTCATGCTCCGGCGTAAATTTTGCTGGGCATTGAAAAAGTACGGTGCGGGCTTTGAGTGCTGAGGCGCACGCGAGGGTAGTTTCAAGAGCTTCCCTAACGATGTCCGTTGGTTTGAAAGATCCGCACTCTCGTCTCTCTTTTTTGGTTAGATCTCTTTTTATTCGGCGGTAGGTCGGACTGCTCGATTCATGTGTGATCAACTGCCAGGCCTTTAGAGTAAATTCGAATTCTTTGGGCATTTCCGCCCGCCATTTCTTGAGAGTTGAAATTTGGGGAGGTTGGTAGAAGGTGTGTTGGATCTCGACGCTTGAAAGGACCTCGGCATAATCGTCCTTCGTGGTGCGGAACCCGCAGGTGCCGATGCGGCTCATATTGCTCATCTGGCATCCATTTTATGAAGCCAAAACCGGCGGAACCAAGTAAAGTACGATAGCGGCGTAGTGAAGTATGCTGCCCGCCAGAACGAAGACGTGGAATATAGCATGGTGATGGCGTATGCTCTTCCAGGGGAAAAATATGACTCCGACCGTATATGCGAGGCCGCCCGCGATCGCCAGAGCCACAGGCATCGTTCCGACTGATTCAAGCAGCGGCTGTACTGCGAATACCCCAAGCCATCCCATGATCACATACGAAGCCACGCCGATAGCAGGATATTTGTTGCCAAAGATTATTTTTAGCGCAATGCCCACAAGAGCAAAAGCCCAGATCCCGGCAAGCAAAGCCCGTCCGACCGGCGAACCCGAAATGACCAGTCCGAAGGGCGTATAAGTGCCCGCAATGAGCAGGTATATGCAACAGTGGTCAACTATCTGTAGAAATTTCTTAAGATCCGGAGAGGTCGTACTGTGATAGATCGTTGACGCGGCATAAAGAATAACAAGCGAAGATGCGTAAACAACACAGCTGAAGATAACCAGCGGGTCGCCACGAAGGGCGGCAAGAACGACGAGGACTACGAAACCCACCAAGCTCAGAAGTAAGCCAAACCCATGCGTTAATGTATTCGCAAGTTCCTCGACCGGCAGTTCGTTGAGCTTTTTCCTGATCATCGCATATGGCGGAGGACCGCCTACTGACAGGATACACCTATTAGCTTCGGAACAGGAATAATTAGTTATTTCGAAAAGGAATAATTAGTTATTTTCTTCCGGGTATCAGACGAGAAATTCGGACTCGGAGGTTGCTCGTTCACGCCGGGCGACGCCGCTGTCGTACGCGGCCTCTTCGACCCTCGCCGCAACTGCTTCACCCACTCGGCGGTCAAAGACCGAAGGAATGATGTAATCGGGATGCAGTTCGTCATCGCCTATGATCGCGGCAATGGCTTCGGCGGCGGCGAGTTTCATTGGCTCGTTTATCCGCGAAGCCCTACAATTTAGAGCACCGCGAAAGATCCCTGGAAAGCAAAGCACGTTGTTGATCTGGTTGGGATAGTCCGAACGCCCGGTCGCCATGACTGCCACATGCCCGGCTGCGTCCTCGGGCATTATCTCAGGAACCGGATTCGCCATCGCAAAGACGATAGGATCCTTTGCCATTCTTCCTAGGTCATCCTCGTCGATAATGCCGGGTGCCGACAGGCCGAAGAATACGTCCGCGTTCTTGATCACCTCGTGGATTCCGCCTTTTTCCTTCTTCGGATTGGTATTGCGTGCGTACCAGTCTTTCACCCAGTTCATATTTTCTGTCCGGCCTTCGTAAATTGCGCCGGTTGTGTCGCACCCGACAATGTTCGAGACCCCCGCCGCCATTACGATCTTTGAACAAGCCACGCCAGCCGCCCCGATACCATTGACCACCACCTTTACGTCTTCCATTTTCTTTCCGACGATCTTCAAGGCGTTGATCAGCGCCGCCAAAACGACCACGGCCGTGCCGTGCTGGTCATCGTGAAAGACCGGAATGTCGAGTTCTTCCTTAAGCCGTTCTTCGATCTCGAAACAACGCGGTGCGGAAATATCTTCAAGATTGATGCCGCCGAATGCCACGGAAATATTCTTTATGGTCTGGACGATCTCGTGCGGGTCCTTTGTGTTGAGGCAGATAGGGAAGGCATCAACGCCGCCAAATTCCTTAAAAAGCTGGGCCTTGCCCTCCATCACGGGCATCGCCGCGGCTGGCCCGATGTCGCCCAAACCGAGCACTGCGGTCCCATCCGAAATAACCGCGACCGTGTTCTTTTTGATCGTGAGATTAAACGCCTTTTCAGGGTCCTTTGCGATCGCCTCGCAAACGCGTGCTACGCCCGGAGTATATGCCATCGAAAGGTCGCTCCGGGTTTTAAGCTGCATTTTCGATACAACCTCGATCTTTCCGCCGAGGTGCATGAGAAACGTCCGGTCCGAGATATTTACGACCTCGACGCCGTCGATATCGTTCAACGCGGCGACGATCTCTTCGTCATGTTTTTCCGACGATGCATTTACCGTTATATCGCGGATAAGAAAGTCCTTTCCGACACTGACAATGTCAATTCCCTCGATGTCTCCACCCGCAAGTCCAATGGCCGTCGTGATCGCACCCAATTTACCCGGCTGGTTATGAATTCTGATCCTAAGAGTAAGGCTGTAACTGGCGTTCGGGGTCGGTTTATTGGACATACATTGTAAAGGTTAGCGTTGTGAAAATTTAATGGCAAATCGGGTATGGCGCCCGGCGATAGTCCCATCGCAAGACTGGACGGACCTTCTCACACCCACATGACTCGCGTCTCCGAGCCCGGAGCCTGCAGATCAATAAACTCACTAAGGGCCTGCCAGGCGGCGTCAACGGTGATCTCGCCCATGCACGGGTGAGCCTCGATCGGACAAGTCTGTGTCCGGCAGCCTGCGCAGATTACGCGATGCGAAAGTATCAAATGTCCGTCACCTAATGGATACCACTGGCCGGGATTGGCACGTTCACCGAATAGAATGAAGCAGCGGGTGCCTGCGGCCGCCGCAAGATGCATTGTGCCAGTGTCCACGCCGATATGAAGGTCGCATTCGGACAAAAGCAAGCCGGAATCCTCGACCGAAAACACGCCCGCGGCATTAATGCCGCCTCCCCACGACGCGATCATCTGGTCGCCTTGCTCCCGGTCGGCCGGCCCGCCCACCACGACAAGCTCACAATCTTTCGCGGCCAAAAGCCGGCGACCTATTTCTATAAATCTATCTAACGGCCAGGCCGTTGCCTGGGACTTGCTGCCCGGGGCAAGCGAGATAAGAGGAGTATGAGGCTTTGATCGTTTGTCGCTCAGCCATTCCTTGATCCTGGCCCCAGCGTGCCGGTCCAGCTTGAGAAAAGGAGCCCGAAGATCCGATTGGTCGAAGTCGATCCCGTCGCGGGCAAGCCGCTTGAGTTTGCGGACGGCCTCGTGGTCGGTTGCCGCCGGATGTCCGTCGGCCTCCTTTGGGTATAGTTCTTCATCCGTTAATGCATGGAAGCCATAAAGGTTCCGCACGCCGGAAAACCGAAAGAAAAAACGGTCGCGCCTGACCGCCTTTCCTGGACGCTCGCTTAGCCCGAGAAAAACGGCCGCGTCGAAATGTTCACGTCTTATGAGCGAGCTCAGTTTTAAAAAGTTGTAGAACTTATTTTGTAAGCTGTTGTAACTAAGATACCGATCCGCTAGTTCGGCCGGGATCACCTCGGATGCCTTTACGATATTTTTAGCATCGTTGTTCTGCAGAATGACGATCTCTGCCGAATCAAAATGGCGGCGGATGGCACGCAGGGCTGGGATCGCGACCAGGGAATCGCCGAGCGACCCGAATAGATAGACAAGTATTTTCCCTTTTACCCGATGAATGGCGGTCGAAGGCTGCATAAGGGTTCGCGGTCAACTGTCGTGGGTTGGTACAGGCCGAACCAGGCCTCGCATTACGCCCAGGATCTTGACCTCGTCAGCGGGCAAAGTAACGGTTTCGTACGCGGTATTCGCCGGACCGATCTCGACTTCGGTTCCCATGTTTCGAAATTGGCCGAACCTGGTATGCTCCCCGGCCGAAATGACCGATATCTGACCTCTACTGGCGTAGTCACGCTTCTCAAAAATAACTATATCGCCTTCGCAAATGTGTCGATCAAGCATCGAATCGTCAACTGCCCTAATGGCAAAGACCTCATGCAGTAGAAGCGACCCGATCAGGAATTTTGGGACGGAGATCATTGAGCGTGCGGTTTCCCGATGATCAACGTCAGTCTCGATAAATTCGATATTTCCAAAAGTGCCTGATTCGACCCTGCGCGCGTGAAATTCAATGCCGAAGCTTCCATTCTCACGACGGCGCGATATGAACCCCTGATTCTCAAGCGCGGCAATATGCCTTTGGACACCTCCTTTTGATCTTACTCCAAGCTGACGGGCGATCTGCTGGTAGGACGGTTCGTACCCGTTTCGGTCAACGAACTGCATGAGGTAATCAAGCACTTCCTTTTGACGTTTTGTACGTGGCTGCACAAGTCGATTGTAATAAACTAACGAAAAAGTTCAAGGCAGCCTCCGATCGCCGACCCTAGAGGCCCTTTTCGCCTTTTTCGGCGCCGAAGAATTCTGTTTGATATAATCCAAGTAATACTTTATGGAAGCGCAGGAGCAGTCATATTAACGGAATTCACGGATTTACACGGGGCTTGAAACACAATCAACTACGCCGGATCGAAAAGCTTTCGACGCGGCGGGTGCCGGCCGACGAGATCGTATCGCCCGAACTTGCCCGCCAGTTGGCCGAGATCTCCAATGAAACGGGACGCCAGATCGGCGTTCTTCTCAATCGAAAAGGAAAGGTCGAGTACGTAATGGTCGGCACCGCGAAACAGATAGAAATGCCGGACTTTGGCCGTTCGCGCGTTTCCACCGACCGCTTCCGCGGATTACGATGCGTGCATACGCACCTGCTCGGTGAACCTCTCACCCAGGACGATCTTACCGATCTTGCCCTGCTCCGGCTGGACCTGATGTCGATCATTCAGGTCGATAAATCTACCGGATTGCCGGGACTTGTACATTCCGCCCACCTGCTGCCCGGGTCGGACGGAAACGCGAGTGTGAGCGAGACTGCCGGCGCAAATGGCTTCGATCATTCATTGCCCTATGAGTTCCTGAAACCGGATGTCGCCTCGCAGCTGGATACGGACTTCACGGCGCTCATCGAATCTCTGGAAAACGAAATGGCTCGTCAGCGGCAAACTGCCCGCCGGCGCCGAACCAACCGCGACCGCGCGATCCTGATCGGCGTCACGACGGGCTATGCCGAAGACGCCGAGGAATCACTTGTCGAACTCGAAGAACTGGCAGGGTCGGCGGACGTTTTAGTGTTGGACAAGATCGTTCAACGTCGGCCGCGGATCGACCCGCGGACCGTGATCGGACGAGGAAAACTTGAGGAACTGCTTATAAGGTCGATGCGGCTCGGGGCCGATATGATCATATTCGATTCAGAATTGACGCCGACGCAGGTCCGCATTCTATCCGAGGCAACCGACCTAAAGGTGATCGACCGCCCCCAGTTGATCCTTGATATTTTTGCCCAGCGGGCGCAATCGCGCGAGGGGAAACTTCAGGTCGAGCTTGCCCAGCTAAAATACCTGCTGCCGCGGCTTGTCATCGGCCAGAACTCCGCGTTTTCGCGGTTGGCCGGCGGCATAGGGGGACGCGGGCCGGGCGAGACGAAACTGGAGACCGACCGCCGGCGAGTGCGCGATAAGGTGGCTCAGCTTGAAAAACAGGTCGAGGGGCTGCGCCGCCAGCGTTATGAACGCCGCAAGGGCCGGGCTCAGAAAAATCTACCGGTCATATCGCTTGTCGGTTACACGAACGCCGGTAAATCTACCCTTCTCAACGCGCTCACACAAAGCAAGGTTTACGTTGAGAAAAAGATGTTCGCGACGCTCGATCCAACCTCGCGGCGCTTTCGCCTGCCGTACGAACGAGAGGTTATTATTAACGATACGGTCGGTTTTATTCGCGACCTGCCGGAGACATTGGTCGCCGCTTTCCGGGCAACTTTGGAAGAGATATCCGACAGCGATCTGCTTGTTCACGTCGTCGATGCGTCCAATCCCGGAGCGGTCCAGCAGATGGCATCTGTGGACAAGATCCTGACCGAACTTAACTTGAACGAAATACCCCAGATCATCATTCTCAACAAAACCGACCTTACGGATGAGGCGACGCTTGAACCGCTGACCCGTCAGATCTCGCTTGACAAGGACGTGCCTTACGTGGCAGTTTCGGCTATCCACCCGAAAACGCTGCGGGCGCTGGTTGAGAAAATATCTGAAACGATCGCTATGCCGGGTTTGGAGTTCGACGTCGAAACTTCGGCGCAATAGGTATGGAGAGACCTTGCACACGAAACATGCATAAACCGTTTGCGGCATCGCTTCTCCTTTTTAGCGTGCTGCATTTCTTAAAATGAATAAACGGCCTCAACAATTAAGTTCTTCGTCGATGCGGCTGCGGCGGCGCATTTGGGAGATAGTGTCCGCACCTTTTCGATGGATGTCCGTGAATCAGCGGTTTTGGCTCGGGTTTGCAGTGCTGTGCATTCTGACGACCCTGCTTATCAATAATCCTATATGGCGCGGATCGAGCGAGTACGTTTATAAGGAAGGTGATATCGCGCGCGAAAGCATAATCTCGCCCGCGGACATTTCTTTTGTCGATGAAGAAGAGACCGAACGGATACGGGAGACGGCAAAAGAAACCGTCGCACCGACCTTTGCTTTCGAACCAAAGCGGGCCGACGAGGCCGTACAGGGTTTTCGTTCCGCGTGGGAAGGATTGAGGCGAAAAATTGAGGCTCCGGCGAATACGAACAAAGCCAATCTGAGATCTGACGGAAACAGATCAAATTCCAATTCCAGATCGGATCCGCGCTGGACGGGAGTCGGCGGGGCCGAGTTGGGCAGGGTCTTTTCGGCACGTACCTTTAGTTCGAACGAACTCGACGCGATCCTGCGCATCCTTCGCGAAAACAGTTCGGGCGACATTTACAGCGACCAGGACAAACAATATCTCCAGGGCGAGATATCGATCGTGGACCGGCAGAGGCCGACCGATTCGAGACAGGCCCAGAATCCGGCGTTGACGATGACGGCGCTTTCAGCCGCCCGGAACAATCTAAGCGAAGGCCTGGCCGAGATCCGCAGCCTGTCGCCAAAAGAGATCGAGGCTTTTAATGCGGCTCTTTCGCCGCTCATTCAGCCAAGCATTATCTACGACAGCGCCGCGACGGAGAATGCGCGAAAGATGGTGGCGGAAGGTGTCCAGCCCGTTGCGATCTCGCTTAAACGCAGCCAGAAAGTTGTGGACGAGGGCGATATAATAACCGCCCAGGCTTTGTCGCAGATCACGGCGATCCGGAATTACGCTTCTACCACGCGGCAGTCAAATCGGTTTGTCGGCCTTTTGATCCTGATCGTCGGCCTGTTTTGGGGAGCCTGGAAATTCATCGAGCACCGCGGCATTGTTCCGCGGCTGGCCCTTTCCGAGCAAAAAACTTTTGCGCTTTTCGGTTTCATCGTGGTTGTCCAAACGGCCGTAATGGCGGCGATGTTCCAGCTTGCCGATTTTACTGCGTCCCAAAATATCAAAGCTCCGCTCAACGATCCGAGCCTGTGGGCTTTTGCTATCCCTTTCGCGTTCGGCAGCCTGTTGATGAACCTGCTCGCGGATCGCCGCACTGCATTGTTTACCGGAATTTTTACTGCTCTTTTGGCGGGCCTGCTTGCACCGCGTGGGCTGGAATTCGCCATTTATGCGACGATCGCTTCGTCCGTTTCGGTTTACGGTATCGGACATTATCGCAGCCGGCAGGCGGTCACGATCGCCGGGCTGTTGGTCGGTGGCGTCAGCGCCGTTTTGGCGATCGCGTTGATCGCTTACACACAGCAGCCTTTCATATTGAATACGGTGATGCTGGCCGTTGCGTGCGGCCTTGCAAGCGGGATGATAACGGCCGCCGCCACCGCGGTGTTCCTGCCTATCTGCGAGTCGGCCTTTGGAATACTGACCGATGTAAAATTGCTTGAGTTGTCGAATGCCGATCTGCCCGTGTTGGGACAATTGGCGATGCGTGCCCCTGGAACCAATCAGCATTCCCACGCCGTGGGCCAGCTTTCCGAAGAGGCGTGCCGCGTTGTTGGCGGCAACGGGCTGCTTACGCGGATCGGAGCGCTTTATCATGACATCGGCAAAACCGCCGCGCCGGAACATTTTGTCGAAAACCAGCTGCACGGCAATCCGCATGACCGCCTTAAACCGGCCCAGAGTGCAAAGATCATCATCAGCCACGTTACCTACGGCACAAAACTGGCAAAAGAGATGGGCCTGCCGCAGCGGATCATCGACTTTATCCCGCAGCACCACGGCACGCGCACGCTGCACTATTTCTTGAAAAAGGCACAGGCCGAGGCACGGCCCGACGAAGAGTTTGTCGAAAATGATTTCCGGTATCCGGGGCCGAAGCCTCAGTTCAAGGAAGCCGCGATAATGATGATCGCCGATTCCTGCGAGGCTGCTTCGCGCAGCCTGGCGGAACCGACGCCGGAGAACATCCGCTTTATCGTAACCAAAATTATCGACGCCATCTTAAGCGATGACCAGCTTGATGAATGCGACCTGACCCTGCGCGAACTCACACAAATTCGCGAGGCAATGATCCGCTCGCTCATCGCCATCTATCACAGCCGGGTCGATTATCCGGGTTATGTGCCGCCGCCATCAGGCCAGTACAAGATCATCCCGGAGGACCCGGAACCCGAATACGGCGGCGTCAAATATAAAGACCCGGCCGATATACCCGTCAGCCGAGGCGGCGAGGTCGAGGACGAAGCGATCGACCGTTCGCATGAACCGGGGAAGGCGGGAGCAAAGTCAGCAAATTGATTTCGCGCAGCTCTATCTCAACTATGTAGGTGGGTTACGTAAAGCTGTTCGAGTTATGCTGAAGCGTTATACATTCTGGCTTTGGGCGGCCTTCCTGACCAACCGCGGGGCGGGTGAACCAATACACAACTGAAAAAAAACATGCGGCTGAAGATAGGCATCTTCAGCCGCATGGGAAACGATTCGAAAAATCTTTAACTGTTGTTAATAAGTTCCTTCAATTCCTTGCCTGGTTTGAAGTATGCGACGCGTTTTGCCGGAATATCGACGGCGGCACCGGTCTTGGGGTTGCGGCCCTTGCGCGAATTTCGTTCGCGCACGCGGAAGCTGCCAAAGCCGCGCAACTCTATTTTTTCACCGCTATTCAACGTCTCGACAATGCTGTCGAAGATGATCTCGACCAGCTGTTCGGCGTCCTTCTTTGTCATTTCAGCCTCTTTTGCGACTTTCTCGACCAGATCCGCTTTTGTCATCGTTGTTATCCTCGCATGGGCATGATCAGCCCGAGATTAAGTTCATTTCTAGGCCGTAGTTTCCACCGATTCTTCTTTCTCATCATCATCGGCGGCCGTCTCGGCAACACTTGCTTCCCCCTTTTTTAATACATCCGCTTCCGGTTCGGCGGCTTCGCTTGTTTCTACGGACGTTTCTGCAGCCGGAGCTTCCGACGCTGGCGGCTCTTCAATTGCCGGAGCATCCTCAGCCACGGGGGCCTCCTCCGCAACAGGCAGCTCTTCAACTGCCGGAGCATCCTCAACCGCCGGGGCCTTCTCTACAACAGCCGGCTCTTCAATTGCCGGAACATCTTCAGCAACGGGGGCCTCCTCAACAACAGGAGCCTCTTCAACTGCCGGAGCATCCTCAACCGCCGGAGTTTCCGCCGTCACGTCCACCGCTTCACTGTCGGCGGCGGCAGTATTTTCACTCTCAGCGGCGGCTTCCTCATCCTTGGCCAGCGAAGCCTCATATTCCTGTTTCGCCTTTTCCTTCTTGGCTTTTTTGGCTTCCTCGCGCTCTTCCTTGGTCATTTCCGGTTTCGCTTCGTCTTCGGCCGGACCCTTGCCTAGTTTTGCAAGTTCACCAAGCGAGGCCATGCCGCCCTTGGCTTCGGACGAATAGACACGCGTGTCGACCACAGGCTCGTCCGCCTTACCGACCGCTCGGTGCGACAGGCCGATCTTTTGGTCATCGTTCTCGATCCGAAGGATCTTGAAGTCCATCTCCTGACCGAGCGATGCAACCGATTCGGCGCTTTCGACACGCTCGTCCGACAGTTCTGAGATATGGCAAAGGCCTTCGAGCCCTTCGCCGAGTTCGACAAAAATGCCGAAACTGGTAAACCTTGAAACCTTTCCGCGGACCACATCGCCGGGACGGTGGGTCGCAACGAAGCCTTCCCACGCGCTTGGCGTGAGGTCTTTCATTGAAAGCGACAGCCGCTGGCCGGCCGCGTCGATGTTGGTGACGATCGCATCCACTTCCTGGTCCTTCTTAAGCAGGTCTTTCGGATGCGTGAGCTTTTTGGCCCATGTGATGTCAGAAACGTGAACAAGGCCGTCGATTCCGTCCTCTACCTCGACAAACGCGCCAAACTCGGTCAGGTTGCGGACCTTGCCGTGGATCTTTGTTCCGACCGGGTAACGGTCCTGAATGTTGGTCCAGGGGTTGTCCTGAAGCTGCTTCATCCCGAGGCTGATGCGTTTTTCCTCGGTATCGACGCCGAGCACCTGTACCTCGACCTCGTCACCCTTGTTGAACATCTTCTTTGGGTTTGCCGAGCGTTTGGACCACGAAATTTCCGAGACGTGCACAAGCCCTTCGACGCCCGGCTCAAGTTCCACAAAAATTCCGTACTCGGTCACGGATGAAACCTTGCCCTTGATCTTTGAATTTACGTGGTACATCTCAACCACGGTTGACCACGGATCCGCCTGAAGCTGTTTGTAACCGAGCGAGATCTTTTCGCGTTCGCGGTCGAGCTTCAGTATCTTGACCTGAAGGTGGTCATTAACTTTGAACAGGTCCGCCGGATTGCCGAGGCGGCCCCACGACATATCGGTCACGTGGAGGAGCCCGTCGATGCCGCCGATGTCAACAAATGCTCCGTACTCGGTAAGATTTTTTATCGTGCCCTCGACAATATAGCCGACGTCGACGTTTGCCAGCGTCTCGGCCTTTTGCTCGTTGATCGCAACATCCGTAATTACCTTTCGCGAAAGGACGATGTTGTTCCGGCGACGGCTGAACTTGATGATCTTTGCTTCAATATCCTGGCCGACGTACGAATCCAGGCCGCGGATGGGCCGCGAATCTATCTGTGATCCGGGCAGGAAAGCTTCAATGCCATTGAGGTCAACGCGAAGCCCGCCCTTCGTCTTATCGACTATTTTGCCGATGACCGGGCGGTCTTCTTTATATGCTTCTTCAATGTCGTTCCAAACTTTGCGAAGGAGAGCGTCCGATCGCGAAAGCACAGGCGGAGCGTCGCCGCCCGGCAGTGCCTTGATGACGACCTCGACCGTGTCGCCGACCGACAATTCAGCGTCCGTAGCGGCCAGTTCTTCAGCCGCGATAACACCTTCGCTCTTGTAACCGAAATCGATCAGAGCTCCGTGGTCCGAAATGCCGACCACCTTGCCTTCGACCAGATCGCCCGGATGGTAGGTCGTTTGTTCCTGTTCGAACTGCTCAAGGATCGCACCGAAATCGACGTCGCCTGACGCGTGCGGCTCTTCGACCGGCTTGTCCGCGGCTTTTGCGGCCGGTTCGGCCGCCTCCTTCGGTGTTTCCACCGCCGGAGTTTTGGGCTTCGCGACCGTTCTCGGAGCCTCGCTTGCCGGGGGGGCCGACTGGGCCGTTTCGGTTGGAGTTTCGGGTGCAGCCGTTGCCGCCGCTTCCTCTGTTTTTTGTTCGGGTGCCTGTTCTACCGTCGAAGCTTCGCCCGTGTTCGATTCTTCGACTTCGTTATTAACCTCGTTTGCCATTTACTGTTTGTGCACTTCCTTTAACTAAAATTATTCTCGCCGTTTTTATGCGAATGCCTTAAGACCGCGGAGCCCCTCGGTCAAGAATCGAAGACTCTTCCCCCGACTTTCACGCATTTTTGTCTGGCCGCATAAACCTAAAATCTACACGTTATTTCGTCCGTCTGTCAAGACTTAGGCAACGAAAAACCATAGTAAATTAAAGATTTAACAGCACGTCCGGTCAGTTTGACCGAACATTCGCACACATCCGGACTGAACGGCCGCGCATGAAAAAAAGGTGGTACAAAAGCCCACCTTTCTCAAAGATCGATCGGCTCGCCTTCAATTGCGGATTATCATATCGGATATATTCCCGACGCCGCTGGTCTTCTCCATTTCTTCTCTGGCGATATTGGACGTGTTTTGGATGCCAGCCAGACGGAGGCGGAATTCGTCGGGGTTGGTCGAGCCGCGAAGGGCCTCTTCGAGCGTGACAAGCCCCGACTGATAAAGGTAGAACAGCGATTGGTCAAACGTCTGCATCCCATATTGCGAGGTTCCGGCAGCTATTGCGTCGCGGATCGAGGCCGTTTTCTCTTCGTGCAAAATGTAGTCACGGATGAGCGGTGTCGAGATCAGGACCTCGACCGCCGGCACGCGGCTATTGCCTTTGGCGGATTTCATAAGCCGCTGTGAAACGACGGCTTTCAGAAGCCCGGCGAGCTGAATCCGGATAGCTTTTTGCTGGAACGGCGGGAAGGCAGAAAGAATTCGCGTCAAGGTTTCCTGGGCATCCAGGGTGTGCAGGGTCGATAGAACGAGGTGGCCGGTTTCCGCCGCGACAAGGGCCGTTTCGATCGTTTCAAGATCTCGCATTTCGCCGACGAGGATCACATCAGGATCTTGCCGAAGCGAGCCACGCAGGGCCTCGGCAAACGAACGCGTGTCAACATCGACTTCGCGCTGGGTGACAAAAGATTCCTTGTCTTTGTGAAGAAACTCGATCGGGTCCTCAATGGTGACGATGTGCGAATTTCGTGAGCCGTTAATAGCATCGACGATCGCCGCAAGCGTGGTCGATTTTCCCGAGCCGGTCGTGCCGGTAACCAGCACAAGCCCGCGGTTCTCCTCCGAGATCGTCTGCAGTATCGGCGGCAGGCCGAGTTCCGAGAAGGAGCGGATCGTGTCCGAAATAACACGGGCAACTATGCCGATAGAATTTCGCTGCTGAAAAATATTTACGCGAAACCGACCAAGCCCGGACACGCCATAACCTATATCAACCTCGTAAACCTCTTTGAAGTGCTGCTTTTGCCGGTTGGACATCATCGAAAACGCCATCTCAAGCGTCTCGTCCTGGCTAAGCTTCGCAACGCCAGCCAGCGGCCGCAGCTCGCCATTGACCCGAATCACCGGCGTAGAACCGGCGCGCAAATGCAGGTCTGACGAGCCAAAACTCATAGCCATGCGCAAAAGATCGTCAATTCGGTTCAGCATAGATTAGTTAAAGGATGAGATTTTCACGCTTTAGGCGTGCTTATGGTCAGAACCAGGAGGTAGCGACCGGGGTCTTGTGCGTTAACGGCTCAAATGTAAAAGACAGGATGATCGACAAACTAAAGATAAACCGTCAAAAACAAGTTTAACGGTTGACATATGAACGCGTCAATCTTTTTTTGCGAGGTTGGAATATTGTGAAAAAAGAACGCCACCATGTAGGCACCTAGTTACATGTGTAGCGTACCGCGATACACACGATCAAGAGCACCGCCTTTGACCTATATAAAAAAGGGCTTTACAAACTACGAAACAAGCCTTATAGTAGTCTCAGCGTTGCTTGGCGACGTTATATTAGATCGGAAGAACATAACATTTCGTGATACAGAACTTTTACTTTATTAGCATTATCGTGGCTGTGCGGACCGCACGGATCGGGTGATGTCTATACTCTATTAGTTCAAAGAGAAGGCCGTCATCCGAAAGGAGAGACGGCCTTTTAAAGTTTACTTTTAATGCGGGACGCAGGTGATGCACAATTAATAACGGCCAAAGCCGGATCGGTCGCTGCAACGGCGGAACCGGCTGATAAAGCCATGCGCGGGGCCGAGGTGCTCGTCCGCGGATTGATCCGCAACGGCGTGGACACGATCTTCGGTCTGCCCGGCGGCGCGGTACTGCACATCTATGACGAACTTTGGCGGTTTCGTGATGAAATAACACATTACCTCGTCCGCCACGAACAAGGTGCGGTCCACGCGGCGGAAGGCTATGCCCGTGCCACCGGCAAGGTCGGTGCGGCGCTGGTTACTTCCGGCCCGGGTGCGACGAACGCTGTGACGGGCATCGCCACGGCGTATATGGATTCGATCCCGCTGGTCGTGATCACCGGCCAGGTGCCGCTGCCCGTGATCGGGACCGATGCGTTTCAGGAGGTAGATACGTTCGGCCTGACGCTGCCGATAGTGAAACACAGCTACCTCGTCCGCGATGTCCGCGATCTCGCCGCGATAATCGATGAGGCTTTTGAGATAGCAGCGTCCGGAAAGCCGGGCCCGGTGGTCATAGATGTTCCAAAGGATATAACGGCTCACATCTGCGAAGCTCCGCGCAGGCGGTTCTCTCCGGTTACGCCGGAACAACCTCAGCCAACGGACGAAAGGACTTTAGACACGATAACCGACCGTCTGATAAATGCAGAGCGGCCGGTTTTTTACGTTGGGGGCGGCATAGTCACGTCCGACGCCGCCGATGTTCTTATGCGTGTGGCCGAGCTGCTCGAAGCTCCGGTGACGCCAACGCTGATGGGACTGGGCGGATTTCCGACCGCTCACCGTCTTTCGCTTGGAATGCTTGGAATGCACGGGACCTACACTGCCAATATGGCCGTAGCCGACAGTGATCTTTTGGTCGCCGTCGGGGTTCGGTTTGACGACCGCGTAACGGGCAAACTGGCGACGTTCGCACCTCAGGCAGAGATCATTCACATCGATATCGATCCGTCAAATATTGGGAAAGTGAAACAGCCCCACATCTCGCTCGTCTCGGACGCGAAGCCGGCTTTGCAGAAGATCGCCGCCCGTCTTGAGTCCCGCGAAGGAGCCGCGATCAACGCCGGCAAAGCAAAACGTTTGGATTGGTGGGCGCGGCTGAACGAATGGAAGGCCTCTGTCCCGCTGATCTGCGAAACATCCGAAACCGAGTTAAGGCCCCAGCAAGTTATCGAAGAACTCCATCGTGCGACGAGGGGCGACGCCATCATCGTCACGGACGTAGGCCAGCACCAGATGTGGGCGGCACAGTTCTACCCTTTCAAACGTTCGCGCCAATGGCTGACCAGCGGCGGGCTTGGCACCATGGGTTTCGGCCTTCCGGCGGCAATGGGCGCGCAGCTTGCCTGCCCCGACCAAAAGGTGGTCGCGGTCGTGGGCGACGGCGGTTTTCAGATGACCAATCAGGAGATCATCACCGCCATCCAGTACAAGATCCCGCTAAAAGTGCTGATAATGAACAACGGCTATCTTGGGATGGTCCGGCAATGGCAGGAGATGTTCTATGACCGTGCTTACTCTGAGGTCGATCTTTCGATCTCGCCGGATTTTGTGAAACTGGCCGAGGCTTACGGTGCGCAGGGCTTGCGGGCGACAACGCCTTCGGAATTGACCGATGTATTGGAAAAAGGCCTCGCCTACGAAGGCGTAACCATTTGGGACGTCGTTGTTTCAAAGGAAGAAAATGTGTTCCCGATCATCCCGGCCGGACAGGATACGAGGAACATGATTCTGAAGACGTAGAACAGGCTTTCCAGCCTGTTCCTTTCTCGCAAGTGATCGACAGGCTGGAAAGCCTGTCATACGAAGGTAAGGCGCCCGTGATAAACAGGCTGGAAAGCCTGTCGTACGAATTATGCGAAACACGCTTTCAGTATTGGTAGCAAACGAACCGGGCGAGCTGTCACGGATCGTGGGCTTGTTTTCGGCTCGCGGCTACAATATCGAGACGATCTCGGTCGGCAGAACGCTAGAGGACGGCTGGTCGCGGTGCACCATCGTGACCGAGGGAGACGATGCGGTGGTCGAGCAGATATTAAAGCAGTGCTCCCGTCTCGCCCGTGTACGCGAGGCAAAATCGGTCACGCGAATGCAGCACATCGAGAGGGAAATGGCGTTGATAGATGTAAATGCGCTCACGGCAGATGACCGTCAGGAAATAAAAAACCTCGTGGACATTTTCCGTGCGAAGATAGTGGACATTACGCACGACCGCCTGATAATCGAGGCTTCAGGAAATAAGGAAAAGGTGGACCGGTTTATTGGCTTGCTTCGGTCGTTCAAGTTAAACGAGGTCGTCCGAACGGGCTATGTAGCAATAAATACCTTAATGGCGGAAGACCCGGCCGCGTCGGTTCTCCATCAGACTGTAGGATAGAAAAATAGAAACAAGTTATGAAAGTTTTTTACGACGCAGATTCAAACACTGAACTCATCAAAACAAAACGGGTAGCCGTTATCGGCTACGGCTCTCAGGGTCACGCGCACGCCAACAATCTTAAGGATTCGGGCGTTGACGTGATCGTCGGGCTGGCCCAGGACAGCAAATCCTGGAAAAAAGCCGAGGAAGCCGGACTTGAAGTAATGCACACCGGCGACGCGGTCAAGATGGCCGATGTTGTCATGGTCCTGGTGCCGGACGAGGTCGCGCCCACTGTTTACCGCAACGAGATCGAGCCGAATCTGTCAGCCGGAAAATACCTCGCCTTCGCACACGGCTTTTCGATCCATTTCAAAAAGATCGTGCCGCGCGAGGACGTGAACATTTTCATGGTCGCTCCGAAGGGGCCGGGACATCTTGTCCGCGCCGAATACAAGCGGGACAGAGGCGTGCCTTGTCTACTCGCCGTTTACCAGGATGTCTCCGGCGACACAAAAGACATAGGCTTGTCCTACGCCTCTGCCATCGGCGGCGGAAAGGCCGGTGTTATCGAAACGAACTTTAAGGAAGAGACGGAGACCGATCTTTTCGGCGAACAGGCCGTGCTCTGCGGCGGTTTGACCGCGCTGATCCAGGCGGGTTATGAGACGCTGACCGAAGCCGGATATTCGCCCGAAATGGCATATTTCGAATGCCTTCATGAAATGAAGCTGATCGTCGATCTGCTTTATGAAGGCGGAATCAGCAACATGCGGTACTCTGTTTCTAATACCGCCGAATACGGCGATCTGACCCGCGGCAGCCGCATCGTGACCGATCAGACAAAGGCGGAAATGAAAAAGATCCTCAGCGAGATACAGAGCGGCGAATTTGCGGACGAGTGGATGAGCGAATGCGATTCCGGCAAAGAGAATTTCAAACGTCTCGAAGGCGAGGGACAGGATCATCCGATCGAAGAGGTTGGAAAACGCCTTCGCGGAATGATGCCATGGCTTGAGCAGGGAAGGCTGGTAAACACGGCGAAGAATTGATTTTCGTCCTCCTTTACCTTCTTCATCCGATTCCTCTTTTTTTCGTGGAATTAAGATCGACCACAGAATAAGATGAAGAAGAGGAAAGTGAAAGGGGCACCCTAGGTGCGGCAGCGACACCAGAATCTAATTTTTCTAATTCGGAAAAAACGATTTATGAAGTTCTACGATCTAAACCAATTGGAATCGGATGAGGTCAACCCGTCATACCTGCGCAAGGCGGTTTACGGTGACCATTTGGCGGTTGGCCGTCTTGAGGTTCAGAAAGGCGCCGTGACTTTGCCGCACTCGCACGACACCGAGGAAATGATCTTCGTGCTCCACGGCGCATGGCTTTTCCATCTGCCCGATGGCTCGGTATTGGTCGAGGGCAATCAGCTCTTATGTATCCCGGCGGGCGTCGAGCATTCGTCCGAGGTGATAGAAGACACGGTCGCGATAGACATCTGTTCGCAGAACCGACCCGATTGGCGTTCGGGCCAGGACAAAGCCCTTCATGATAACCCCGAACAATTTCTCTGGGCAGTGTGACAACCGGCAGAAACACGATCGGTAGGAAGTGTGCCCCGCGATCAAAGATCCTATTTCGGAACGGTAATTCGCGGTTGTTATGGGCACACTCGCTACTTTCCGTCGTCCGCTGGATCAGCTTAAATAAATGAACGACAGCGATGTCAACAACCCGCGGGCGGCGATAGACCGAATAGACAGTGAGCTTTTGCGGCTGCTAAACGAGCGAGCCGCGATCGCCTTGCGCGTCGGTGCCGCAAAGGCGGAGCGCGATACGTCGCTTTGCGATCCGAAACGCGAGCTTGAAGTCCTTTCGCGGGTCGCTGCCGAGAATCCCGGCCCCTTCGACGATAAAAGTGTCGAGAATATTTTCCAGCGGATCATCGACGAATCGCTCCATTTGCAGCAGCGGACCTATCACAAACCGCTGGCCGAAACAGGCAAGGCGACCGATACTCACGTCATGGCCGACGGGTCGCGGGTGGCATTCCTCGGCGAGCGAGGCACGTTTAGCCACGAGGCGGCGCTTGGCGTTCTGGGCAAGGATTGCGAAACCGTTTCGTTCCCGACTTTCGACGACCTCTTCACGGCGATAGAAAGCGGGAAGGCCGACTATATTCTGACGCCGCTTGAAAATACGATCGTCGGGTCGGTTCATCGCTGTTACGACCTGCTGCTGAAAAGTGATCTCAGTATTGCGGCGGAGATAATTCTGCCGGTCGCACATTTTCTCGTTGCCTGCCGGGAAGCGGAATTTGAGACGGTCACGACGGTCGAATCGCACACGGCGGCATTGGCGCAATGCGAAAGGTTCTTCTCGGCTTACCCTCATCTAAAACGCGTCGCGGGCGACGACACTGCAGGAAGTGTAAAACGGGCGGTCGAAAGCGGCGATCCGACGCGGGCGGGGATCGGCTCCAGGCGGACCGCGGAACTCTATGGCGGCAAGATCTTGCGTGAGCATATTGAAGATCACGCGGAGAATTTCACCAGGTTTGCCTTGCTCTCGCGAAAGCCCGATGATTCAAATGGCGGCGATAAGATATCGATGGTGCTGACGCTGAGGCACGAGCCGGGTTCGCTGCACAACGCACTGCGTGCTTTCGTCCGCCGCGGCGTCGATCTTTTGAAGATCGAAAGCCGCCCGATCAAGGATTCGCCGACCGAGTTTTATTTCTATCTCGACGTTCGCCCGCCGGCCAGCGAAAGCGAATTAAAGGGAGCACTCGACGAGGTCCGCGAGCAGGCCGGAAACGTCAGATATCTCGGGAGGTATCCGACAGTATTCCTGGGAACGCAGGCGCCCTCGCCTGCAACGCCCCGTCTTTAGCGGCGTCAACCTTTGGGCAGCCGGAGTGGCTAGTTATACGGTTTGTTCGCGTTACGCTCATGCAGGCGAGGACGCCTGCGATCCCAGCTTATGATCCTTATCCTCAAACCAAACATCAGCCTCGAGTCCCGCGAATACAAGCGGCTCGAAGCTCATCTGCAGCACCTGACAAATATTGAATACCGTATTCACAACGTGCAGGGTGCAAAGCAGACGCTAACGGAAATTTATCTTATCGGCAGCACTTCAGCACTTTCGCTGGATGAGATGGGCGCGTTTCAGGCGGTCGATCATGTGGTCCGCATCTCCGAGCAGTACAAGGTCCTCGGACGCCACAAGGACGACAGCCGCCCAAACGGTTTCGATTATAACGGCGTCGAATTCGGTCAGGACAATCTCAATGTTTTTGCCGGCCTTTGTGCGGTCGATTCACCCGAAAGTGTCGAGACGATGATGGAGGCGCTAAAAGAAAACGGCCAGGTCTGCACGCGAATGGGAGCATACAAACCACGCACGAGCGCCTATTCGTTTCAGGGTCACGGCAAGAGCTGTCTGCCATACGTTTTCGAACTCGCGGGCAAATACGGCATCAAGGTGATCGCGATGGAGGTCACGCACGAATCGCACGTCGCCGAGATAAATGATGCATTGGATCAAACCGGCCGCCCGACCGGCGTCATGCTTCAAATAGGAACGCGGAACACGCAGAATTTCGAGCTGCTAAAAAGCGTCGGCCGCCAGCAGGAATTCCCCGTGCTGCTAAAGCGCGGCTTTGGCATCTCGCTGGACGAATCGCTCCACGCCGCCGAATACCTTGCCAGCGAGGGCAATCAAAAAGTTGTGTTCGGATTAAGAGGGATGAAAACAAACATCGGCGAGCCGCACCGCAATATGGTCGATTTCGCACACGTCCCGGTCGTCAAACGCCTCACCCGAATGCCGGTCTGTATCGACCCGTCGCATTCGGTCGGCGGCCGGTTTCGCGGGCCCGATAACATCCTGGATATTATGCACGTAACGGCACAGGGAGTGATCGCCGGTGCAAATATGATCCTTGTCGATTTTCATCCGGATCCGTCGGTAGCACTTGTCGACGGCCCGCAGGCTTTGCGGATGGAAGAACTGCCAAAGTTTTTGGAAGATGTGCGGATAGTGAGAGAAGCATTTAAGAAAAGAGAACAGTTGTTCGGGAAAGTTTAGCTGCCCGGGAACGCAGGCGCCCTCGCCTGCAACGCCGCGTTTTCCAGCGGCGTAGCTGAAGCCGGCACATGTGCAATACCGAGCGCACTCGAACGCCAAAAAACGGCGTTCATGCAGGCGGGGACGCCTGCGGTCCCAGGAAAAAATGCCAAACAATAACAGAAGCAAAGCAACGACGGCGGGCGTAGAGCGCGCGCCCAACCGGGCAATGCTCCGCGCGGTTGGATTCACCGACGCCGATTTCGACAAGCCGATCATCGGCGTGGCGAACGGTTACAGCACGATCACGCCGTGCAACCTGAGCCTTGGCAAATTGGCCGACGCGGTGATCGAGACGGCAAAAAATGAAAACCTGATGCCGCAGGTTTTCGGCACTATTACAATAAGCGACGGCATTTCGATGGGCACGCCGGGAATGAAATATTCGCTCATCTCGCGTGAGGTCATTGCCGATTCGATCGAGACGGTCTGTCAGGGCCAGCAAATGGACGGCCTCGTCGCCATCGGCGGCTGTGATAAGAATATGCCCGGTGCGATGATCGCGATCGCCCGGCTGAACATTCCCTCGATCTTTGTTTACGGCGGAACGATCAAGGCCGGGAATCTCGACGGCAAAGACCTGACGGTGGTCTCCGCATTCGAGGCGGTTGGCGAATATACGGCAGGGAAGATCGACGACGAACAACTTACCGCGGTCGAAAAACACGCCTGTCCGGGTGCCGGTTCGTGCGGCGGCATGTACACCGCTAACACGATGTCGTCCGCGATCGAAGCGATGGGCATGAGTCTTCCGTTTTCATCGACAATGGCCGCCGAGGATGATGAGAAACACGAGAGCGCAATTGAATCTGCCAAAGCACTTGCAAGGGCCGTCGAAAACAATTTGCTTCCGTCCGACATTATGACGCGAGAGGCGTTCGAAAATGCCATCGCGGTGGTCATGGCGACGGGCGGTTCGACCAATGCGGTGCTGCACCTGCTCGCTATCGCCCATTCGGCAAACGTTCCGTTGAGCGTCGAAGACTTTGAAATGATCCAGAAAAAGGTGCCGGTCCTTTGCGATCTGAAACCGTCGGGCAAATACGTCGCGACCGA
>JBGTJP010000033.1:0-23513 GCA_041745075.1 Pyrinomonadaceae bacterium | reverse complement strand
CCACACACAGGATACCGCCGGGCCGATGGCAAGAACGGTTTCGGACGCCGCAATTTTGCTCGGGGCGATGGTCGGCCGCGACAAGAGCGACCCTGTAACGGCTGACGGTGAGAAGAAAGCAGCAAAGGATTATACGAAATTCCTCGATGCCAACGGCCTCAAAGGCGCGCGGCTTGGTCTGGTGATGCAGTTTATTCAGGGCCGAACGGCGGAGCAGACAAAGGCATACTACAAACCGTTTGTTGACAAGCTCCGAGATGCCGGAGCGGCCATTATCGACGCAACGTTCACACCCGATTACAGCAAAGTATCGACACAGCGTCTCGACGTTTTGCTGTACGAATTCAAATCCGGCCTGAACAAATATCTGGCTTCTCGCGGTTCGAAATACAAGACTCTCGAAGATCTGATCAAATTCAACGACGAGAATAAAGATAAGGAACTTCCGCTCTTCGGCCAGGAACTGTTCGTACAGGCCCAGGCAAAAGGCGGACTGACCGACAAAGCCTATATCGACGCTCTCGCGGATGTAAAACGGACAAGCCGCGACGAAGGCATCGATGCCGTGATGGCCAAAGATAAGCTCGATGCGCTTGTCGCCCCGACCAGCGGAGCCACGTGGGCGATCGCCGCCACCGCCGGTTATCCGTACATCACCGTTCCGCTCGGCCTTCGCGAAATTCCGGCATCAACCAACGCGAATGGCGCTCCGATCCCCGCATCGATCTCAGCAACAGGTATGGCGTTCTTTGGAAAGGCCTGGAGCGAACCCGTATTGATCAAATACGCTTACGCGTTCGAGCAGTTAACAAAAGGGCGTGCTACTCCGCAGTTTTTGCCGGCTTATTCGAAAAAGGTTTGAGAACAACGCACCTCAATGAAGGACTTTTTTCAATTCCTTGATTCTAATTGGCCTGAGCTGCTGGTTCTGACCCGCGAGCATATCTTCATAGTGCTGCTGGCGACCGGCCTTGCCGTAGCGATCGGTCTGCCGCTTGGTATTTTGCTGACGCGAGTTAAGAGTTTGCAAACGCCGATATTGGGCTTCGCCAACATTATGCAGACCGTGCCGAGTCTTGCCCTGTTCGGCCTGCTCATTCCTATTCCATTTATCGGCGGCATCGGCGCGAGGACGGCGGTCATCGCCCTGGCCCTATATGCCCTGCTGCCCGTGATCCGAAATACGGTGACCGGCATTCTGGGCATTGACCCCAAGGTAAGAGAGGCCGCCGTTGCTATGGGAATGACCGGCGGGCAAATCCTTAGAATGGTCGAACTGCCGCTGGCGGCGCCCGTGATATTGACCGGGATCCGTGTCGCCGTTGTCATTTCGGTCGGCGTGGCGACAGTCGCGGCCGCGGTCGGCGCTGGTGGGTTGGGCACATACATATTCCGCGGCTTGAGGCAGAATGACAATAATCTACTGATCGCGGGCGCTCTTGCGTCGGCCTTGCTCGCCTTGCTCAGCGATTTTGCGTTGGGGCAGATTGAAAAGACTTACAAGATTGGCGAGCGAAGGCCAGGCAGGAGAAAGTTTGCCGTTGCAGGAGCGTTTGTCATTTTTGCGGCGATCGTTGGGTTTAGCTACTTGCCAGGCTTCAGATCCGAAATTTTAGATCCGAGATCGATCCAGACCGCAGACGGCCCGCGTCTTGACGGACAGCGGATAATCGTCGGCTCGAAAGACTTTACCGAGTCCATCATTCTCGCCGAGATACTTGCACAGATGCTGGAAGGCCAAGGTGCCGAGGTTGAGCGGCAATTCGAGCTGGGCGGCGACCTCGCACACAAAGGCCTGCTTTCAGGACAGATCGACGTTTACCCCGAATACACGGGCACCGCCTACACCGCCATCCTGAAACACCCGCCGATCACCGACCCGCAGGAGGTGTACGATAAGACGAAGGCGGAATACGCAGAGAAATTCGGCCTGATCCTGAGTCCGCCGCTGGGGTTTGCGAACGATTTCGCGATATTGATTCGCGGTGATATTGCACGGCAGAACAACCTGAAAAGGATCTCCGACACTGTGGCGGTCTCGCGTGATTGGCAGGCCGGTTTTGGCCAGGACTTTATGTCGCGGGCCGACGGCTATCACGGCTTTTCAAAGGCCTACGGTTTCAACTTCGCCAAACAGCCGCGCGAGATGGACCTCGCGCTCACCTACCGTGCTCTCCGTTCAGGCGAACTCGACATCATCGCCGGCAACTCCACCGACGGGCTGATCTCCGCTCTCGACCTGTTTCAACTCGAAGACGATAAACGCTATTTTCCTCCTTATCAAGCCGTTTTTATCGCACGCCGTGGCAAAATCTCGGTCTTCGCAGATGTATTTGCAAAACTGAACAATGCTATCTCAACCAACGAAATGCGAAAGCTGAACTATGAGGTGGACGGCAATAAACGTACGCCGCGTGAAGTGGCAGCCGAATGGCTCGGAGCACAATGAAATATGACCAGATACGCATTTAACATTGTTTGGAGTAAAGATGACCGTGAGTACATTGCCACTTGTTCTTCATTTCCCAGGCTGTCGGCTTTTGGAGAGACCGAAGAAGAGGCCCTGGACGAGGCTAAGATCGCTCACGATCTTTTTATTGAATCCTACAAAGAGCAAGAAATACCGCTTCCGAAACCTAAGCGAACCCGAACGAACTTGCTGAGCAATTGATTGTCGGTTGAATTAGTCGTTACGAAATTAGCTTGCAACTTCCCGTAAATTGTTATATTCTAATAATTTGAAATTCCTTCTCTCGTTTGTCGACGGTAATTTCGCTCTCGTTGTGAGTCAGCGATCAGAATTTGAGAGAAGGGCCATTAACACCTGTCAGAAGCGGCTCAAGCAATTTTAGAGCCTTCTCACGTTGGTCATTCGCTGCTACCGTTACACCGAAAGTTTTAACCCACCGTTAGATAACTTCTTAAATATCACGAACGAACCCAAGCAAGGCACGAGCCTGTTTTTTAGGCATCGGTGTACTTGCGATGGTCGCGAATATGGTCGGACCCTTATGGGAAGTGGCCAATGCACCGCCAAACGGCACTGCAATTTGCGGGTAAACGGTTCTTTCGATTGAAAGAGATAAAGATAAAACACAAAAATGAATTTTAGAGATCTAGGCTTGCTGCCGTTGTTTACGGACAAATGCAAGCGTATGGGTTTTGATGAGCCTACACCCATTCAAAAACAGGCTATTCCCGTTATTTTAGACGGCGGCGACGTGATCGGCACGGCCGAGACCGGAACCGGCAAGACGGCGGCCTTTTTGCTGCCCCTTTTGCAGAAACTGAACGAAAGCAAGCAACGCGGGACATCGGTCCTTGTGCTCGCCCCAACTCGGGAACTTGCTACACAGATCGACGCCGAATGTCGAAAGTTTGCTCCGAAAGGTGTCACATGTGCGGCCGTTATCGGCGGTGCCGCTTACGGAAAACAGATACAGGCCTTGAAACAGGGCGTAAACATCCTGATCGCTACACCGGGCAGGCTGATCGATTTTATGGAGCAGGGGCTGGTTAAATTTGACGGCCTGACGACGCTCGTCCTGGACGAGGCCGACCGGATGCTCGATATGGGTTTTTTGCCCGCGATCAAGCGGATCGTTAAGGCCGTGCCGGCGAAGAGGCAGACACTGTTCTTCTCGGCGACAATGGCAAGCGACATTGAGCGGATCGCGATGTCGATCGTGACCGATCCTACCTTTATCGAGGTTTCAGTTCGCGGCAAGGCCGCCGTAACGATCGAGCAGAAGGCATATCCCGTGGCCCATCAGTTCAAGGTGCCGCTGCTGCTCGATCTGCTCGAAAAAGACGACTTTGAGCGTGTTCTGGTATTTACACGGACCAAACGTGGTGCCGACCGCATCGCCCACATACTGGCAAAACGCGAGCTAAAATCGAACCGAATACACGGCGATAGGTCACAATCGCAGCGTGAGGCCGCGTTGTCGGGCTTTAAGTCGGGGCGTACGCGTGTCCTGGTCGCAACCGACGTTGCGGCACGCGGCATCGATATAGATGCCGTTTCACATGTGATAAACTATGATGTGCCCGTGGCCCCCGAGGATTATGTCCACCGTATCGGCCGTACAGGCCGTGCCGGAAACAAGGGCCATGCGATCACGCTTTTTACGCTTGCCGAAGAGCATTCGCTAAGGGCGATCGAAAAATTGACCGGCCAACAGGTCGAGCGGGTATTTTTACCGGATTTCGGCGGTGTAAAGCCGGTCGAAACACAGGTAGGTGCGAAACCGGCTGTTCGGACTTTCCGTTCGTTCGGGGGTCGCCGTCGCCGGTAAAGGGCGGAGAGTAAGTTTAAGATCAAGATATGAAGACGGAAAAACACGCAGCGGGCGACGTAATCCCGATGTTATGCTCCGCTTGCGAAGCTGAGACGGGCCATTCAATTAAGACGGTAACCAAGCTTGGAAAGATATCGTCGGCCATTTGTGACACATGCCAAACCGCCAGCACCTTTAAAGCCGGCGTTAAAACCGGTGTCACAGCTGGCAAAGGGAAAGCCCCGGATGCCTACGACCGCAACCGCAAGTATAAAAAAGGACAGGCAATGATGCACTCCCATTTTGGGCACGGGGAAGTAACGGCGGTGCTCGAACCTCAAAAGATCGACGTATTGTTCGGCGACACTACTCGCCGGCTCTTACACGATCAGAGTTGAATTTTTCAGCATAAAAAAGGGCCGCCGGATCAGGCTGCCCTTTTTTGCTTCACGAATTATTCCGGGTCCGACTATTTTCGTTTGAGAAGGAAGCCCAATACAAGGCCGATCGCAGCCGATATAAGAATAGTCTGACCCGGCTTTTGACGGGCAAATTCCTTGGCGTCCTCGATGATCTCCTTCGGGTCCTTGTTCTGTATTTCCTTGAACTTGTCACCCGCCCATGCCACTTTTTCTTCGGCAAAGACCTTTGCCTTTCCGGCCGCATCCTGCAATTTCTGTCCGTATTCCTGTGCCTGCATCTTTAGATCTCCAAGAAATTCATCATCGAGCCTGCTATCGTCCAACTCGGGAACGACAGGCACCAGACTCTGTTCCAGCTCTTTTTCCGCTTTCTTTACTTCTGCTTCAAATTCCGACATTTCACATCCCTCCTGACTTTCACTCTCTACCGCACAAACCTTCCGAGCGTTCTACGGCTGTCTCTGATGAAACGTGTTCCGAAATAGTTGTAACGAATTTCCGTTCCTAAAGGTTCCAAGATCCCGCGTTAATAGAGTGAAAAATTTACGGTTTCGCGCAATTTTTTGGAACATGTCGAGAGGAGACGCGTTTAATGCTTATTAGCCCCCCTCGCGTTCGCTTGACAACCGTCAATGCGAAAATGCAAAATCAATAAATTCAACGGTGAGTAAGCACTTACTAAGGAGAAGAATTGATAGATAATTTCTTTAAATGTGACCACAACGGACGGATGTCAGGCGACCAGCGGCGCGAACAGATACTTCAGACGTCTGTCTCGCTGTTCTCAAATCGCGGGTTTAGCGGGACGACCACGAAAGAGATAGCGAACGCGGCCGGCGTGTCAGAGGCGATGGTCTTTAAGCATTTTGCCTCAAAGGACGTTCTGTTCGCCGCAATACTCGAAGCGAAAATGTGTAATGACGGCCTGCACACCTTCCCGTGGGAGACGAATCAGGCGCTCGTTGATGCGATGAAGGCCAAAGACGATTTTGGCGTCTTTTATGAATTTGGGCTTCAGGCGCTTGAAAAGCACCAATCCGATGTCGGATTTATGAGGCTTTTGTTTTACTCGGCACTTGAGGAACACGAACTTGCCGAACGGTTTTTCGGCGAGTTTGTAACGAAGATCTATGACTTTCTCGGTGGTTATTTGAAAGGACGTCAAAAGGACGGTGCGGCGAAAAAGATGGACCCCAGAATAATCGTGCGCTCATTCCTTGGGATGCTGATCCATCATTCGTTAAACAATATTCTGTGGGACAAGAAACGCAAGGTTCTTGACATAAGCAATGAGACGGCCGCACGAAGTTTTGCGGAAATAATATTGAGCGGAGCTTTTACCAAGGGCGGCCCTGACGCCGCGTCCTAAGGTCCGAGGATCGATCTATCATGTTAAAAACGATGCAATTCTATTTTGCAATACTCCTGTTACTTGCGTGTTCGGCGCTTGGCCTGACCTCGTGCGGTTCGAATGCAAATTCGGCCACGACGGCTAATGCCAACGACCAGCCGGCGATAGTGGATGTGACAACCGCTCAGGCGGTGATAAAGCCCATACCGACTTACATCGAGGCGACGGGAAATTTGGCAAGCGATGCTCAAACAGATGTGGCCCCGGCGGTGAGCGGGAAGATAGTCGAAGTTAATTTCGATATCGGCAGTTATGTGAATCAGGGCGATGTGCTGGTCCGGCTTGATTCGAGGGACGCTGCGATACGGCTTGATCAGGCGAAAGCTCAGGTCGAACAGCAGCGAAAGGCTGTAGGCCAGGCAGAAGCAAATGTCGATCAGGCGATAGCAAACCTAAGACAGACCCAGGCCAGGCTCGGTGTAAAGGACGGCGAAACCTTTCAGATAAAGGATTTTTCACAGGTGAAATCCGTCACCGCCCAGCTTGAACTGGCTGAGAAGGAACTGCGGCGGGCCGAACGGCTGCTTGAAACGGGCGACGTTTCGCGTGCGATATTCGATCAACGCAGATCGCAGAGGGATTCGCTCCTCGGCCAATTGGACGAGGCACGGTCGAATGCCGCCGTTGCGATCAAAGCGATCAGCACGGCGCAATCGGGCGTTGACACCGCAAAGGCCGCGGCCGCAAGCGCCCGGGCCGGGATCGCAACCCTGGAGTCGCAGGTGGCGGCCGCTCAAAAGGCAACAACGGATACCGTGATCAGGGCCCCGATCAGCGGTTACGTTTCCGATAAGGTTGCGGATGTAGGTGAATATATCTCGCCTAACACGCCCAACTCCAAGGTGGCGACGATCGTCCGCACATCGACGCTCCGCCTGCGGATCGACGTTCCCGAACAGGCGATCGGTAAGATAGCGACCGGCCAGGGCATTTCGCTCCAAACGACGGCGTATCCGGACCGGAATTTTGCAGGGACCGTTGCCAGGATCTCGCCGAGCGTCAACCCGACGGCCAGGACCCTGATCGTAGAGGCTGAGGTGCAGAATTCTGAAGGGCTTTTGAAACCGGGCCAGTTCGCGACCGTTCGTGTCACCCAGTCAAAGCCGGAGCCGGCCGTGATGATCCCGGTCAAGGCCGTGAAGACCGTCGGCGACACGAATTCCGTTTTTGTGATCAAGGACGGAGCGGCCCGCGAGCAGTTCGTTCAGCTTGGCTTGCTCGAAAACGATATGATCCAGGTCAAACAGGGCATTGTCGAAGGCGATCTCGTCGCCGTCGGAAATTTGGCGCCGTTGACGGACGGGGTTTTGGTAAGGCAGTAGGTAAGTCAGAATTTTAGGCGACCCAAGAACGGGACTTGAAACACGGAACACGGAAGTTAAATTATGCAGTGGTTAGCGGAAGTATGTGTTAAGCGGCCGGTTTTTGCGACGATGTTGATATTGTCGCTGGTCGTTGTAGGAGCGTTTTCGTTCCTGAATCTTGGTGTCGATCTTTTTCCAAAGGTGGACTTTCCGACGATCACCGTCACGGTTGTCAATCCGGGTGCCTCGCCTCAGGAAATAGAAACCGAGATCACTGAAAAGATCGAGGAAGCAGTGAATACCGTGAGCGGAATTGACGAACTGCGCTCGACCTCGATCGAGGGCATTTCGCAGGTATTTGTTCAATTTGTTTTGGAAAAGGACGTGAATGTCGCGGCTCAGGAGGTTGAAAACCGCGTTCAAACGGCCATCCCGAATCTTCCCGACACGGCAGAGCAGCCAACCGTTCAGAAACTAGATTCCGACGCCGCACCGGTCCTTCGGATCGTCGTTTCGGCCCCGACAAATCTCAGGGACGTAACCGAAACGGCCAGGAAAAAGATAAAGGAACGGATCGAATCGGTGGATGGCGTGGGCCAGATATCGATCATCGGCGGACAGGAAAGGCAGATCAACGTCTGGGTCGATCCGGACAAGATGCGGTCTTATAACGTAACCGCCGGGGAAATTTCAAACGCTCTTCGCATACAGAATGTCGAGTTTCCCAGCGGACGCATCGACAGCGGCCAAAAGGAAACCAGTGTTCGAACGCTTGGTAAAATTCGAAAACCCGAGGAATTTGGAGATGTTGTCGTGGCAACCCGGGGCGACTATCAGGTCAAAGTCAAAGATCTTGGCTATACGGAAGATGGCGCCGAGGAGATCAGATCCGAAGCCCGGCTCAATGGGCAGCCGGCGGTAACCTTGGTTGTTTCAAAGCAGTCGGGGCAGAACACTGTCGCCGTTGCACATGAGATAAAATCGCGGCTCAAGGACATCGAACCAACACTTCCCGGTGGCTACCAGATCCGCATTATCGGCGATAACTCGATCTTTATCGAGAATTCGCTGCGTGCCATCGAAGAGCATTTGATCCTCGGCTCGATTCTGGCCTCGATCGTCGTTTTCCTGTTTCTGTGGAGTTTCCGCTCCACATTTATTGCGGCACTTGCGATCCCGACCTCCATTATTTCAACATTCGCACTGGTCTATGCAATGGGCTATACCCTGAACCAGATCACGATGCTTGCTCTGACGCTGATGGTCGGCATCGTGATCGATGACGCGATCGTGGTACTCGAGAATATCTATCGCTTCATTGAAGAAAAAGGGATGGACCCGTTCCAGGCCGCTGTCGAAGGTACGCGCGAGATCGGGTTGGCGGTCCTGGCAACGACACTTTCCTTGATGGCCGTTTTTGTACCGATCGGATTTATGCAGGGCATCGTTGGGCGATTTATGTCCAGCTTTGGCCTTACGGCGTCGTTTGCGGTCGGTATTTCACTGCTCGTTTCATTTACCCTGACGCCGATGCTGGCGGCCCGGCTGATAAAACGATCTAAAAAAGAGCCCGAACCGGACGAAGCATTCCTGGTCGATGTCGAAGGCGACGGGATGTTGGAAACCAATCAGGGCGGCCGCAAAGAGGAAGAAAGAACATCCCATTACACCGGGTGGTTCCGGCACGTGGACGGCGTCTATGCGTGGCTTCTAAAGTTTTCAATGGGCCACCGGTGGGTGATCATTGGTTTGGTGGTCCTGGTGTTTTTGAGCATCATTCCGCTGTTTATGTTCGTCGGAAAAAACTTTCTGCCGGTTGACGACCAGTCGCAATTCGAGGTTTCAGTTCGGGCGCCGGAAGGATATAGCCTCGGGGCTACTTCACAGGTTCTCGAACGTATAGCAACCGACATCCGCAAAATGCCGGGCGTTACGGACACGCTGGTAACTGTCGGCGGCGGACAGGCACAGGTCGTGAACAGCGGCGCGATCTATGTGAAATTGACCGACATTCATGATCGTGCGAAATCGCAGGAAGTCATGATGAGCGACGCCCGCGACCTGCTCAAAAATTATCCGCCCGAGCTGCGAACGGCCGTTCAGCTTGTTGCTGCGTTTACGGGCGGCGGTTTTCGTAATGCAAATGTTCAATTTCTGATCGCCGGGCCAGATCTTGAAAAATTGCAGGAATACTCGGAAAAGGTTCTTGAAAAGATGAAAACCATACCGGATGCCGTTGACGTCGATTCGACGCTGATCAGCGGCAAACCGGAGGTGCAGTTGACTGTTAACCGCGATACGGCGGCCGACCTTGGCGTGCGGGTCGGCGATGTTTCACAGGCATTGAACACCCTAGTCGCGGGGCAGGAAGCCACTACGTTTAATGAAGGAACGGATCAATACGAAGTTCGCGTTCGTGCGATCAATCCCTTTCGAACCAGTGTTGACGGACTGAAACGAATGATCGTGCCGTCATCGAAAGTCGGCTGGGTAACGCTTGACCGTGTCGTAAAAACATCCGAAGGCACCGGGCCAAGCTCGGTCGATCGCACCAACCGGCAGCGGCAGGTTACGCTCCTTGCCAACACCAGGCCCGGCGGATCGGCGACGAATATTACGTCGGCTATCGACAGTTATGTTGGAGACATAATACCGAAAAACTCAGGTTACACGACCGGCTACGTCGGCCAATCCAAAGAGCTTGGCAAGTCTTTGTATTACTTTGCACTTGCGATCGTGCTTTCATTCATCTTTATGTACATCGTGCTGGCGGCGCAGTTCGAATCGTTCATCCATCCGGTGACGATCCTTCTTACGCTGCCGCTTTCAATTCCGTTCGGGATCGTCAGTCTTTTGGTAATGGGACAAACGGTGAACATCTTCTCCGGGCTTGGACTGCTGCTGTTGTTCGGCGTCGTAAAGAAAAACGCGATCTTGCAGATCGATCACACAAACAATCTGCGCTCCCAGGGGATGAACCGTTACGATGCGATCATTCAGGCAAACCGCGACCGTCTGCGGCCCATATTGATGACCACGATCGCCTTGGTTGCGGGCATGATCCCGCTGGTTGTTTCAACCGGTGCGGGCTCGGGCACGAACCGCTCGATCGGCGTTTTGGTCGTCGGCGGACAGTCGCTTTGTCTGCTTCTTACATTACTTGCAGTGCCGGTTTTCTATTCACTATTCGATGACTTGGGCGAGATGCGGCTCTTTCAATATGTAACAAGGTTTTCGGACGGGCTCTTTGGGGGCATAAGACGGCGCATCGCGGCGGCGGCCGGTTCGTTGTTCGGTAAACAATAGAGCGATCTTCCGCTTTGCGCACTAAACGCAGAAGGAGGAAGAAGAATTAAACGGAAAATTCTCGCGTTAAGACGGTATTTATTATGTTTTTGCGATCATACACAGCAATTTTCATCGCACTTTTCATCGGTGCGGGTGCGGCCGTTGCTCAGACACCGACCCCGACGCCCGTTCCTTCCGCCGCGGTAAAGGACACGCAGGATGTGCAACCGGAAAAGCTCGAGGGCGTTCCCGCGATCAGCCCGAATTACCGCTCGGATGACAGGTCGCTGCCCGATCTTGGCCGCGTCGGCGTGGACATGACCGACCAGCAGCCGCTAACGCTGGCCGAAGCTATTACGCAGGCGCTTGAGAACAACAAGGACATTGAGGTCACGCGAAAAAATGTCCGGATAGCCGAATTCGATCTCAAGGCGGCACGCGGCGCATATGAACCTCGTTTTACCGGACAGACGAACTATGAACGGTCAACGGTCCCGAATGTCAGCATTTTCAGCTCGAACCGTAAGACGACCCAGGGTTCGTTCATCGGAAACGCAAGCGTGCAGGGAACGTTGAAACCGTTCGGTACCGTTTTGAGTGCCGGTCTTAATAATCAGCGGCTCACGACAAATAATCCGATCTCTATCCTCAGCCCGCAATACAACACAAGTCTTTCCTTTAACGTGACGCAGCCGCTGTTCCGGGGCAGAAGCTTCGACCAGCCGCGACGGGACATCGAGGTGGCAAAGCGAAACCTTTCACTTACGGACACTCAATTTCGCCAGCGGACGATCGAGATCATTGCGACGGTCCAGCGGGCGTACTGGGACCTGACCTATGCCTTGCGCAACCTGCAGGTCCAGCGCGACGGCGTAAAGGATGCAAAGGACCAGCTTGAACATAACAAACGCCTTGTCGATGAAGGACAGCTTGCGCCGATCGATATAGTTGCCGCCGAAACGCAGGTCGCGAATTTCGAACAATCGGTCTATGACGCTTTGAATGCGGTCGGCGTGGCCGAGAACAGCTTGAAGAATTTGATCGCGGCCAACCGGAACGACCGTATTTGGGGCCGGTCGGTCACGCCGGTCGATTCGGTCGATCTCGACGCTCCTGTTACCACTCTTTCCCAGGCCCTTGACGCCGCAATGCAGAACCGTCCGGAGCTTGAAATAAACCAAGCTCAAAAGGACATCAACGCCCTCGACCAGCGCTATTTCAAGGAGTTGAAAAAGCCGCAGATCGACCTTGTGGCCGGTTACACCACGTCCGGTATCGGCGGCAGCCAAAATCCAAACTTTTCGAGTCCCTTTTCTAACACGTGCGACCCGAAACTCCAGACACCGCCCGAATACCAGGCCTGTATTTTACGCCTTGGGCAGCAGCAGGCGAACATCGATTCACTTACCGGCAATCCTTACGGCGGCCTCTTTGCAAACAGGTACCCGACCTTTAAGGTTGGAGTTCAGTTCAATCTTCCGCTCTTTGGCGATAAGACCTCGCGTGCCCAATACGGTCGGTCGCTGGTCGAAGGCGAACGCCTTGACACGCAGCGTGAGCAGCTTGAGCAGAACATCCAGGTCGATGTGCGAAATGCGTTGCAGTCTTTGCGGACGGCTGAAGCTCGTCTGCGGGCTGCCGCTATCGCGCGTGAGAATTCGGTCAAGCAATACGATTCCGAACAGCGAAAACTGGATAACGGACAGTCCGATATCTACAAGGTCCTTGAGCGGCAGACGGCGCTGACCACGGCCCGTTCCAACGAACTTCGCGCCCAGACCGAGCTGAATAAGTCGATCGCCGATCTGCAGCGGGCCACCGGAAACTCGCTAAAGGCGAATAATATCGAGGCAAGGCTGCGGCGATGAAAGCGGTCTATATCAAATCCTTCGGCGGGCCGGAAAATCTTGAAATAAGAGAGGTCCCCGATCCGCCCCACCCGGAAAATACCCAGGTATTGGTTCGCGTAAAGGCGGCCGGATTGAACCGTGCGGACCTGCTCCAGCGAAAGGGCTTATATCCGCCGCCGGCGGGTTATTCTCCGAATCTGCCAGGGCTTGAGTTTGCCGGTGAGGTCGAGCAGATCGGAGAGAAGGTCAATGGCCTGAAACCGTCTGATCGCGTTTTTGGCATTACGGCGGGTGAGGGCCAGGCCGAAAAGGTTTTGGTGGATGCCGGCCATCTTACCCTGATACCGGAGAATCTTTCATTCACGGAAGCCGCGGCTGTGCCCGAAGCTTTTATTACTGCCCATGACGCCGTCTTTACTCAAGGGGAATTGAGAAAAGGCGAAACGCTGCTCGTCCATGCGGTAGGCTCCGGCGTCGGCTTGGCGGCGGTACAAATGGCCAGGGCATTCGGGGCCAGGACCATCGGCACGTCGCGGACGGCTGCCAAGCTGGATAAGGCCCGGCAATTCGGACTCGACGAAGCGATCCTGACCGGAGAGGATCCCGAATTTGCGAGTATTCTGAGGTCGAAAAACGGCGGCGGAGTTGACGTGATCTTGGACCTCGTCGGTGCCGCGTATTTTCGTGAGAATCTGGAATGCCTTTTGCCAAAAGGACGCCTGATGCTGGTCGGCCTTACATCGGGAAATCGGGCGGAGTTTGATCTTTCGGCTGCGTTGACGAAAAGGCTGAGGATCACAGGGACAATGCTGCGCGGCGTGTCTGTTGAAGAAAAGGCCGATGCGACAAGGAAGTTTGCCGAACAGATCCTTCCCTTACTTTCTGACGGATCGGTGGTGGCGAATGTTGACAAGATCTTCCCGGCCGACGAGGCCCGGAAAGCTCATGAGTACCTGGAATCGAACGAGAGTTTTGGGAAAGTGATATTGGAATTCTAAGCGGTTAAGCGAGCTGCGGCCTCCTGGCTGACAACGCAGAGGCCCGCGATCTTGCGGCCGTCGAGCTCGGCCATTTTTTCGCTTGCCTGAGAATATGTGAGGCCCGCGGCCTCACAGCGCTCAAAGGAGAGCACGGCCCACCGGGGCGAATCGAGTTCGCTGGTATTGCTTATGTCGAATTGCTCAGGATCCGAATTGCCCTCGGCCATATAACCTCTTTAGAAGTAATGATATATGCCGACTTTAGCATAAGTTTTCCAGTCCGACAAACTTCAGTTTGTCGCTCACGTCGGGCAATCGAAACTTGCCGGACTTTCGTCGCTCAGGTCGGCAAACTGAAGTTTTCCGGACTCACAAGAATATGAATTTCGCGAGGACCATCTTCCTAACCGGCTTTCCGGGTTTTATTGCCGAAAGGCTTGTCGAGCGGCTTGCTTCGCCGGGCCGGCAGATACTTTTGCTTGTGCAGCGGCAGTTCGTTGAGAAATCGATCCGGAGTGTTGAACAGATCGCCGAGCGCTCCGGTACCCCGATCGACAATTTCGCCTTGATCGAAGGCGATATAACTAAACCCGACCTCGGGATGTCGAACGAAGATGCCGATTTCGTTCGCCAAACCGCGACGGATGTCTTTCACCTTGCGGCGATCTACGACCTGGCCGTGCCGAAGGATCCCGCGTTCAAGGTCAATGTCGAAGGCACAAGGAATGTGAACAGCCTGGCCGCATCGATGCCGCGGCTCAGACGCTACAACTATGTCTCAACCTGTTATGTAGCCGGAAAACGAACGGGCCGCATCAGTGAGAATGAGCTTGAGCACAACTCCGGATTTCGTAATTTCTATGAAGAGACGAAATACCTTGCCGAACGCGAAGTTGACGAACTAAAAACAAAACTGCCTGTGACGATCTTTCGTCCCTCCGTCGTCGTTGGCGACTCTCAAACCGGGGAAACGGTCAAATACGACGGCATCTATTATCTGATCCATTATCTAAGAAAAGCACCTGGGCTGCTTCGGCTTGTTAATGTCGGCAACAAGGAGGTCCGGCTGAACCTTGTGCCGGTCGATTTTGTAGTTGACGGCATGGCCGCCCTCGCATTTGACGATCAAGCAGAGGGAAAAACGATCGCATTGGCCGATCCTGAGCCGCTCACGACAAACGAGCTTTTTAACGCGATCGCGGAAAAGCTTGTCGGCAAGCCATCCGTGATCGGGCCACCCGCCGCGCTGGTCGAACGCCTTTTACTGCTGCCGTTCACACCGCCGCTTACGGGTTTGCCTCATTCGGGCGTCCCTTATTTTTTTATCGCTCAGACGTACGACACCGCCGCAGCGGATAAACTATTGCAAAAACACGGGATCGCGTGCCCTCATTTCCAGGACTATCTGGCAAATCTTTTGAAGTTTGTCGAGATGCATCCGAAGCTATAGTTTCGTCATCCTAACCTTTATGCTCCGATCGACCTTATTTTCGTTGTTTGCAGTTGGCTTGCTTTGCATCGTTTCCGCCGCCCAAAGCGGCCGCGTGCAGCCGACACCGACGCCATCGGAAGCACCGATAAAGGTCGCGACCGAGGAGATAAAGCTAAACGTGCTCGCCTTTGACGAAGACGGAAAGTTTTTCCCTGACGTGAGCGAAGAAGACCTTGTTATTACCGAGAACAACATACTCCATCAGCCAAGCAGCGTGCGTCGAATGGCCGCAAATGTGCTGATCGTGATGGACACCGGCGGCGACCTTCGCTGGATGAAGAGCCTTGACCAAACGCGAAAAGTGGCAAGCGGGCTGATAAATGCTCTCAAACCCGAAGATTCTGTGGCGGTCATTCAATACAACGATAAGGCGGAGATAGTTTCGGAATGGACCTCTGACAAAGGTGAGTCTCTTGTTGCCGTGGGTAGAACGAAATTCGGTCGCAAGTCCGCCTTTGTAAGGTCACTCTTGCTCGCCAGGGATTTTCTGGCCAAAAGCGCGCTCGACAACAAGCACCTCGTTTTGATAACCGACGGGACGGACAGCTTCAGCGACTTTGGGACAAAAACGCGTGCCCTCCGCGGCCTGCTCGCAACCGATGTGACCGTCCATGTTTTAAGCTATACGCGGATGGAAATAACCGACATAGAACCGCGTACCAAAATGATCTCGAAAACGCCGCGGCCAAAAGCGATGCCCGACGAGGTTGTAGCGGGGCTTCCGAACGGTGTCCGCCAAACAGCCCAGGCGCCGAAGATCGGCCCGACGATAAACCTCGACCGGAAACTTCTAAAAACAATGCGTGCCCGCAGGGACGATCTTGAGACGAGCGAAGAACAGCTAACCGAACTGGCGGCAAATACGAACGGCGAGATAATAAATCCTGAAACAAAAGACGAAATGGTCGAAAAAGCGGCGCTTGTCGCTCGTCTGATAGATTCCTCATACGTCGTGACCTACACGCCGAAGATACCGCTTGATGTTACGGGCACCGAACGCAATATTGTCGTCAGCTCGAAAAGGCCTGGTCTTATCGTGGACGCCCGCCGGAAACTGGTTTTGAGCGATGGGCGGCGTTAAAATACAGTTTACAAATGTTTCTTTCGGGCGTATCATCAACGTTATCAAGCACTTTGAATAATGCGGCCTACGCGTAAAAGCGCTCTTTCCAAGGGAGCGAGGTGTGACATCGACGATGAAGTTAAAATGGGAAGAATTCACTCATAAATCGGACTACCGTGCCGAGATGATCCGCGTTTCGCTAAACGGGCACGGCCATTTTTTGCTTAATCAAAAGGCGGTGTCCGAACTTGGTGACCCAAAGGCCGTCGTTCTTTTGTTTGAACGATCAAGCCGTCTGATCGGGGTTAAGCCAAGCGAGGCCGATGTCGAACATTCTTACGAATTAAAACGCAAGGGCTCCTCTCAAAACTACCTTCTTAGGGCAAAAGCTTTCTGCACTTTTTACAGCATCAATGTTGGCGATCCGGTCGTGTTCAATGATGTGCGGGTGGAGGGCGGTGTAATAATCCTGAACCTGGACAACGTGACCGAAGTGGTCCGGAGGGCCAGATTCGATATTGCCGAATTTCCCGGACGGTATTCCGAACGTATCAAACCGGCACAGCCCGCGAAATTCAGCACTCTGCTAAGGATGCGCCCCGTTGACGAAGAGTAAACTCAATTCACACCTGAGTATTTGAAGGGGCTCTTATGAAAATAAGGGCCGCCTTTTTTCGTTTGGCATTCGTACATTCCGTTTTTCAAACTCTCGCGGTCATTCCTGCGTATGAACAAATAATGCATGCGATCCAAAATTTGTAACCAAAAGTTTCGCCGCTTCGTCTAGCTGTTCAAGCGGCCAAAAAAAACCAAATCCGAAACGGCCAATGAGCATTTTTCAAACCGCATTGCAAAACGAGACGCTAATTCCCCTGGCAGAGGACGAGTGTTTAGACACTCAGGTCCGTGCCGAGCGGACGGATGCGCAGTTGGTTGAAATGGTGCTTGCGGGCGACGGCACGGCGTTCGAAAGCCTTTTCGACCGCCATAAGCGGCTTGTTGCTTCGATCGGCGCCCGTTATTTCAGGCGGCCCGAACAGGTTGAGGAGGTCGTCCAGATCGCATTCGCAAAGACCTTTGTCGAACTAAGACGCTTTCGCGGAGAGCACGATCTGTCATTCGTCGGCTGGATAGCGCGGATCACGGCCAATTCCTGCCTCGATCTCCTGCGAAGCCAAAAACGGAAGCCGGAAGACCTCGCCGAGGATGTCGGCGGCTTCGATCAGTTGCACTTTGAGGCGGCCGGGCAGAAAAGCAGTGAGGAATGCGTGATCGACCGCGATCTGGCCGAAAAGCTATTGTCGCATCTGGCGGACGATGACCGTGCCTTGCTGCAGATGCTTTATGCCGAAGAAATGAGCGTCGCCGAAGTGGCGGGCCAGCTCGGCTGGTCGATCTCAAAGACAAAGGTCAGGGCCTGGCGGGCACGGCATGGGCTGCGGCGCATTATCAAGAAGTATGTGTAACCCGAAAGGCATTTGAAGCGTCCTTTTGTATGGCAGCGATGAAACAAGGAAACCTGAAAAATAGAGATCTTGACGCACTTGGACGAACGGTCGTAAAGGCCGGAACGACTCGTGCGGATGAGATCGACCGGATCATATCGGATCCGCGATTGTACAATGCGGTGCTGACCCGGATCGTCGCCGATGGTACCGGAAGGCCGCGGCCGTCAACAAGAATTTTATGGAAACCGATTTTGGCTTTGGCGAGCGTGCTTGCGATGATCTCGGTGCCGCTACTAGGTTATTTGAGATATGCGGCCGTGGATTCGGTTGCCTTGCCGCGGGTCCTTCCGGTGGTCTACACGGTCGAGCCGGATGAAAAACCATTCGTGCCTCCCGTCGCAAAGGCCCCACCGGAGGTCGATGTTCCCAGGCCGGTTCCGGCGGTCATGACCAGAACCGACGAAAAACCGGCAGAGCCGAAAGTACGGCCGCGGCATGTCGAACCGAAGAGGCCCGTTGAAGCGGCTTTTTACCCCATCGGTTTTGCCGCAAACGCCGAAGATGCAGTGATCGACGGCCGCGTCGTTCGGGTTGAAATACCACGGTCGGCTCTATTCGCCCTTGGCGTCGATGTGCCGCTTGAGAATGGCACAAGGCCCGTGAAGGCAGACCTGCTGGTCGGATCCGACGGGGTACCCAGAGGGATCAGGCTTGTTGAGTAAGGTAGGAGAAATTTTATGAAAATAGCAGCTTGTTTAGTTTTATTTGTTTTGCTTGGGGTCGGCGTAAACGGCCAGCAGTCGGTGGGCGGCAAGATATTCGCGGAGAGCTCGGCAATGTCTGAGAGGATCGTGAAGGGATCTCCCTTTACTGCCGATGCTGTCAGTGAAAGCGTCCAGATGCTGGCCGATGGCAACCGGATAGTTCGCAGCTCAACAAACAGAATATACCGCAACAGCGAGGGCCGTTTCCGCCGTGACATTTCGGGCGGATCGGGCGGTACGCTTGCTTCGTTCTACTCCGTTGGTCCGGGGATCACGATCCTCGATCCGGTTGCAGGACAGCGCTATCTGCTGGATTCTCATTTGAAAACCGCCCGGATAGGCACCTTGCGAGGCGTCAGTGGTTTTGGGGTTGGAACAACAAGGGTCGCTCCCGCGGCCGATGCTGCAGCCGCGGATAAGGTGAGGGCCGAATTAAGAGCGGCCAGCCCGGTAGCCGTTTTGACCACCCGGGACCCAAAAACGGATGAGGAAAACGCCAAATCCTACGGCGACGCGGTAAGGGTTTACGCGGATTCGGTAGTGGCCGGGCAAAACGGTACATTCGTTTTTAAGAGTTCGAAATACGAGACGCGTACCGAGCAGCTAGGCATTCAGAATATCGAGGGCGTCGAGGCGGAAGGCACAAGGACCATCACGACCATCCCGGCCGGTGACATCGGCAATGAACGCCCGATCGAGATGATCTCCGAAAGGTGGTATTCAAAGGACTTGCAGCTAGTTGTGATGTCCAGGCATAGCGACCCGCGATTTGGCGAACAGACATATCGGCTGACCAACATCGTGAAAAGCGAACCCGATCCTTCACTTTTTGAATTGCCGGCCGGATATAAAGTGCTTTCTGAACCCGCTGCCGCCTACACGATCAGTACGTCGAACGGGAAGAGTACGGTTTGGGCAAACACATCCGGTTCCGGGACGGGAGTGACGGTAAGATCGACCAAGCCGTAATTTTGTACAACAACTTTTCGTGCGTCACGAGTGCTCCTCCTAGAGTCAGACGGACGCGAAAGAACCCGCCGGTCCGCCAACCGGCGGGTTTTCTATGTTTTCTCCAGCGAGACCAACTTCATCGCCCGACGGATCTCGTCATTCTGCATAAACCAGAACCAGACCTTGCCGCTCCGAAGATTCTCGGCACTCAAGAGCGAAATGCCGAGGTCTATACCGATCACATCCGGATCCACCCAGCCGTTGTTGGGATTAAAGGCATCGGCGAAACCGTATTTGCCCCATGTCTTTTCGTGCTTTTCTTTTATCTCCTTCAAAACGGGTAGTGTGATATCGGGTGCGAACATCAGGGAACCGGCGGCGGCACACGGCACTACCGTTCCGTCGATGGCCGGTTCGCGCGGCGGGGCACCCCATGCGATGTAGCCGCGCTGGCTGTCCGACGCGGTCAGGCCCCACATCGTCATCGAATATTTAGGAAAGTCCCGGCTCAATATATTTGCCGAAAACATTTGCTGGGCTTTTGTCGCTTTCACCGAGTTTTCAAAATAATCGACATACGGGGGCTTCGTTTCACGCAGCCCGCGAAAATCGACCCAGGCATGTGAGAACTGGTGAATGAACAGCGGCGAAACGGCCGCCAGATAACGCTGGCCTTCGTAATCCTTCCAATCGCGTTTTAGCGCATACCAGGACTGCGGTGGAATAGGGCTGGTGGGCGAGCCGATCGCCATCAGATACAGGATCATCTGCTCGCTGTAATCGTTCCAGCGGTTTGGTATCCATCCATTCTCCGGCCGCCAGCCGTGCGAAAGCAGGTACGGGTCGCCGTTCAGCATCCAGTCGAAATCGACCTTTCGGTATATCTTGTCCGCAAGTGCGACGATCTCGGCATTATCCTTAAAACAGTGCTTTGCAGAAAGAACACCGCCCAGAAGCAAGGCGGTGTCGATAGAAGAAATTTCGCTGTTCCAGCGTCTTTCGCCGGTCTCATAATCCATCCAGTGATAAAACCAGCCCTTTTCCTGCGGGGCGCGGTTCGCGAAAAAATCAAGAGCGTTCCGTGTCCGCTCGATCGCCTGTTGATGGGGCACCCAGCCGCGATCGGCCGCAATACAATAGCCCGTCAAGGCGAATCCCGATGCACCTGAACTGGCTATGTTGTATGAGTTATCGCCCTTTGGCTTTGGCTGGCCGGTCGTTGAAGTGCGGTCCAGCGTTAGGCCGTTCGCGGGATTGGTATGGTCCCAAAAGTATTGAAATGTGCGCCTTTGAAAGTCTTCGAGAAAAGCGTCGTCTTGCGGTGAGACCTTCGCGGTCGGCACGGGTGCAGCCGGCGGCGGCTCGACCGGAATCGTCGAAACGGCGGTCTTCGAGCGCGGCGGCGAATACTGCGTTACGACCGAAAAAGTGCTTTGCAGGCCGCTTTCGCTGCTGTTTCCGACGAATACCTGAAACTCGCCCGGTTCAAGCACAGGTTTCAAATCGCGTCCCAGGAATTCAAGCTCACCGCGGCCAAGCGTAAACTCGACAGTCTGCTTTTCACTCGGACGCAAGGAGATGCGTTTGAAACCGCGCAGTTCCTTAACGGGCCGCGTGACGGTGGCCGCCAGGTCGTGAATGTACAGTTGGACAACCTCGTCGCCCGTCACCTTTCCGGTGTTGCGAACATCGGCCGTGACCTTGAGCTTTTCATTCGGCAGTATCTCAAGTTTATCGAGCTTGAGATTTTCGATCACGAATTTGGTATAACTCAATCCAAACCCGAACGGATAAAGCGGCGTGTTCGGAATATCGAGGTACTTCGATGTGTACTTGTCGCTAGCCTTGAACGGCCGGCCGGTATTCTTGTGGTTGTAATAGATCGGTATTTGCCCGACCGAACGCGGAAACGTGACCGGCAGCTTGCCGCCCGGATTCGCATCGCCGAAAAGCGTATCCACGATCGCCGGTCCGGCCATGGTGCCCGCGAACCAGGTTTCGAGGATCGCGGGCGAATTTTCTGCGACCCAGTTGATCGTCAGCGGCCGTCCGTTTACCAGGACGACGGCATACGGCTTACCCGTAGCGTGGATCGCCTTTACAAGCTCAAGCTGACGGCCCGGCAGATCGATATTGCTTCGCGACGATGCCTCACCGCTCATTGCGCCGGATTCTCCGACGACAAGGATCGTAAAGTCAGAGTCCTTCGCTGCATCGGCCGCTTTTTTGAATCCGGCATCGGTTTCGCATTTCGGATCGCAGCCGGCCTCGTATCGGACACGCATCTGCGGAAACTTTTGCTTTAGAGCCTGCAGCACCGTTATCGGGTCATTCGGCTGGCCGTCACCCGCCCAGTTGCTGTTCATCTCGGACTTGTTATCGGCCAGAGCGCCGATGACCGCCACTTCCTTGATCGTCTTTTTAATGGGGAGCGTTTCATTATCATTTTTCAATAATACGAACGACTTTTCGGCCGCGATCTTGGCCGCATCCAAATTCGCCTTTTTGAACACTTCGGCCTTTTCGCGGGCCTCGTCGGCGAACGGGTTCTCGAACAGGCCGAGGCGATACTTGACGCGAAGGATGTTCCGTACCGACGCATCGATGGTCGCCATCGTTATTTTCTTCTGCTTTAACAGCTCTTCGCCGTGTTTGTTGTAGAAACGGCTGACCATCTCCATATCGGTCCCGGCGTTCAACGCATACATAACGGCCGATGCCTCGTCCTTTGCAAGGCCATGGAACATCAGTTCCATGACGGCCGTGTAATCGCTTACGACAAGGCCGTCAAACTTCCATTCCTTCCGCAGGACATCCTTTAATACAAACGGATTTGCCGTCGCGGGAACGCCGTCCAGATCGTTGAACGAGGTCATAAAGGAATCGACGCCCGCATCGACCGTTGCTTTAAATGGCGGGAAGTAAACTTCGCGCAGCGCGCGTTCGCTCAGGTCTGTCGTGCTGTAGTCGCGGCCAGCCTCGGCGGCGCCGTAACCGACCCAGTGTTTCGCGGTCGCGAGTATCTTGTCCGGGCGGCTATAGTCCGTTCCCTGAAACCCGCGAACTCGGGCAAACGCTGCTTTTGTTCCGAGATAAGTGTCCTCGCCCGCACCTTCGATTATCCGTCCCCAACGCGGGTCGCGTGCGATATCGACCATCGGTGCGAACGTCCAATGCACACCCGCCGCACGCGCTTCGGCCGCCGCGATCGCAGCCGACCTTTCCAGCAGCGACATATCCCAGCTCGCCGTCTCGCCAAGCGGAACCGGAAAGATCGTGCGGTAGCCGTGAATAACGTCAAAGCCGAGCAGGATAGGAATTTTGAGCCGCGATTCCAACGCCGCCCGCTGCAGTTCGTTGGTCATTTTCGCCCCGCGCACGTTCAGCGTCGAGCCGAGCAGGCCCTTGCGGGCCATCTCAAGATGTTCGGGCCGGTATTTGCCGTTCCCCTCGCCATCAAGCTGCTGCAGCTGGCCGAGCTTTTCGGCAAGCGTCATTCGCGCAAGCAAGGCGTTGACCTTGCGTTCTATGGCGGCGTTTTTTGACGGAACAGCACGGGGTCGCCGCTGTCCCTCGCCTGTGGCCGAGAAAAGAAACAGGCAAACGAGCGTAAATGCGATCGGTTGTAAAATTCGTCTCATGATTCCTCTTGTCATAACCTTGTCCTAGTTGACCCTGCGGATGCGAAGGCCGCTGATGATCGGCTGTCCCTTTACCGGACGAAGATCGACCCGCAAACCCGCGTTATTTCGTGCATCCGCATTTATCTTTCTTGCCGCAAGCCGGAACAACCCTGCCTCTTTCGCCGGATCAAATTCGCGAAGAACGATTGCGTCGTTTATCAAAACATCAAACACACGTTCGCCCGGCTTTACGGCATTCTTCAATTCGGCGAACCAAAGCTCGACTTCATATTCCCCGGCAGGCACGTCAAATTTGTAGCCGTGCGCTCCTTCGCGGGCAGTTTGTGCAACGGCGTCTTCATCTGTTCCAAGAATGTTTCGCAGGTTCGACGTTTCCTTCGAGCCATCGCCGATATATCCCCAACCACCAGTGGCGTAAGGTCTATCGGCCTGCCAGATCGCCCCCGCGCCATCAAAATATTCTGCGTTAGAACCGGCGTTAACGCCAATGTTCGTCCTATCCGCGGGATCGCTCCAAACGACCTCGGCCTCGTCGGTGATCGCGGCTCCGCGATATGTTCCACGTGCGGCGAGTGAATTCGAACCCGGCCGAAACTTTACGTTCCAAACGAGCTTT
>JBGTJP010000032.1:0-11452 GCA_041745075.1 Pyrinomonadaceae bacterium | reverse complement strand
TCCACGTCACGATCGCTTTTATTGTAGAAATAGGTGATCCAGCTTCCATTTGGCTGGCGGCGATGCAGTTCGATATGTATTTTTTCCTGTTCGACAATGATGTACTCCAGCACACTCGGAACTTGCTGGTAAGCGAGCAGCTTTTCACGGCGATCTATCTGCCGCGTGGACGGCGATAAGACTTCGATGACTAATACCGGGGTCGTTCGATAATAAGCACTTTCCGGGCTTTCGTCACACGCAACAAAAACATCGGGATAGTAAAAGGTATTCTGGTTAACCTTCAATTTCATGTCGGTAATGAAGGCTTCGCAGTCCGATTCTTTCACATGCTTATCAAGAGCGGTTATTAGATTTAGCGCGATCCTGTGGTGCCTGTCACCTGCGCCGGCCATCGCGTAAACTTCGCCGTTAACAAACTCGTGCTTTTCCCTACTGACCATTTCGGCACTGAGATAGTCCGCAACATTTATCTTGGTTTTCAGTTTTGCCAAACCCATTCTGTCTTCATTGTAATTCGGAAATCGAAAATTGAAAACGTCTTATTTGGCCTTCGCTGGCGGTCTCGGTTTTTTGACGCGGTACAGAACATAAACACAGCCTGTCTTCATCGGTCGGCATTCCAGAAGATCGAGGTCGATCTGTCGTTTCATTTTATAAAAAAGAGGTATGCCCGAACCCAGCAAAACCGGATGAATGTTAAACCCGATCTCGTCGATCACACCCGTCTCGAAAAGCGTTTTTGCAAGATCACCTCCTCCCATGATGCAAATGTCCCTGCCCTTTTCTTTCTTAAGTTTCTGGATAAATTTTCCGGGGTCTTCCGCCGTTATCTCGACACCGTCTTTTGTTCCCGGTTCGCGTGTGCGGGAAAAAACAATTGTCCGGATATCGCCATACGGATTCTTTGCTCTTTTACCCTTTGGTTTGGGGGCGTTTTTCATCGCCGTGTCGTATGTTTTGCGGCCCATGACGATGGTGTCGAACCGCGGCCAGAAATCCTTCATCAACTCCGCCGCTTCATCGCTCCATATCAGCCAATCGACCGAGCCATCCTCGCGAGCAAAATAGTTGTCAAGGCTGTTCGCGCCGCCAAATATTACCTTTCGCATGATCATTCTCCTTTGACCTGGAATTATATTGTTGATCAACGGCAATGTCTTGGCGTTTTTTGATCTATTTTAAAAGGGTTTCCCGGCAAGCGGCAGGAGAAGTGCGGGTGTTCTTGCGGAACTGTTTGTAAAAACGACTGAGGTCGTTATAGCCGACTTCCTGGGAAATATCGATGATCTCTTCTCCCAGGGACAGCCGCAGCGTGGCGTCGGCGATGCGAAGCTGGTGCAGATAAGCGCTTGGGCTGAGGCCGAAATCGCGTTTGAATTGGCGTGAAACGTGTGCAGGTGAAATGCCGATCCGGGCGGCGATGCGTGAGATGGACGGGAAGATCAGATAATTTTCATCGATCAGACGCTTGGCTTTGATCGAGATCAGAGATGGTTTTGTGTTCACTTCTATCGATTGCGGACCGCGGGCACTAGCAAGGATGTCGAACGCCGCCGCGGCGCCTATCAACTCCTCCGCAAAATCCGTCTCGAAAATAAACGGTGCTGCCGGAAGCTGTGGGAATTGCTCGACCGACCCGAAACCGCAGACCGTTCCTTTCACGTCATTCACATAAGGCAGCGCTATTGTGAATGGCGGATAAAAAACCCCAAAGTGCCGGCCTTGCGGGCGAACCGCGTTACCGTCGCAGATGAAATAGTATTCACCCTGCTCCAGATCGAGGACCTCCAGCAGCCAGCCGCGAGCAAAAGTGAAAATTGACGAACCTTCTCCCGGAATCTCTATCCGGTCTTTTATCGCATAGCCGCCGTCGAGAGGTCGCATATCGATCAAGATTGTAACGCCGAATTTGGCCTCTTGGAACCCTCGATTCTATTTTTAGCCTTTTAGTTTAGGGTTTCCAATCCGGCGGCCTGCATCAGGTTTGGGGCAAAGGCTGGTTCGCTGTGGTCGAAGACGGCGTCGAGCTCTTTTTCTACGCTGCCGTGGCCGGCGGGGATCTTTTTGATAAGCGGTTCGAAATTGCGGAAGTCGTACAGTTTATTATCAAGCAAGTGCGAGCCGGTGACGTTCGTCAGCGCGGTCATGATCGAACTGCGGATAAACGGCGTTTCCTTCTCAAGCTCATTGATCAGACGCCTTACGCGGGCGCGTTTCAGGTTCGGCTGCGAGCCGCAGAGATTGCAGGGGATGATCGGGAACTTTTGCTCCGCCGAGTATTTCGCTATCTCGGCCTCCTGGCAGTAAGCAAGCGGCCGGATGATCGTGTTGTTCCCCGCATCATTCCTAAGTATTGGCGGCATTGCTTTTAGCTGGCCGACGTAAAACAGATTGAGCAGAAACGTTGCAATGATGTCATCGGCATGATGGCCGAGCGCGACCTTTGTGCACCCTTCCTCGATAGCGGTCGAATACAAAATGCCGCGGCGCAGACGCGAACAAAGCGAACAGTACGTCTTGCCCTCGGGAATGTGCTCGGTAACGATCGAATATGTGTCTTCTTCGACAATTCGGTAATCGACGCCGATCTTCTTCAGATAGTTTGGCAGTACTTCTTCAGGAAAATCGGGCTGTTTTTGGTCGAGGTTGACGGCAAGAATAGAAAAATCGATCGGCGCACGCTTTTGCACGTCAAGAAGCAGATCAAGCAGCGTATAACTGTCCTTGCCGCCCGAAAGACAGACCATTACCTTGTCGCCCTCATCGATCATCGAAAAATCGGCAATGGCGTTACCCATCTTCTTTAACAGCTTTGCTTTGGTCTTCGTTTCAGCGAACAATTTATTGGTCAACCTCCGAAACCTTTGAGTCTGGCACGCCCCGATCTAGTTTAACCGCCAACCGTATCCGCTTAATCCAATATCTGACCAAATTGTTCAGCAATTCGGCATACAAACCTTTATCGTCGTGCACACGCGGTTTTTATTTACGCTTGAAAAAAAAAACAACCTGGTACCGGAGGTCGGACTCGAACCGACATGGGCGTTAAGCCCGCTAGATTTTGAGTCTAGTGCGTATACCAATTTCGCCACTCCGGCTTGAAACGTAAGATAATACGATTTGGCCGTTACAAGGTCAAGAACAAGCACGTCGCTATTGGCGCACGACTCCAACCTAAACCGGTTTCAAGAAAGCTATCTGAACACGCCGTTTTGCGTCATCGAGGAAAGCCTCGATGTTAGCGAGGACCTTCGCTTCGGTCAGAAGGCCGTCGATCTCCTCCCGCTTTTCCTGAAGCGTCGGCATCAACACGCCCGGATATTTTCGACGAAATTCCGGAACAAAATTGTCACTATAATAACGGGCTTCCTCTTCGGGCGTGTTGACGATGAACGAGCGAAACCTAAAATCAATATACTTCTTTATCGCCAATCGTTTAGCGATCAAGCGCTCAAAATTCTCGTCCTTAACGGACTCGAAACCAACCACGCGAAGCCGTCTCTCAAATTCAGCAGTCGATGGAAAGAATGCCAGGGTGTCCTTGATTTCGCCTTCAACTTCCTTTTCGGTCGGTGCAGAACGGGGAATACGTTCTGCCTCCAGGGCAAATATTCTTTGATTGATAAGGAATGTGAGCGCAGTGGTAAGGTCTTCTTGCCGGGCAGGCGTCAGTGGCACCCCGGGCTGGAGCGCAAGCTGCCATTTTAGGTCGGAATAAGTGATAAGTTCTGTCCGAATGCCGTCGCTAACCGTTGCAACCGTTTTATCGACAACCGTCTGGGCTGATGAGACGAGCGCAAAGGCCGCACAGAACAGGAAACAGTTCGAAATCCAGACAAACCGGTCTAACGTATTCTTGGCATTTCGAAAGTACATTATGGTCTAATTCTCAACCGAACAAACGCGAGAGTCAATCGCAAGCCTTGGGTGTTAAAAACATTGACAAAATGTTTAAAAAGATTTTTAATTATAAGGTCAGTGCGATAGCGCAATTGAACAGCCGTCCACACAGGCCTCACCGCAGTAAATTATTGCAAATAGTCACCATACGGCTTCTCTTAAAACACAATGCCAGTTCCGTCTGCCGCAGAAAAACAGAGCAGACAGTTTTTGCCCATTCAGGAAAGCGGCGACCCGTCGCTTGAACTAAGATTCATTTCAGACCTGGGCAGAAGCCTGCTATTTACAGTACACCCGAAAAAAGTAGCGACGCGGGTGGCGAGCGCGATTCAGAGATCGGCCGGGGCCGAGGTCTGCGCTTTCGTTGTCGAACTGGAGAACATCGGTATCGTGACCTGTGCCTTTGATAAAAAAGGCGAGGTCGATCCACGGGCTTTTCCAAAGGCGAGTTTCGAGAAATGGCTCGAACTGCTTCCGCCGCAGATCGGATATCGCGAAGATGATGAACGTGAATTCCTGATCTCGGGTCACAAACACAAACTCGAATATATTTCACCACTTCATATAAACGGTGAGATAAAAGGGGCGATCGTTGCGGGTTTTGCGTCGAAACGGGACTTTAACGAAACCAAGGGCAGCTTGATCGATGCCGCGACGCAAATGGCGGCGATGAGCATCAATCTTTCGGCCCATTACGAAACGGCCATAAATAACTCGATCAACCGCGCGAAGGACGAGCACCGCCGGTTTACAGAGGCCGTGCTGGACGCCCTGCCTGTTTCGCTGTATGTGGTTGACCGCGATTTCAGGATCGTAACGTGGAACCGCCATCGCGAGATCGGCGTACAGGGAATTCCACGTGACGCGGCAATCGGGCGCAATGTTTTCAAGGTTTTGTCGCGCTACCCGGAAGGCCGGGTTCGCGAGGAGTTCGAGCGGGCGTTTCGCACCGGGAATATTGAACGGATCGAGCAGCAAACCGCCGACGAGGACGGCTCAACCAAGCACTGGATGGTAAGCAAGGTTCCGATGGCCGATCCGGAAACGGGCCAGGTCACGCACGTCATAACGGTCGGCGAGGACGTTACCGCCCGCGTCGAGGCGATCCACGCGGTTGGCCGGGCCGAAAAACTTGCGGCTGTTGGGCGGTTGGCCGCGGGTGTTGTTCACGAGATAAATAACCCGCTTGCCACTATCTCAGCCTGTGCCGAAGCGCTTGAAAGGCGCGTCGATGAAGGCGAATTCGCCGATTCGGAAGCCGCCGAAGACCTTTCCGAATATCTCGGACTTATCAAAAGCGAAGCGTTTCGCTGCAAATCGATAACCACCGGGCTCCTTGATTTCAGCCGTCTGCGCACCGGCGATCGTCATCCTTTGGACATCGCTGAAATTCTTCGCTCTTCTGCCAATCTCATATCCCATCAGAAACGCGGTGAGAATATTGAGATTAAAATAGAAGCCGAGGCTGACCTGCCGCTTGTCAAGGCCGACGGCGGCCAGATCCAGCAGGCGATCATTGCCCTTGGAACCAACGCGATCGATGCAATGCCGGACGGAGGCACCCTCACACTGCGTGCCTCGGCCCAGCACAACCGCATTGCGATCGAGGTGGCAGATACGGGTATGGGGATACCACCCGAAGATCTGTCGAGGATCTTTGAGCCCTTTTTTACAACCAAGGCAGTCGGCGAAGGCACCGGCCTTGGTCTTGCCGTCTGTTACGGAATTATCACCGATCACGGCGGACGTCTAAGTGTTCGCTCGAACCTGGACCGCGGCACGACATTTTCAATCGTTCTCCCTGTTTCATCAAAGCCCTGATCAAAATCAGGAGCTTCCCACCAGAGATCGCAGGATCTCAAACTTTTATGGCAAAACTACTTGTTGTTGATGACGAAAAAAACCTTCGCCTTGTCGTACAGAAAGAACTTACGCGGCAGGGGCACGAGGTGGAAACCGCGTCCGATGGACAGGAGGCGTGGGAATCGATCGAATCAAAGGATTTTGATGTGTTGTTGTGCGACATCAATATGCCAAGGCTTGACGGGCTCGGCCTTCTTCGCCGCCTTCGCGAAAAATGTCAGACGCCGCCTGAAGTGATAATGCTTACAGGGCAGGCAACCGTCGAATCGGCGATCGAGGCTATGAAGCTCGGTGCTTACGATTACCTGACAAAGCCGTATCGATTGAACGAACTCGCCGCCCTCGTGACGCAGGCCGACGAAAAACAGCAGCTAAAGATCGACAACCAAAGGCTGAGAGCGCAGATACAGCGCACGAACCAAAACATGCCCGAGATCGTCGCCGAATCGCCGCAGATGAAGGAGGTTTTGCGGCTGGTAAGACGCGTGGCCCCATCTGATACATCCGTGCTTATCACGGGCGAATCGGGTACGGGCAAGGAGCTGATCGCTCAGGCAATACACAGGCTGAGCGCTCGTGCGGAAAAGACATTCATCGATCTAAACTGCGCTGCACTGCAGGACAACCTTCTTGAATCGGAACTCTTCGGCCACGAAGCTGGAGCATTCTCAGGTGCACGGGGACGCAAACTTGGCCTTTTCGAACTTGCGGACGGCGGGACCCTTTTTCTCGACGAGATAATGGAGATGCCGGCTCAGCTGCAGTCCAAATTGCTTCGTGCACTTGAGACGAGAACCTTCTTCCGCGTCGGCGGGGTAAAAAAAGTCGAGGTCAATGTGAGGCTGGTTGCGGCAACAAATCGCGACCCGGATCGGGCCGTTGCCGAAGGGCAGTTCCGAGCGGATCTGCTTTATCGCGTGAATAGTTTTGAGGTGAACATTCCGCCGCTGCGTGAACGCGCGGAGGACATCGAACCGCTCTCTCGTCACCTGCTTGAAAAGATCGCCGGCCAGAACGCGCCTGAGATAATGCCGCCCGCGGCCGACGCACTAAGCGGATTTTCATGGACGGGAAATGTGAGGCAGCTTCGCAATTGCCTTGAACGGGCCGTTCTTCTTGCTGACAATGGCCGCATCACGGTCAAAGAACTTCCGCCTGAGGTTGTTTACCGGCTTGAGAAATCCAACGTCTCGGTCAGTTATGCGTCCTCGGGTCAGAATGGTGTCAGCTCGTTCCAGAATGTCTCACCGACGAATCTGCGCGATTCCGAGCGCCAACAAATTCTCACAGCCCTGGAAAAAACCGGCTGGCACCGCGGCAAGACAGCCGAACTCCTCGGCATTTCACCCTCAACCCTTTACCGCCGCCTGCGTGAATACGATCTTGAGGCGCGATAGCAGCCAAGGATGAAAACCTCGATCGCAATACTAATAGTTCTTTCCGCGGCATTAATTGCCTGGGGGCAGGACACTTCCGGCGGCCAGCCCGCCAACGGCGGCACCGGACGGCCGACGGTAAAAAGACGCTCGTTCGATCAGTTCGACCTTCCCGGCGGACTTGTGCTGCCGAAGCCAGTTGAAAGCCCCGATCGCTCGGCCGATCCCCTTCCGGCTGCTGAGTTTGTCGATCAGGAAACATATTACGGCGTATTGAAAATGATCGAGTATGCGGCGAACGTCGAAAAAGAATATCGCGCCACTGCTTCTATCCGGCACGATCCGCGCGAGTATTATTCGGCCGACAATGTACTGAAAAGAAAATCGAAGGCCCTTTTCAACATAATCGAACTCTATCGAACGGGCCTTTTCGGAAGCCATCTGAAGAGCGGACAAAACCGCAAGCTCCTCGAAGAGAATCAACGCATAATCGGCGACATCCAGGCCGTTTACAGCCTTGTTGCAGCGGACAAGGCACGGCTCCGCGTCCTGGCTGAGCGGTACCTGCCAACGAAGGCAAAAGCCACGGAGACTGAATTGGAACAGTCGGCGATTCTCGGCGCAATGCTTGCGCGCTTAAACGAAAATTTTGCCCTTTTAAAAGCAGGCGTTGTTCTTATCGGCTAAACCATAACGATTCCTTGAAATTGGACGGACCACCATATGAAAAAAATAAACCCAATTTTTCTTCTTATAATTTTAGCGCTGTCCGTGGCCGTATATTCACAGGCCTCGATGTCGGGCAAGGTTGTCCAGGTCATTGACGGAAAAACCGTTGTGATCGATACGGGCGGCAGCAGGATCAGGCTTCAGATCCAATATGTCGAGGTGCCCGAGCCCGAGCAGGAGCTTTCCGGAGTTGTTCGTGACCACCTTGAAAAGCTCGTGCTGGGAAAAACAGTAAATTTCCGGCCTAACGGCCTTTCAGAGGGAAAGGCCTTTGGATCGGTTTACGTTAACCACAGCGACATTGCGATCCAGTTACTGCGCGATGGAGCCGCCTGGCACATACGTGCCGAGAACAGCGGCCAGCCCGAAAGTGAAGGCGCGGCCTATGAGTATCATCAGAACCAGGCAAAACTTGAGAACAGGGGCGTTTGGGGTGTTAAAGATCTGAAACCGGCATGGGAGTTTCGAGCGGAAAAGGAGCAGAAAGAAAGGCAGGCGGGCGTTGCCGCCGAATATGCCGCGTCCGAAACGAAAAACGCAAGCTATACACCTGTAGAGGCAAAACGTCCGGCACGCAAGGCCGGGGCATGGTCTGACGTGAATCCCTGGCTAAAGGACCCGGGCCCGCTGGTCAATGGATACAATGCGGCGACAAAAACGGGTTATGTCGGCACCTCGCTTATGGGTGTAAAGGAGCTTGAAAACATACCACCCGACCAAAAGATCGCAGTTGACATAACTTATGTTTACAAGCAGGAAGATCAAAAGGGCAGAAAAGGTACGTTTGTTCTGACCCTGGTCTCGCTTGCAAATGAATGGCGGTTTCTTAAGGCGAACACACTTGCGGTTGCGATCGACGAAAAGAATATCGTCATCGGAAAACGAAATCGAAAGACGTCAAGCGAAGAAGGAAGGTCGATAGAAAAACTTACCTATGAGGTGAGCAAGGACACCATCGAAAAGATCGTTTTTGGCGGCGAAGTCATTATCAAGATAGGCGATTACAGGATATATCCTTCTCAGGGCCTGCAGTTGCTTTTATACAATATGCTCCAGGTCGCCGGTTAATAAAGGCTGTTTCTATGCGTAGTGCAAACCCGATCGTGATCTGTACAGCCGTTATTCTAATGGCGGTTTCCGGCCATGCCCAAACGACACTGTCCGGAAACGTCGTCAGAATAGTTGACGGCAAGACATTTGTTCTTGAGACAGCAAACGGGCGTGTTACGGGTACGCTTCAGTATGTGGATGTTCCCGAACCCGAACAGCCGCTTAGCCGTCTTGTTCGCGAACATCTCGAAAGGTTGATCCTGGGAAAAACCGTCAGCTTTACGTCGAAGGGATTTTCATCAACGGCGCTGGTCGGACGGGCGTATCTGAACGGCCTCGACCTGGGCCAGCAGCTTGTTCGTGACGGTGCGGCTTGGCATGTGCCGGCGGAACAAAGCGGGCAGGACGCAGAAGAAAGCCGCATTTATGACGGGCATCAAGCGCTGGCAAGGGCCGAAAAAAGAGGTGTCTGGTCTATCGCCAATCTAAGGCCCGCGTGGGAGTTTAGGGCCATCAGGGTGCGTTCCGACCGCGACATCCGGTTTACAAAGGCGGACGGCACGTCTTTTTCCGAACGGGAAAGAACCAATTACAAATATCAACCGAACGGCGACGACATGTGGGGCGAGGTAGGCGGCGAAGCTCTTGCACAGCGAAATCCGCTTGGGCAATTGTTCCGCGGGTATGATCCAGATAAAAAGATCAGGAACATATCCACGCCGAGTATCGCCCAGGTTTTGGGCAATAGCGAAAAAAGTCTTGAGGTCGAAATCCGGATCGTCTATTTCCAGGGCGAGATCAAGCCGCGGGCCTCGAATACGGCATTTGTCATCGGTGTACTCGCCACTTCAACCGAGCATAATTTCGACCGGAACAATTCACTTGTTTTTTTAGCGGACGATAAGCGCACCGACGTTGGAACCGGCCAGCGATTCTGGCGGGAAACCCCAACATCGGTTCAGGAGTTGATTCAATACCGCATCAGCCGCGGCGATCTGATAAAGATCGCAGGTGCGAACAAACTAACTGTAAGGATCGGCAACTACACCGGAACTGTCGGCGGCGTCCTGCGCAACACGATCCTGGAATTATTAGAAGCGGCAAAATAAGGACGAAAGGTTAATAGTCCTACTTGGCGCCGATCACATAGGCAACAACGTACCGCCGCAGTTTGTCGCGGTTAGCGATCAGATAACCGCGGTGATCCTGAGCAATGCCCTGATCGGGGATCGCCATTAGGATAAAAGCCTCAAGAAGGCCTTCCTGGTCGAGCTTGGCCAGAACATTGATCTGATCGTTCAGCTTCTTTGCCTTTAATGTCTTTGCCGTCGAAACAACACTTCGCAATGCGTCGACCTCTTCCTGCAGCGTATGGCGATATGCACTTGCTTTTGGAAACTGCTTTTCAAATTTTTCCTTACGCCACAACTCGCGAGTGACCACATAGCTTGCCCACGCCATCGAGCCATCATCGACAAGCGGGTTTATGTTGAGTGTCGTATTGGCTTTACCATCGTCGCCGATCTTTATTTCCGGAACGTCGATCTTCGGATGCGAAAGTTTCGTTTGCGTTATCTCGCCCCAGCCTATGATCCCGCTCATCGCAAGCCTGTTGTACGGAGCGACAATAAACGCTTCGACATAGCGGTCGCGGGCCTGATCGTATTTTTGCTGTTTCATCAAAGGCGTTGCCGAATAGCGATATGCTGTTTCCTGCAGCGGGTCGATCGAAATGGCCTTCTGATACCATTTCTCTGCTTCGGCAAAACTGCTTTTGTGCATGTTCACATCACCGGCAAATAAAGCCGCGTGATAACAGCGCGGATCGACCGTTAGAGCTTCTTTATAAAGAGCAAGGGCCTCGTCCATTTTTCCACTGCTAAAAGCGGCCTCGCCCCGCTGAATAAGCCGGTTCGCATCCGCGTTGTCAGAGAATCCTGATTCGCTGCCGTCTTTTGGCAGGCCTTCGATCATGCCCTTGATCAACTGGGAGTTGTCGCCAAGTTGGTTTGAAGTTACAAATGCGGCCCGGGCCCGGATGCGGAACTGACTCCGTTCGGCGGCGTCGGAAGTATTCGCGGCCTGGCCCAAAAGCGCAAAGCCAAGCTGCCGGTGAACGAACGCATCGTCCGGAGCAAGAAGGGCGAGCCGTTCGTAAAGCGGCAGAGCCTCGGTCAATTTCTGAGCGTCGAACAGAGCCCTCGCCTTTGAGGCAAGGGCGGCCGCGTCCTCAGTTTGGGCCGAGGTGTTCGGCGGGTTCGAGATCAACAAACAGAGAACAACAATGGTCAAGAGAATAAGCGGGGCTTTCGCAGTCATCATCATTTGGATTTTCTCCTAATTGGGTGAGAAGGTTAGATCGTTTCTGGGATGCAGCGACGAACGATAAAGTTTCTCGGGCAACCGAGATCTACCTGTTCAGAACTATGAGAAATCGCTGCTCGGAAAGCGGCAATAAGGTCTTACTAAACGGCATTTTTTGTTTTTCCAGTGCCGCAAGCAGATTGTTGCCGCCGAAAAGCAGCAAGCTG
>JBGTJP010000031.1:0-10803 GCA_041745075.1 Pyrinomonadaceae bacterium | reverse complement strand
AGCGGCTCGATCATCAACATCGCCTCGATAGCGGGTCTGACCTCGTCGGCGAACGGTCCGTTTTATGCCGGCTATGTCGCGAGCAAGGCGGGCTTGATCGGGCTGACGCGAGAATTGGCCGCAAGCTGGGGACGCCGTGGGATCCGGGTCAACGCCATTGCCCCGGGGTTTTTTCATTCGCGGCTTGCAGATGCGGTGATTGATATTTATGAAACGTCGATACAGGAAAACAATGTAATTCCCCGTGTCGGCGAAGAGGGCGAGCTAAAGGGGATTGTGGTCTTTCTTGCTTCTGACGCGTCGAGTTACATTACGGGGCAGACGATCGCGGTTGACGGTGGAATGACGGTTTGACGGAACGCGGACACTCTTGTCCGCATGATCGAAATGGAACTAACACCTGAGCTATCAACGATCTCAGTGCTGCTGATCGGCTTTGTCCTCGGCCTGCAGCATGCCATCGAAGCCGATCATCTCGCGGCTGTTTCAACGATCGTCAGCGAGAAGAAAAGTTTACTGACGGCGTCGATCGTCGGCGGATTTTGGGGCCTTGGGCATACGATATCTTTGTTCATCGTCGGCGCTCTGGTCATTTTTCTAAAGGTTCAAATCTCCGAAACCGTTGAGGCAAAACTTGAGGCGATTGTCGGAGGAATGCTGGTTTTACTCGGCATCAACGCATTGCGAAAGCTTTTTGGGGCAGAGAAGGTCCATGTCCACACGCACGAACACGGGGAACGCGAACACATCCACATCCATACCCATGAAAAAGAAGCGGAAGCATCGCATCACCGCTTTAGCCCGCGATCTATTGTTATTGGAATGGTCCACGGCCTGGCCGGAAGCGCCGCTTTAATGCTGCTCATCCTGCCGACTATCCCGACGCCGGCCGTCGCACTGCTCTACATTTTTGTTTTCGGGCTAGGCTCGGTTGGCGGCATGATGGCGATGAGTTTTTTGATCGGCCTACCGCTCCATTTCACGGTTAACCGTTTTGAGTTCCTAAACAAGGGCATCCGCCTCTGTGCCGGAATCTTCAGCCTCGGCTTGGGCGCATTCATCGTGTACGAAAAACTCATCCTGCCCTAGTATTAAGCGAGCAGATTTCCTACTTCTCAAAAACAAACCGTCCGAACTTTTTCGGCACATGAAAATTCGGGGCCTTTGTCATGGTCGGCGACCAGGCGAGGTATCCGCGATCGGGGTCCTTTCCGATACACCGCAGCAAATTCCCGAGCCACACGTCGCCGGCCTTTGGAGTTTTACCAAACGCCTTCCACTCGATCTTGATGGCCATGACGATCTTGTCTTTTTCAATTTTAACAGCAGATCCCATGCCCGAAGCATATTTCCAATCCGATATTCGCGTACCGCTTGTCGAATCGAGCGCAACATCGATCCATTCGCCGGTCGGGGCGATCTCAAACTCAAAATACCGCCGCGGCTCTTTGAGATCGGGGGCGACGAATATCTCGCATACGTCCCGGTCCCAAAGTCCGTGCGTTTTCGTCGTGAGATCCGGTTTGTCGTTGACCACCAGCTGTTCGTCCTGATTGGCCCCGAACCGGACATACAACGCCGTAGCCGACCATAAAAGTTTTGCCGTGAATTGCCGGCCGGCGGGGGCAATCTTTCCCGACCAGTATTTATCGACCAGTGTTTCCTTCGCTTCCTGCCAATTTTTATGGTTCAAATCGTCGACCGGAAAGTCCCGGTCAATACGTGCGATCCTGATCTCATTTTCTTTCGCCATTGTTATCCGGGAAAAACAACCTGTCATTAGGAGCAGTAGAATAACGGCCGATACGGATTTTTGCATTATCACCCCGCAATACTTTTTTTCGTACAGACTGAAAAGTGAGAACTGAATACTGAAAATAAAACTCGCCGTTCTCACTTTTTAGTTCTCACTTTTCAGTTTTTCCGAAGAAATTCTTTGATCTTCCCGAAAACCGATCCAAATGTGCTTGGCGCGATCACTTTGCCAAAACTCCTTTTGAGAGCTTTCTCCCAAACGTCCGAAATTCGGTTGCGACCGCTTTTCTCAAACCTCCGGCAACGACGCGAAAAGGATGGTTGTCGGTGAACGCCAAAGCGATCGAATAAAGTGTGCTGCCGGAAAATTGCCGCTCGTTCGAGATGGCGAATATCGGCTCCCAATACTCAGGTGTCATCTTCGACTTGAACGCATCTAGTCCGTCGAAATTATAGAACCGCTGGCCGTGTTTTCGCATCCAGGCAAGTAGTATTCGCAGCCAGACGGGATTGTCAAATTTTTCGATATCAGCACGTTTCGACAGAGGCGACAGGCCGAGTGTCACATATTCAAACCCCTCGTCACCAAGCGTTCGAATGGCCGAATCCATCATCAGTTCGACGGTTCCATTCGGTGCTTTAGGGTGATGCGGAAACTGCTCGGTCAGCCAGCCCTTCCGCGTCGGTATCGGCGAAAGCACAAGGAACGCGGCGACCTGCGATTCTTGCTCGGCGACGAAGATGCGTCGGTTTTCAAGCCGTCCCAGCGTGTTCGGCTCGATCACAAAAGCCAGCGGCGGCAACCCCTTCAATGTAAACCAAGCCTCAAGACACTCGCGCAGCAGCGGATTGTTCGTCGCTTTTTCAACGCTCCATTCGGTGATCGTGACGCCTTTATTCCGTGCCCGGTTGAACTGTGCCCTAAGTGAAGAACGCCCCGCCATGATCTCCGACCAGCTCTTCGGATGCCAAACCGGCTGTGCACCAAGCAGCACACGTGTATGTTCGCTTGAATTCCGTAAAACCTCTTCCAGCCGCGCTTCTGCGCCAAAATAGCAAACCCCCAATCCGTTGTTCCTGGCATCAGCCTCAAAGTCGCGAACTACCGCGCCTAACGAATCCTTCGAGCACACCGGAGCCCCGGCAACCACCCGAGATTTACCCGATGTCGCATAGCCCACAACCGACTCACCATCGCCGCCAAACCAATATTCGATTCCGGGATTTACGATCTGAAAACAGGTAGTGTTCCAGCCGTGCTTGAGAACAAGCTGGCGGGCACGCTCGAAATCGGTCGAAGATGATCTTTGAGTTGCCGGCACGTTAAGCTAACGATTCTAAAAGATTTCTTATCAGGGTCGCAGCTATTGATTCAATCCTTTTTCAGCTATTGTTACCGCTTCCGCTATTGAAATTGTATAAAATCCTGCTCGTTCCTGGTCAAATGCTTCTTTCCATAGATTGTAGCCTTCTTCAAATCCTGGTAATTCTGCTTTTTCTTTCAGCAATTTTACGACACTTAGAGCAATCGCTTTTTCTGAGAAAGGCATGTGATTAATCTTGTCGCTGATACCAGAATGACTGCGTGGATTTATCATTCTTAAATCCCGGACAGCAATATGAATGATGTTGCCAAATTTCTCGTCGTTATCAATCTTGACAATCACAAAAGTGGAATTTGGCTCGTTTGCCCGCGTCTTGTAACTCCACACTTGTCCGACCTTGTAAACGTATTTCTTTCCGTCTTTGGGTTCAGAACCCTGCGCAATCCCCATAACACCCAACGAATAAAAAAAATACGAAACAAAGAATTGAGGGTGAAATTATCTTATTCATAAGTTTCATTAACAATCTTCCAAATGGGCTCCGCTCTGCTTAATACCCTGCGGAAACATGTAGTTTTTCTCATGCGGAACATCGATAGTAATAAGTAACATCACTTTCCAGTATTCAAAACCGTCTTAAATGCCATCTTGGCCAGTTTCCATGTCCGGTCCCAGTCGATCTTACCGTTTTCGTCGCGGCCCATTAGTTTGTTGACGAACATTTTGCGGAAGTCGGCTCCTTCGCGGCGGAGCATAAATTCCTTGGCGTAGGGTTTGGCTGTTTCGAAGAAATTGAACTCGGGGTCGGTGATGATGCCTATTCCTTCGAGCGTCATCAGGGCACGCATAATATAGGTGAAGTTTGACGGCAGACGGAACGGATAATCGTACATCACATCGGCCAGGTCGTAGGTCAGTTCCTTAAAATTGACGTCCTTTAGTTTCAGATTCAAATGAAACTCGAACATTTTTTCAACCACCGGACGAACCGCACTGGCATTGGTGCCGGGCTTGAGAAAATCGAGTGCGATAAGGTCGTCGGCTATTCCTGCGGGGTCTTTGCCGACCACGTGGAAAAAAGCGTCTATCATTTTCGACTGCAGCTCCGATGGAATACGGCCGACCATGCCAAAATCAAAAAAAGCAAGGCGCCCATCCGCCATAACCAGCAAATTGCCCGGATGCGGGTCGGCGTGGAAAAAACCATCCTCAAGCAGCTGTTTCAGGTAGGTCTTTATCAGCAAACGATTTACCTTCTCAGGTGAAATGCCCTGCCGCTCCTGCCCTTCCAGATCGGTAACCTTTAGGCCATGGATAAACTCCATTGTCAGCACTTTCGAGGATGTGGCGTTCCAATAGATCTTTGGAACGTGAATGTTGCTCCAGGTTTGGAATGAGTCGCGAAACCGCTCGGCATTGCGGCCCTCGGCTTCGTAATCCATCTCTTCATGGATAGTAACGTCAAATTCGCTGAGCATCCCGGACCAGTCAGCGTTCTCATTTAGCTGAGGGAAACGTTCGGCGAAGGCAGCCACCTTTTGCAAGATCTCGAGGTCGCCCTTAATCGTCGCTTCAAGATTGGGCCGCTGGACCTTGACCGCAACCTCTTCACCCGTGAACAGCCTTGCTCGATAAACCTGGCCGAGCGATGCCGCGGCAACCGGTTCGACCTCAAATTCGGCATAAACTTCGTTGATCTTGCGGCCAAGATCTTTTTCTATCCGGGCAAACGCTATCTCGTTAGCAAACGGCGGAACGCTGTCCTGCAGCTCGCCCAAAGCAACAACGAAAGGCAGCGGAAGCAGGTCGGGCCGAGTGCCCATTGACTGGCCGATCTTTATAAAAGTCGGACCGAGTTCGATCAGCTTCTGCTTGAGCCATACAGCCTGTTTTTCCTGATTGGCCTCTTTATTCGTTTCGCCGCCAATAAACCAGCTACGCAAAAACAGCATGAAAACATGAACGAACCACGATCCAACGGCATAGAGTTTCTCGCCATAAACCGCGGATCGGGTAAGCCGTTCGGCCGTTTCCATCCGGCGTTTTGCCTGCTTCAGTTGCTGCTCGCGGTGCATGTTGTACTGGTCAAGGTACAAATACAGTGAAAGCATCGCGATCACCCGCGACACTTTAAACAACCGCAAATAACCGCGGATACCGATATAGCGGCCGCCAACCTCGCTTTCGGTTGCAGCCAGCCGGCGTTCCTCGGCGATCATCTGCTCATTGGAAACCAGTCTCGCGATCGGCAGCGAATCCGCTTTAACCAAAGCGTGAGCTCCATTGCCCACCTCCGGTTCGCCCAGCTTTTGTCTAACGGCCAATGTTTGCTTTTCCGCTATTTCGTTCATCTGATCAACTATCTTATTACAAACCAAAGCCGCCGACGCGCCCGAATCAAAATCCCGCAGCGTCTGCGGCCGGAACAAACCTTAGCTTTCAATTGCCTGCCCAAACTGCAGCAGGTAACCGTTGTTGTCATAAACGGCAAATTTGCGCATGCCGTAATCGAAGTTTTCGATGCCATAGCAAACCTTTGCTTTGTCCTTCAATCTCGCCCACATCGCATCGACATCATCCGTGCTGAAATAGAATGATCCGGTAAAGCCGATCAGGTCCTCGGTCCAAAGCATCGGCCTCAATTCCATTATCTTCATAAGAGATCAAGCATATTCCGTACGCCTTCATGACGGAAATAGTTCAATGCCCGCTGTGAATCTTTTTCGATCTGTGCCTTTAACTCATCTATTCCGTTAAACTTACGCTCGTCGCGAATGCGGTGGAGAAAGCGGACGCGGAGAACATCGCCGTAAAGCTCGCGGTCAAAATCGAAGAGGTAAGATTCGATCGACGGCTCGGCCTCCGTTTCGAAAGTCGGTCGCACGCCGATGTTCGTAATGCTCCGACGCCATTTGCCGTCAACGAGTGTCGCCGTCGCATAGACGCCGTATTTTGGAATGACGCGGTTGTGCGGCTTTAGGTTTGCGGTCGGGAAACCGATGGTATGCCCGCGACGGTTCCCGCGAATAATAACGCCCTCGACGCCGTATGGGCGGCCTAGCATCCGCCGCGTCCGGTTCACGTATCCTTCGGCGAGCAAATTACGAATGGCAGAGGAACTGATACGCTGGCCGCGAAGCTGAACTTCGGGCACCTCGTCGGCGACAAAACCCAGCTCGCCGCTCATTCGCCGCAGCAGCTCGATATTCCCGCCGCGGCCCCTGCCAAATGCAAATCCTTTCCCCAGATAAACTTCTCTTGCCTGCAGCCGGTCGCGGATGATATTTGCCAGAAAATCTTCAGCAGGCTGTGAGGCAAATTCCTTGTCGAATGGGATAACGATCGCCTGCTCGATCCCGAGAACTTCAAAATTCGCAAGTCTTTGATCGAGTGTTTGCAGAAGCGGCGGGGCCGATTCCGGATGCAGAACAGCTCTCGGATGCGGATCGAATGTGATCACCGTCGGTACCGCATTTATCGCCTTTGCACGCTCAACCACCGTTTGCATTATCCGCTGATGGCCGAGATGCAGCCCGTCAAACACGCCCAATGTGAGAACGGTAGGCCGTTGAATATTCGCATTTTCCGTGCCGTGAAAAATTTTCATTTGATGTGAAATATTTACACCGACGTGTTCAAAATCCTTGATCATCCGCCGACGGCCCATAGATCGCCGGGACCGGCTTATCGTTGAGGCGGAGATAGACCGTCAACTGTCCGCGATGGTGCACCATATGATTTATGGATTGGCTGACGCTTTCGCGTTTTGTGGTTGAATTGAGCAGTTGCCCATCATCCTTCAATTCAAAAGGCTGCTCGTGCATATCTTCCGAAAAGCTACTTAGCGAGCCGCGTGCCTTGTCCATCACGTCGTCAAAGTGAGCAACAAGCTCTTCTGTGGTCTTCACCTTAGAATGTTCGTATGTCGCAAAATCGATCTCGCCTTTATCAATGATGACATGTATCCATTTTGGAATGTCGGCGACCAGGAACGCGAGATAGCCAAGCTCCATTGATTTCTGATGCGGCTTGTATTTCGGTTTGTCCATCGGAACTTGTTCGAGGCATTTACGTGTTGCGGCCGCTTCGGCTTCGAGCTCCCTCAAAAATTCTTCGGCAATTATTGATGGTGTTGACATGATTTCCCTCCTTTGTTCGAAACGATAAACGAACTTGGTCGATCTTACCCGCCGACCCGATCTCCAAAATGCTTTCCGGGTGTCAGATAGTTTCGCACATAATCGGCTACGGCTTCATCGAGCGGCATAGTTTCGGCCGCGTATCCGGCGGTGCGGATGCGGGTCAAATCGGCCTGTGTGTGGTATTGATACCGGTCGCGAAGCTGTGCGGGCATATCGATGAACTCGACATTCTTTGGCAGATCGAGGGCCTTAAATATCGCGTCGGCAAGAGCGTTCCAGGTATTCATCCGGCCCGACCCGACATTAAAAAGCCCGCCGGTCTCGTTCTCCATAAAATGCAGCGTCATATCGACCGCATCTTTGACATAAACAAAATCGCGCCCAAACTCGCCATCGGCATATTCGGGATTGTGGCTTTTGAAAAGCTGCAGCTTTCCGGTCGAATTTATCTGGTCGAAGGCCTTGTTCACAAGCGAACGCATATCGCCCTTATGATTTTCATTCGGCCCAAACACATTAAAATATTTCAGCCCGACGATCTTTTCGAACATCCCATTCTTTGCCGCATACTGATCAAAAAGATGCTTCGACTCACCGTAAAGATTTAGCGGGCAAAGGTTGTCGAGGCCATCTGTGCCGTCAGCCATCCCCGCCGAACCGTCACCATAAGTCGCAGCCGACGAGGCGTAAATAAATCGAATATCGTTCGCAACCGCAAATTCGGCCAAGTTGCGCGTGTACTGATAATTGTTGCTCATCATGTACTCGCGGTCCGTCGCCGTCGTCGAAGAACACGCACCCATGTGAATGATCGCATCAGTCCCGCGAAAATCATCAACCCTCGCTATAAAATCATCCGCGTCAACAAAATCAACAAACTTTAGCGGCGCAAGATTTTTCTCCTTCGCCGCATCGTCTTTGCGGTCAACGACAACGATATCCTCGCTCCCAAGCTCATTCAGCCGCCAAACAATCGCACTGCCGATAAACCCCGCTCCGCCTGTAACTATTATCTTCATATTGGATCGCTGCGAACTACCACCCCAAAATATAAGCAAACATCAACGGCGCGACGATCGACGCGTCGGATTCGACGATGTATTTTGGGGTGTCGCTCGCGAGTTTGCCCCAGGTTATTTTTTCGTTGGGGACGGCGCCGGAGTAGGAGCCGTAGCTGGTTGTGGAATCGCTGATCTGGCAGAAATAGCCCCAGACGGGTACGTTTTCGCGTTGCAGGTCCTGGTGGAGCATCGGGACGACGCAGATCGGGAAATCACCCGCTATTCCGCCGCCGATCTGGAAGAAGCCGATGGTCGAATCATCTTTCGCGTTCGTCGTGTACCAATCGGCGAGCATCGTCATATATTCGATGCCGGTACGGACCGTGTGGACGTTCTCGACATCGCCGGTGATCACGTGGCCGGCAAACATATTGCCCATCGTCGAATCTTCCCAGCCGGGCACGACCATCGGCAGGTTCTTTTCCATCGCGGCGTACATCCACGAGTCTTTCAGATCGATCTGGTAATACTCCTCAAGCGAGCCGTTTTTCAGCACCTGGTACATAAATTGGTGCGGAAAGTATTGCTGGCCTTCGGCCTCGGCCCGCGTCCAGACATCGACCATTGCCTTCTCCAGCCGCCGCATCGCTTCGTGCTCAGGGATGCAGGTGTCGGTCACTCGATTCATATGCCGGTCGAGCAATTCCTGCTCATCAGCGGGCGTCAGATCGCGATAGTGCGGCACACGTTCGTAAAAATCGTGCGCGACCAAATTGAACAAATCTTCCTCAAGATTCGCCCCCGTGCAGGAAATGATCTGCACCTTGTCTTGCCGGATCATCTCCGCCAAACTCAGTCCCAACTCCGCCGTCGACATCGCTCCGGCAAGCGTGATCATCATCTTCCCGCCGCCGTCGAGGTGCCGCTTATACCCTTCAGCGGCGTCGATCAGAGCGGCCGAGTTAAAATGGCGGTAATGGTGCTTTATGAATTCTGTAATTTGTCTGTTCATATTTATTTGCCCGCGAAACACGCGAAAAGACGCGAAAGAAGAATAATACAGTATTGTGGCGTGTTCGAGCACTTGCGAGAATGTGAGCGTGGCTTATTTCTCTTCTCGCCGCGCGAAGACGGAGGACGATATGGATGCTCCTAGTGCTGATCTTCGCAAACGCCTGGGCAGCTCTTTGCCTTGTTTTCATGGTGGCGATTATCGGCAACGCTTCTGTATTTGCCATGCTGCATTTCATCTCCGTCGGTAAATAGAATCTGGAGAGAGAGGTCAAAATGAAGAAGATCCTTTTATATTTAGCGGCTGTTATCTTAGGTCTATGGGGAGCTTTGTCTGTCCTGCGGGCCCTTGAGTTGATCTTTACGGGCAGTCTGTCGGCGTATGGTGCTGGGAGCGTAACCGGATCTTTTGTGCTGGGCTTGCTGCTATTGTTGGGAGCATGGAAGGTGATAGGCCTTGCAAGGCGGACGAACCAAATTGGCAATGAGTAATTGTGACGTTGATGCCCGCTTAGATGTCCTGATCGGAGTCAGCCTCAAACAAGTATTCGAGCATTTTCTCGGGTCTATTCAGAAACTCTTTGGTGATCGTGTAGTGTTCAGTCTCCTCGTAGAGGATGGGAGCAATTCCGTCCTCTGAGAAGTGGTAGATTAAGGCATCAGGATATGCCATTAGAATCGGAGAATGCGTAGCTATGATCAACTGTGAGTCGAGTTTTATCAGTCGATCAAATACTGCCAGTGCCGATAGCTGGCGAGAGGGCGACAGAGCAGCTTCCGGTTCGTCGAAAAGGTAGATCCCCGCACCGCGCAATTTATTCGTCATCGTCGCCATGAACGACTCGCCGTGCGATTGTTCGTGCAGCGATTTGCCGCCGTAGGTCCAAAGATATTCGCTCCGGCTATACTCAGGATCGTCCGCGTCATCCATGTATGTCGCGAGATTATAGAAACTCTCGGAGCGAAGGAAATAGGAATCCTTAGGAAACTTGTGGCTACGGATCAGCCCTGTATATTCGAAAAGTTGAGAATGTGTGTCCGCAGTTGTAAACGTTGTATTCCGGCTTCCGCCCTCCGGATTTAATCCGACGGCATATGCTATTGCTTCCAGCAGCGTAGATTTGCCGCTGCCATTCTCGCCAACGAAGAAGGTTACTTTTGGATGAAGTGGCAGAGAACGGAGCTGAGATATCGCCGGAAGCGAAAACGGGTACTCCGCAAAAGAAGATACCCGCTCGCGTTCAAGGACGAACTCAAGAAGGTATCCAATTTCCCGGTTCTTCATCTGGTTAAAAAGCTTCGCTAAAACTCACCTCACCCGCGACAGCGACCTGATAGGCCGAGACGCGGCGTTCGAAGAAGTTGGCTAGTTCCTGAACGTCCTGGAGGTCCATGAACGAGAAGGGGTTTTTGGCTCCGTAAACTTTTGAGAGGCCGAGCATGGCTAGGCGTTGGTCGGCGATGAATTCGAGATATTGGCGCATGTCCGCGACCGAGAGGCCGGCGACGCCGCCGCTTAGAATATCTTCGGCAAACTGCATTTCGCACGTCACGGCTTCGTCGAGCATA
>JBGTJP010000030.1:0-7244 GCA_041745075.1 Pyrinomonadaceae bacterium | reverse complement strand
AATTTAGATCTGGGAATTTTCTGGAGAATTTGTCGGTTTCTCGCGCGTATGTAATCGTAGTTCTTGACGATCCGGGTGAAAGGGTAACAGAGGTCACGGTTGCGGACGCATAACTCACCTTGAAGGATTCTATGAAAAAAGCTGACTCTGCTCCTGGGTTCACTCTAAAAGATGGCGACGGAAACGACTGGACCTTAAGTAATTACAAAGGACATACAGTCGTGCTTCTCTTCTATCCCGGTGACAACACGCCAGTTTGCACGGCGCAGATGTGTTCGGTGCGCGATCATTGGTCGGAATATCAGGTGACGGGTGCGGTGGTTGTTGGTATCTCCACGGACACGGTCGAATCACACAAAGGGTTTGCAGAAAAGAATGAGTTGCCGCTGCGTCTTCTGTCTGATCCGGATCGCAACGTTGCCGAAATGTATGACATGAGATCATGGCTGCCGGGCCGGGCCGCTCGCGGGGTGGTGGTCATTGATAAAGAAGGCAAGATCGCATATCAAAAAGCGGAGGCCATAAGCCTTTTTAAACCAAAAGACAATGACGTTCTCGAGGCGATCCGCAAAGCAGGTTGATAAAAATGGGAAAGATCTTTTCTGGCTTGATCGCAATTGTGGGATGGCTTTCCCTCATCCTTCAGTTCGTACTTGCCATGACAAACTCCGTCGTTCCCGAACCCGGCTTAACCGAAAGGTTCGTGCGATTTTTCAGCTACTTCACCGTTGTCACAAACATAATTGTTGCGATAACGGCTACCGCGATCGCATTTTTCCCACGAACAAAGTTTGGCGAGTTTTTCTCGCGTCCGTCCGTTCAGGCAGCCGTTGCCTCTTATATTTCGATCGTCGGGATCGTCTACAGTTTCTTCCTGCGTTCCGTCTGGGACCCTCAGGGGTGGCAGTCTGTAGCCGACCACCTGCTTCATGACGCGCTTCCGTTGGCATTTGTGATCTACTGGCTGGTGTTCGCTCTGAAAGCAGGTGTTGGCTGGATCGATCCGTTCAAGTGGCTGATCTATCCAGCCATTTACATCATCTATTCGCTAGCTCGCGGGGCGGTCGTCGCCTGGTATCCGTATTGGTTCGTCGACGTGACGCAGCTTGGCTATCCGACAGCGTTGACCAACACCGGCTTTGTACTGGTCGCCTTTTCAATTGTCGGTTTTACTTGCGCCGGTATCGCCAAACTGCTTTCGCGCACTGCAATCTCCGCATCGACTTGATATAAATAAACTATCAGGGAGAACTTTTTATGGCTTTATTTGGTGAAAAATTTAAGTGCGGCCGCTGTGGACAGAAGAACGAACCGCTTGGTTTTGCTCCTATCCCGACGGAGCTCGGGCAGCAAATTGGTGAAGAGATGTGCAAGGGCTGCTGGGCGGAATGGCAGGAGAAGCAGAAACAGCTTATCAACCACTTCGGTCTTGACGTATCCAACCCCGATTCGCATCAGTTTCTTTTCGACAATATGAAGATCTTTTTCTATAACGAAGGCGTCGAGATCGCTCAAATCGATACTTCGAAAGAAGGAAGCGTCAACTGGTAGTGCGAATGCGAAAAAGCAATTAGCCGCCGATGATCGTGGAGGACGCGGATTAAGAATTTCTTTTGATCCCGCATCATTCGCGTTTATCTGCGGCTTTTGCTTTTTGCGAACTTGCCGCCGCATAGCACAGGCAGTTCCGACTTACTTTTTCTCAAACTTCAACGCGGTCCCGTTTATGCAGTAGCGCAAACCGGTCGGTTTCGGACCGTCGTCAAATACATGGCCTAGGTGCGAACCGCACCGGGCACATTCGATCTCGGTGCGTGTTTCGCCAAGGCTCTTGTCCACCTTTTCAACCACATTTTTCGCAACCGCCGGCTGATAAAAACTTGGCCAGCCCGTACCCGACTCAAACTTTGTTTCAGAACTAAAGACCTTCAAATGACAGGCGGCACAGTAATAATCGCCGTGCTCGTGATTGTCGTTGTATTGGCTCTTGTACGGATAATCGGTGCCTTCCTCACGCAAAATGTTGTATTGAGCGGGCGTGAGCGTCTTTTTCCACTCGGCCTCAGATCTTACGATCTTTTCGCCGTTGAAAACCTCATCAGATGCGGGCGAACCCGTTTCGTTTTTAGGCGTTGGTGCCGTTTCGGGCTCCGCTGCGGCCGTCGTCTTTTGCAAAGCGCCCGACTGGCCGCAGCCCAGGGCAAACCCTATCGCCGTGATCGAAAATATAAACGCAAAAATAATACCTGTTCTGAATTTCATGATCTACCTCTATGGAAGTATACCCCTGATAAATAATTCCCAAACCCTTAAAGATTATTCCACCGGCCTAACTGTTCATAAAAAGACCCTCTTCGATCTTCACCATTTTGGCGAACATCATCCAAGGGCCAAGCCGCGAAAAAGCACGCGATAGTTAGTTCGGCATTAAGACCGTATCGACCACATGAATGACGCCGTTTGACTGTCTGACATCAGCGATCGTAACTTTCGACGTCCCGCCTTTCTCGTCGGTAAGAATAAGATCTGATCCGCTCATTGACGCCTTCAGTGTTCCGCCTGAAACGGTTGCAAATGTCGCGGTGCCGTTACCTTTCTTAATGGCTTTGGCGATCGCCTTTGAATCCATGTTTCCGGCAACGACGTGATACGTAAGTATTTTCGAAAGCATCGCCTTGTTCTCAGGCTTCAGAAGTGTATCGACCGTTCCTGCCGGAAGGGCCTCAAACGCAGAGTTCACTGGTGCAAATACCGTAAACGGCCCAGTACCTTTAAGGGTATCGACCAATCCCGCGGCCTTTACCGCTGCAACCAATGTTGTATGGTCTTTTGAGTTAACAGCATTGTCGATGATGTCTTTTGTCTTGTACATGGCCGCTCCGCCGACCATCGGGTTACCGGATTTCTCCATCTTGTCCATTTTGCCCATTTTGTCCTGGGCCGATACGGCAAGACTTCCCATAGCCATTATTGCGACTGCAAACATTATTGATAACGTAAATTTTTTCATTTTATTTTTCCTTCCTTTCCTTTTCCGATTTTTCGGGGGTATTAAAGCCTACACCTAAGCTTTCGCCTTGATACCCGTTTCGGATTCAACCTCGACCGCCTCCATTTTTCGAGACATGCTTCGGCAAGTTCGAACAGGTTGACGGAATAAACACGACACTGCCCGGCCATTATTAGGAATAGAATCGAAAATTCGTGGTAGCCTAGGCCCTGAGCGATCATGCAAAAACAGCTCGAAAAAAAGCACCCTTTGGCCATTCGCTGGCTGCATTGGATAAATTTTCCGCTTCTCGCGTTGATGATCTGGAGCGGGATGCTGATCTATTGGGCAAACGATATCTACGCGATCAGAATATTCGGCTATGAGCTTTTTAAGTTCTTCCCGGCCTGGTTTTATGAAACGCTTGGCATCCCTTTTCGTCTTGCCGAAGGCATCTCGCTGCATTTTTTCTTTATGTGGTTTTTTGCCGGAAATGGTTTGATCTATGTCATTTATCTGATCGCTTCGGGTGAATGGCGGGCGATTTTACCGGTTCCGGGCTCGTTTAAGCGGGCGATGTTTGTAACGCTTCACGATCTGCGCATCGTCAAAAAACTTCCGCCGCAGGGAAAATATAATGACGCTCAACGGATTGCATATACAGGCGTGATCGTGATGGGCGCGGGTTCTATAATTACCGGCCTAGCGATCTACAAACCGCTGCAGGCCGCATGGCTCACATCATTGCTTGGCGGTTACGCCTGGGTGCGGTGGATACACTTTTGGCTGACGATATTCTTCGTCCTGTTTTTCGTCGTGCATGTAGTTCAGGTAATAATTGCCGGTTGGGCGAATTTTCGCTCAATGATCACGGGTTATGACATTGCGGATGCCGATGCCGCCGAAACTGCGATCAAGGAGGTAGAGACCGCATGAGCGAAAAAGACGAGGAAGTATTGGTTGAAAAGGTTCGTGAGCTGGAAAATGCCAAACGCTCCGAGTCACGCGGCGAGGGGCCGAATACGGCTGTGATTTTGAACGAAAAACGAGAGCTGAGCGAGGCGGTAAGCGCTGGCGAGGCCAAAAGGCGAATGTTCAACCGTTCACGTCGGACGTTTTTGATCGGCGGTGCGACGGCCGTTTTAGGGTATTTCGGCTACAGTTGGCTGCGCAAGCCGGAGAACTTCTATCTGTTCGAGCGGATGTTCCGCTTTAATGAAAACGTCAGCCAGGCGTTTTTTGAAAGCTCGGATCTCGCACCCGAATTCTCACGCGAACTTGCCGGTGCGCGTGTGAACGGTATGATCGGGCTTGGCGAAGATTTCAACGCGGATGAGTGGCAATTGCAGGTTACGGGCCTCACAGATCCGCAGCAGTTTCCGCAGTTTTCACCAAGCATGACTTTTACCGGCGAGGACAATGCCCCTAGGAGCCTCGATACACCGCCGCCACCGAACGAATCCGTTCCCGGGTTGCTTTTCTCGTTAGAGGATATAAAACGGCTTCCCCGCGTCGAGATGACGACCGAGCTAAAGTGCATTGAAGGCTGGGTGCAGATAGTAAATTGGTCGGGCGTCCGCTTTTCCGATTTTGCCGCTCAGTTCTTCCCCGTTTTGCGCACCGGCGAGATACCCGACCTTCATAGGCTGCCCGAAATTCTGACGAAATACGTTTCGCTCGTGACGCCCGACCGCGGTTATTATGTCGGGTGGGACATGCAGAGCATTCTTCACCCGCAGACACTTCTTGCCTATGAGATGAACGGCGAACCGCTAAAACCCGAACACGGCGCGCCTCTCCGCCTTGTAACGACGACGAAATACGGAATCAAGCAGATAAAGCGGATAGGCCGGATAGAATTTACAAACGAGCGGCCCGCCGATTACTGGGCCGAGCGAGATTATGATTGGTATTCCGGACACTAAGAGTAAGAGAGAATCACTAAAATACACGAAATGGCACTAAATAAATCACGGTGGCGCCGTTATCAGTCAGAGTCTGAATTTGGTGCTTCTTCATACATTTTGGTGGTTTAATTTGTTCTTATGTTACTCGACCGCCTCGAGATCATAAACGAAGAATTCCGGGCTGAAACACTCGGACCCGGAAACCTGGATATTCTTCTCGCCCGGGGCTGGCGTCATTTCGGCAAATATTTTTTTCGCTACAACTTCGGAATTTACGACGATGAGATACGCCGCGTTATTCCGCTCCGAATTCGATTGTCCGAATTTAAACCATCGAAAAGCCAGTCTCGCGTATTGCGACGGAATGCCGATCTATATGTAAACACCGCACCCGCCAAAATAACTGACGAGGTTGACGCCCTGTTCCAGCGACACAAACATCGATTCAAACATCGTCCGCCAGAAAGCATCTACTCCTTCATTTCAGAGGATCCTGCATTGGACCCCTGCGAAACTCTTCAGCAGTCGATCCGGATCGGAGACAGGCTGTTGGCGGCGGGCTTTTTTGATGTTGGCGATAATTCGGTGTCAGGCATTTACACCGCCTTCGAACCGAGCGAAACACGGCGAAGCCTTGGGATCTTTACTATCTTGAAAGAGATCGAATATGCGATGGCACATGGAAAGGAATTTTATTATCAAGGCTATTGTTACAGCGGTAATTCTTTCTACGATTACAAGAAACAATTTTACGGGACCGAGGCGTTCGATTGGAATGGCGGGTGGGCGCCGCAGCCGCGGAACTCGCTGGGCTGATCGGTCGCTTGCTGGAAATGCAATCAAACACAAACGCAATTTTTTTCTATTTTTGTGCCAGCAAACCAAGAGTGGGAACAAAACCTCAAACTTGTTGTCTAAACAAAATGAGGAAGCTATGAGATCTTTCACGAATCCACTGGAGAACATTCGCATCGCATCGCCCTGCTCCGCCGACTGGAACCAAATGTACGGCAACGAACGCAAACGATTCTGCGGCGAATGCAAACTGAGCGTCTACAATCTTTCCGACATGACCCGCGAGGAAGCGGAGAACTTCCTTATGATTTCTGAGGGCGGCATTTGTGTGCGGTTCTTCCGCCGGGCCGACGGGACGGTTTTAACGAAGAACTGTCCTGTCGGTTGGCGATTGGTAAAGCAGCGTGTTTCGAGGGTTGCGACCGCAGCGTTCTCGCTTATAGCGGGTCTATTCCTCGGCCTGATTGGGCTCCGGGCGGCAGATTCCTTGGTATCCGCGTTGCCGATAGGTGACGTGCCGTCTCTTGAAGAAACCGGCGATCCAAGTCCCGCGAATTTGGGCGAACCAACAATTCCAACGGTCGGCGAGGTCGATCCGGCAGAGCTTCGATTTTACCGCGAGGGCTTGGACGTTAGGGGCCGTGTGTCCAACATCGAAGACTTGCGGAGTAGAAAAAGGTAGTTGCTTGGGTAAAATGATTTTCCGCTTTGCGGCTAGCATTTATGCCGTTCACTCTCGCAATGCCTACAGATTTCGCGTCCACTCAATATAACTTTTCGAATCAAACTTCTTCCCGGTGCTCCCGCTCGTCATATAGCGGATAGTGCCGAAGACAGGGCGTTCCATCCACGGGCGGTCGTGTTTGCCGAAGCACCATAGGATTCCGGCGTACGAATTTGGGTTGCGGCCATCGAGGCAGTATTTGTTGTTAAGGTGGACGAGCGTTTCAAACGCTTCTTCATACGACCGCGACCAGGCGATGACATTTTTACCCCAAAGCATCCGCACATAGTTGTGCATCTCACCCGTGACGACCATTTCCCGCTGGGCGGCATTCCAAAGCTCATCGTGCGTTTCGCCAGCCTCAAGCTGTTCGAGCGTGTAAGCGAACTGCCGCTCGTCGTCAGCATGCTCGCGCATTGTTTTTTGCACCCATGCAGGCAATGCTTCAAGCGAATCGTAGTTCGCGTTATGGCGCGTCATGTTGTACGAAAGCTCTCGGCGGACAATGAGTTCTTCGAGATAGGCGTCTTTCGATTCTTGCGGCGCATCGGCGTCCTTGACCGCCAATGCGATCTCAAGCGGCGACAAGGACCCAAAATGCAGGTACGAAGAAAGCCTCGACGAACCGTCGCGGTCCGGTTTGCTTCGGGCCTTGTCATAATTCGGCAAGATCTCTTCGACAAATTTGGCCAGACGCTTGCGGCCATTCGCCGTGCCGCCGCGATAAACGTGCGAGGGTTTCACCGTATGATCGATGTCGCATTCAGCAACAAGCCGTGCGATATTGTCCGCCGTCACGAGCGTGTCGGGACAATCGACCTCGAGGCCC
>JBGTJP010000029.1:0-26201 GCA_041745075.1 Pyrinomonadaceae bacterium | reverse complement strand
CAATGACATATTTAGACGAATTAAAAGACGTGATCGAACGATTGCACCATACCCATGCCCGGTACATTGAAACCGTTCCCGTTAAGGAAGTCTTTGACGGCGAAACGATCTGGGAAGGCGAAGTCGAGGTTTTCGATCTGGAAGATCACCCTTCCGCCGGGCGTGTGTTTGCGTGGGCATACGATTACGAGGACACAGAGAAGCCTACACAGCACGTAACGGTCTTACAGATACCGCCAGCCACAACGCCGGAAAACGCCGTTAGAGCGGCAATTGTATCGGAGTTTAAGAATGACCCAATCCACTAAGCAAAAAAAACGAGGCCGCCCGGTTTTGCCTAAAGGCGAAGCAAAGACGAAATATGTTCCCGTCCGATTCAGCGACGCGGAACTAAAGACGTTTACAAATGCCGCCGAAAAGAGTCCGCAAAAAACTCTATCGGCTTGGATTCGGAACACTTTAAGGGATGCGGTTGAAAGCGGAAGATGAAATTCAAATTAAGACACTACCCAAAGAATTAACATATCGGTCCGGATGGGCCAGTGGAGCGAGAAAACGTGGACTTACAGGGTGGCCAGAAACTCTTCGACCGCCACTTCGAGGGCGCCGCCAATTGCCGAACCGACAGGCTCGCCCGCCTCGACGGACCAGCCTTCAAATTTACCGACGATGCTCCGGCCAACAGCTTCGTAAAGGGGAGCCTTGATGAATTTCCACCCATAGACAAGCCGGCCGCTGATAATGACGCGGGGCACCCCGATGCCCATTATCACGTTTGCAATGCCGATGCCCAGAAAGTCGCCGATCTTTTCAAGTGTCCGGCGTGACCGATTATCGCCGTTTTCTGCTTTAGAGACTATTTCGACAAACCGGGGAACGCTTTCGCCGCGGGCGGGCGGGCGGTCGCCCAGATACAGTGAAGCAGCAGAAGCTGCCGACGCGTATTTTTCCCAGCAGCCGCGATTGCCGCAAACGCACGGTTTGCCGCCGGCCACGATCGTCATGTGCCCAAATTCCCCCGCCATTCCCATACCCCGGCCGCCCCCGCGAAAGACCTCGCCGCCGATCACCAGCCCGACGCCTATGCCAGTGCCCGAACGCACCAGGATGAAATTCGACATTAACCCCTCGTCGGTGCGGCGGATCCTGACACGCGCCTCATACATCGCGGCCGCGGTCGAATCATTCTCGACAATCACTTTTACGGACTCGTTGATCTTAAGTTTTTCGGTGATCTCCACATTTTTCCAGCCAAGATTTGGTGCATAAACAAGCTCGCTGCGGGCGACGTCGGTCATTCCCGGTACGCTGACGCCAATAACGCGAAGCCGCCTATTCGGATAATTGCGGTAGATCAATTCGATTCGCTCACGGGCAATCTTAAGCGCGGACCCGGCGGTCGACGGCGTATCAAAATCCACCTCATCGGCTATCTCGCCGTTCAATGAGATCATTCCAACCTGCGAGCGACGAACGCCAAGATTTAGCCCGATAAAATAATCCTGCTCGTCCGAGTATGAAAGGACGCGCGCCTTTCGCCCTGACCCCTCGCCGCCGGTAGTTTCCTCGCGGATCAGCCCATCGGCGATCAACGGTTTAATATTGTCGGTGACCGTGCTTTTATCTATCTCTAGCCGCTGGGCTATCTCGGTCCGCGTCATCGGCTGGGCCGAGCGCAGCAGCCGCAGCAGCAAACTTCGCTTTGTTGATAACCCGGGTAGCTGTCCTATCGCGTCCGAGCTAATGACTGTTCTATGGTTCATAACATCAATTTATGAATATTCTATAACGAATGAACTTTTATTCATATCCGAAGCACTTTATTTTGGGTAGGCGTGAGGGGTGGGTTACCAATTGCTGCCTTTTCGCAATACAATTGAAAAAAAAGGAGGAATCGAAAAACTATGATGCCCGACGACCCTAACCTGGAAATGAACGTTACGCTGGAATCCGAAAGATCGGGCGTGATCGATGAACCGGTGTTCCAAATGCTGATGCTTGGCGATTGGACCGCCGATGCGGGGAGAACTGGTCTGTCCCAGAGAAAACCGATAGAGGTGGACCGGGACAATTTTGATGACGTGATGAACGGGTGTGGCGTCACGCTCGATATGGATGTTGGAGGTGCGGGCCTGCGGCTTGAATTCAGCGCGCTGGACGACTTTCATCCGGATGAGCTGTATAAGGAAGTTCCCGCGTTCGCCGAGCTGCGTGAATTGAGAAAGCGCCTCAGAAATTCGGACACGTTTAATTCGGCCGCCCGTGAGGTCCGCGAATGGTCCGCGGCTTCGCCCGAGCCGCCGGCCAAGGAACCTCCAACCGACAACGTTGCCGTTAGCGACGACCTCCTCGACGCGATCCTTTCTAAACCGGAAGGCGGTGCGGCCGCACCTAAACAGGCCGTTTCCGGTGACATTTCACACCTGGTAAGCGATCTGGTCCGGCCGCATCTTGTGACTGTTGACGAAGACGAACAGTCGGCAATGGTCGCCGCCGTTGACGAGGCCGCCAGCGCCCTGATGAGATCGATCCTGCACGACCGCCGGTTTCAGCAACTGGAAGCCGCCTGGCGCGGGCTTTTCTTTCTGGTTCGACGGACGGAAACGGCTTCGGACCTGAGGATCAATCTTCTGAATGTTTCGAAAGATGAGCTGGCTGAGGACATGAAAAACGAATCGGTCGTTTTCAAACAGGTCGCGGCCGGACGAAACGGTGACCCTTGGGCGGCCGTGTTCGGCAATTATGCGTTCCGGTCCAACGTGGACGATATTGCGGCGTTGATCCGTATTGCTAAAGCATCGGCCGCGGTAGCGACGCCTTTTATTTCGCACATCCGGCCCGATATTCTTGGCATCGAATCACTGGCCGGTCACCCCGATCCCGACGAATGGGACCTCTCTGGTACGACAGAAGAAGGCAAACTCTGGGCCGCCCTGCGTGAACTGCCTGAATCTCGGTACATCGGCCTGACAATGCCCCGTTTTCTAGCCCGGCTTCCATATGGCGAAGATACGGAACCGGCGGAAACATTTGCGTTTGAAGAGTTTACGGAAGTTGATGGCCACGATGATTACCTCTGGTCAAACGGCTCTTTTGCCGTTGCCCAGCTTTTGGCTAATACATACAGCGAAGTTGGGTTGCAGTTTGGCCAGCGCTTCATGCAGGACATAGAAGGAATGCCGCTCCACGTTTACAAAAAGGACGGAGAAAGCATCTATCAATCGTGCGCTGAAGTTCAGTTGAGCCAAAATGCCGCCGAAAAATTGGCTGACTATGGCGTCATGCCCATAGTTTCGTTCAAAAACATGGACCGTATCCGGCTTGCCCGGTTCCAATCGATCGCAAATCCGGTCAAGGCGTTAAAGGGAAGATGGTCATAGCGAACAAAGATTCCTTCCACGAAGCCTTATTCCAGCGGTTGGAAATGATGATGCGACTCGACAACTATTCGTATTGACGAATAGTTTAAGCTTTTGGTATTATTTGTCGGCATGAGTATCTTGGTCAGTACAAAAGAGGCATCCGAGAAATTGAACGTCAGTATCCGCCGTGTTCAGGTGCTAATTGCGACCGGTAGGCTGCCGGCCGAAAAAATAGGGAACCGGTTTGCAATAAAACAAACGGACCTGTTGCTGCTGGCTGGTCGTAAGGCGGGCCGTCCCGCAAATGGCAGGCGGTCGGGTGAAAAGGATTGGAATAAGATCTTGGATAGAGTTTTGGGTAAACACAATTTTGGGCCGCGCGACCTTGCGTCCAACAAAAAGTACCTAGAAGGATTGGGCCGTGCTTGAGCGCGTAGTTGTTGTGGACACCGGCGCTATCGTGGCAGCCCTGGATCGCGGCGAACTCAATCACGGATGGGCTTACGATAACTTTCGTAGTCTTCCTAAACCCTTCATCACTTGCGAGGCCGTAATGAACGAGGTCTGCTATTTGATGCGGGCTTCACGGAACGGTGAACAGGATGCATTGTATCTGATCGAAAGCGGCGTTCTCAAGCTGGATTTTTCGCTTTCACTTGAAGTCTCGAACATAATGGCCCTGATGAAAAAATATGAAAACGTTCCGATGTCTTTGGCTGACGCCTGTTTGGTGCGTATAAGTGAGCTTAATTCGCAACCGGCAGTCTTTACCCTTGACTCGGATTTTACTATCTATCGCAGGCATCTCAATGCCCGCATACCTCTCATCATACCAAGTGGTGTAGCGTGACTAGCACGTTGTTTTATGTTTGACGAAAGTTTTGACGTGATCGTAATAGGTGCGGGACATGCGGGCTGCGAGGCCGCGTCTGCGTCCGCGCGGCTCGGCGCCAGGACGGCGCTGGTCACGATAAATTTGGATCTGATCGGACAAATGTCGTGCAATCCGGCCGTCGGCGGTATCGCTAAAGGCCATGTTGTCAGGGAGATAGACGCCCTTGGCGGGATCATGGGACGGGTGATTGACCGGACAGGGATACAGTTCCGACTGTTAAACCGTTCCCGCGGGCCGGCGGTGCAATCGCCCAGGGCCCAGGCCGACCGAAGCCTCTATCGCATCGAAATGCGCCGTGTGCTTGAAGCGACGTCCGATCTGCATCTCCGCCAGGGCCTGGTGACCAGTCTAATTATTGAGAATGGTACCGTTATCGGCGTCGAGATGCAGGACACACGACGTTTCGGTACAAAAGCTGTAGTTGTTGCAACCGGCACTTTTCTCAACGGCACGATCCATACGGGCAAGCAGACCTTTTCGGCCGGACGTGCAGGCGAACCCGCCTCTATCGAATTGGCCGAAGCCCTTAAGGATCAGGGTTTTCCGGTTGGACGTTTAAAGACCGGAACACCGCCGCGGCTGGACGGCCGCACGATCGACTGGGACGCGTTCGAACCTCAGCCGCCGGACGAAAAGCCGGTTGCCTTCTCATTTGCGACCGAAAAGATCGAACAGCCGCAGATACAATGTTTCATCGGATACACAAGCGAGCGTCTGCATCAGACGATCCGCGATAACCTCCATCAATCTCCGCTATATTCGGGGAAGATCAAGGGTGTAGGCCCGCGTTATTGCCCTTCCATTGAGGACAAGGTTGTAAAGTTCGCGGACAAGGACCGCCATCAGCTATTTCTTGAGCCTGAAGGACATAACACGCACGAAGTTTATTTGAACGGCTTTTCCACATCGCTTCCGTCCTCGCTGCAGTTGGAATTGTTAAGGATGATCGACGGCTTTGAAAAAGTTGAGATCATCCGCCCGGGTTACGCTATCGAGTACGATTTCGTCGATCCTCGTGAGATGCGGCCGACGATGGAATCGACCCGGGCCAACGGCCTGTTCCTCGCGGGTCAGATAAACGGTACAACCGGTTATGAAGAGGCCGCCTGCCAGGGCCTTTTGGCGGGAATTAACGCCGCTTTCTCGGTTCAGGGCCGAAAACCATTCACGCTTGGCCGCGATGAAGCATATATCGGTGTATTAGCGGACGATCTGATCCAGCATGGCGTTGATGAACCATATCGCCTGTTCACTTCGCGGGCAGAGTCACGATTAAAGCTGCGTCACGACAACGCCGATCAAAGGTTGTCGGCAAAAGGGAGGGAAATCGGACTGGTAGGTGACAGCGATTGGGAAAGATTCAACAGCAAACGCACCCGGATCGCGAATTTGCGTAATGTGCTCGATGAGACGCGGTTCAAACGGTCTGCTGCGGAGTACGCCGGCGTTTCTCAAATTCTGGGAGCCGATCTCGGTGATTCCTTTACGCTTTCACAGCTTGCAATGCGTCAGGGAGTCCGTTCCGAATTGATCCATCGCATGCTGCCGGAGACAACGCGAAACGCAGTAAACCTGTCCGAACTGGAAACGGCTCTCGCGGATTCTCTTTACAGCGGCTACATTGCCAAACAGGAACTTGCGACCGAACGCGTAAACCATCACGACTCGCTTAAGGTGCCCGAGAGTTTCGAATATACTTCGATCGGCGGGTTGTCGAACGAGATGGTCGAACGATTGGAGCGTGCAAGGCCGCGAACGTTCGCCCAGGTCCGGAATATTTCCGGACTGACGCCGGCGGCAATTTCTTCGGTTTTAGTTCATTTGACCGCAAACAGGCCGGAAATTTCTTCACGAAACTGATGTGTTAGCAAGAATGTGGCACGTACCACATCTTGTGTTCCAACCTCGCCCCTTTAGCCCATTCAAATTGTGGCACGTGCCACAATTTTCGTCCATCCTGCTTAAAATAACTCAAATCTCACTTATCTATCCACCCTTCGCTGTGATAATTTAAGTACGAGAGTCTTTATCGATATGGGTCGAATTATTGCGGTTGCCAACCAAAAAGGCGGCGTCGGAAAAACAACGACAGCGATCAACCTTGCGGCCGCATTGGCCCTGGAAAAAAGGAAAGTGCTCCTTGTGGACGCTGACCCGCAGGGAAACGCGACCTCAGGTGCCGGGATTCAGCGTTCGAGCGAACGAAAGAACCTTTATCACGCCCTTATCGCCGGCGAGCCGCTTCGCGATCTGGTCTTGCCGACCGAAATAGCAACAATGTGGGTGCTTCCGTCGGATAAAAATCTCGCTGGCGTGGAGATCGAACTTAGTGATTCAGATGAACGGGCATTAGTGCTTAAAAAACTTTTGGGGGAGATCAAGGAGTATTTTCATTTCATAATCATCGACTGCCCCCCGTCGCTTGGCATTCTGACCGTGAACGGCCTTACGGCAGCCGATTCGCTGTTGATCCCGGTGCAATGCGAATATTTTGCATTAGAGGGCGTAACTGAACTGTTTGATACACTTACGCGGCTAAAGCGGGAGCTGAATCCGTCCCTGACGATCGAAGGACTTCTTTTGACGATGTACGATGAACGGACAAACCTTTCGGAAGCGGTTGCCAAGGATTTGCGCGACTTTTACGGCGATCAGGTCCTTAAGACGGTGATACCGCGTAACGTCCGCTTGGCCGAGGCCCCAAGCTTTGGCAAGCCCATCTTGCTCTACGATCCGCGATCGCGCGGAGCCGCATCCTATAACCAATTGGCAAAGGAGGTCATCAGCCATGGCTAGACAACCGCTAGGCCGAGGCCTGAGCTCACTTTTAGGCGATGAAAGCCCGAAAGATAGTATTCTTGAATTGGGCATCGACCAGATCGAGCCGAACTCCGAACAGCCGCGGACACGCTTTACCGAAACGACTCTTAACGAGCTGGCCCAATCGATCACGGCCAACGGCATACTGCAGCCGATAATTGTGCGCAAGAAAGGTGCGGGCTATCAGATCGTTGCCGGTGAGCGCCGGTGGCGGGCTGCTCAACGTGCCGGGCTTCGGAAAGTTCCAGCTGTTGTTCGCGAGGTGGCCGACGAAAAACTCCTCGAGCTTGCACTGATCGAGAACATCCAACGCAAGGACCTCAATCCAGTAGAGGAAGCCCGTGCATTCCGTAAACTTATTGATACAATTGGACTTACGCAAGAAGTGTTGTCCGAACGGGTGGGCAAGGAGAGGTCGATGATCTCGACCTCGCTGCGATTACTTCGGCTGCCCGCTGACGTCCTCGAGCTAATTGAGGAAGAAAAAATAACCAGCGGACACGGCAGGGCTTTGCTGATGGCAAGCGATCCTGCGACACAGCGGCAGATAGCTAAAACGATCGTTGCACAGTCCCTTTCGGTTCGAGAGACGGAACGAATGGCGAAGAGGCCCCCGAAACCACCGCAAGCTGGTAATAAGAATGTGGCTAAGAACGTACGAGATGCGAATATTATTTCAGCCGAAACAAAGCTGAGGAGAAAGCTGGGCACCAATGTGGCGATTCTACCGTCAAAAAGCGGAATTGGCGGCAAGGTTGAGATAGAATATTACTCGATGGAGGATCTGGACCGCGTCTATCAGTCGATAATTAGTGGCGGAAGTTAAAGTTTTACAAGAGTTTACACATATTTGCGATTGAGGTGATTTTCTTTGTTTTTGTTCATTTTCGAATCAATAGGCACATCCGAGTTGGTCCTTATCGGCATTATCGCGCTTGTTTTCTTGGGTCCGCGCAAATTGCCGGAGATGGCCCGAAAGCTTGGTAAGATAATGGCCGATTTCCGCAATACGACGAACGAATTCAAGGAGACTTGGGAACGCGAAGTGAATTTTGAAGAGGAAACTCGGGCGCTTAGAACGGGCGATTTGGATGAAACACCCGTTCCACGGGAAACGCGGCCCGCCGCTCCGCAAACCGAAAATATCGCGACACCCGAAGTTAAAGAGATAGACGCCCGATCGTTCAACAAGGCTGCCGCTGAATCCGAAAGCACGGCAAAGGATGAGCCGGTTTCCGACGACACCGGCGATTCAGCAAATACATCTTTGTCCGATAAGAAAAGCTGGCTTTGATCCGGGCTGACCGCGCTCAAATTAACCTCATCAATGGAAGAATTAGAGACAGAACAGGCCGAAGAATTAAGTTCGCAGATGTCGTTCCTCGATCACCTCGACGAACTGCGTAAGCGCCTTGTCAGTTCTGTAATTATTGTGGTCATTGCATTTACCATCTGCTGGTTTCTCTCCGACAAAATTTATAACTTCCTTTCCGCACCCATTCGCAAGGCATTATCGGAAGCGGCACGGCGCGATCTGCCGGTGAGGGGCGTAACCGGAGAGGAAAAGATCCTGCCCATCGGAGACGTAAAAGAGGGTGATGCCGGGCGTTACACTATCGATCGGCCAACGTCGCTTGGGGCGACGGTTTTGCCACCGGGAACTTCCGTCCTCGCAGAGGTTTCGAGGGATTCTGAAGGAAACCTTGGCCTTTTTACGACCGAACCGCTCTTTACAAACAATGCGATCATTCCAAAAGGGGTAAGGCTGCCGGTGGAGTACGTTAACGAAACTGCCGTTAGCCAGCCGAACGCGGATGAGCGGATGACAGTCACAACCGCGCCCGAAACGTTCACCCTTTACGTTACCGTTTCGCTCTATTCCGCAATAGCATTTTCTATCCCGCTGCTGCTTTGGCAGATCTGGATGTTTATTTCCCCGGCTTTGTACAAGCACGAACGCTCTTATGTAACGCCATTTATCGGCCTTTCAAGCATTTCTTTCGTCCTGGGAGCGGCCTTTGCCTATTACATTCTTTTTCCCCCAGCCGCGAGCTACCTGTTGGGCCTCGGCAGCGGCGAATTTCAGTTGCTCCTAAAAGCGAGCGATTATCTGGACTTTATCGTCATTATCATGTTGGCGATGGGATTGATCTTTCAAATGCCGGCAATTGCGTATGTCCTGGCACGAATAGGCATCCTTTCGGCGGGCTTCATGCTCCGCACATGGAAGATCGCGGTCGTAGTGATTCTTATCGTTGCCGCCGTTGCCTCTCCGACGGGCGATATTCCGAACTTGCTGCTCTTTGCGGCGCCGATGTTCGTTCTGTACGCGCTTTCTATCTTTATCGCATGGTTTTTCGGGAGAAAACGGAAGACCGACGCGGAAATGGAGGTATCCTAATTCTGTGCGTTCTTCCTGGCGCCTTGCTTAGCGTGCTAGGCGACTTTACGCAAAGTCGCCAAGGCCGCAAAGGAACGCGCTAGAAATCCAGCCGCCGATCTCGATTTTCAAAGTTCCTACGGGAAAAGGCCTTCATCATTCATAACCATCACAGTTTGGTCGTGGCAGCCTGAAATACAACCGCGAAGGACAATTTCGCATCTTGTACATTTAGGAATAACTGTCTAAAATCCTAAATGCTTATCATTGTGCGCTCCGGACATTGTCCGGCGATATTTCGAGCAGGAGTTTTGCTGTATGTTCAGATTGAATTTGGCCGGAAAATTGGCCGCTGGTGTATTGATCGTCGTCACGGGGTCGAATATTGTGTATGGCCAGGGCAAAGAAAACAAAGAGCCCAGCCAGGATCCGGCATCCAAGGCCCGAACGGTTAAACCCGAGCTGAAAGAGGCTTACAAGAAATGGCGCAACACTGACGTCGCGTACATTATTACCAAAGAAGAAAAGCGAGCGTTCGATGCTTTGGCCACCGACGAGGAGCGGGAGAATTTCATCGAAAATTTCTGGCGCCGCCGCGACCCGAATCCGGACACAGAAGAGAACGAATATCGAGAAGAATATTACGAGCGTATCGCATACTCGAATGAGCACTTCGCGTCGGGTATTCCCGGATGGAAGACCGACCGCGGCCGCATTTACATTGCGTGGGGAAAGCCTGATTCGGTCGAATCCCATCCCTCCGGCGGTTCGTACGACCGCCCGAGCTATGAGGGTGGCGGTTCAACTACCACTTATCCGTTCGAGATATGGTTTTACCGGCATCTTGATAACGTGGGCGACGGTGTCGAGATCGAATTTGTCGATCCGACCGGCACCGGCGAGTATCGCATTGCGCGAAATGCTAATGAAAAGGACGCATTGCTGATGGTTCCGGGCGCGGGGTTGACCACCGCAGAACAGCTTGGCCTCTCCAACAAGGGCGACCGGATCACCGGCATCGGGCAAACCACGTTCGGCCGTGAACAGGACTCTCCATTCCGTAGAATGGAGATCATCACCAGTCTGCAGCGGCCGCCTCAAGTCAAGTTCGGCGATTTGCAGAGCGTTGCCGGTGGTGACTCGGGCATCTTGTTCGACAAGGATCCTCTTCAGTTCGATCTGCGGGTCGATTTTTTCCGTCAATCGGACGACCGCGTGATCGCGGCTTTTACCGTCCAAACCGACAACAAGGAACTTACTTTTGACAGCGTTGGCGGTTTGCCGACGGCTAAGATCAACATTTTTGGCAGAATCACCGCTGTTTCAGGGAAGCGGTCGGGCATTTTTGAAGACTCGGTGACGACCAGCGCTACCGCCGCCGAACTGGCCGAAATGAAAGATCGAAAGTCGATCTACCAAAAGGCCGTGGCGCTCACACCCGGCACCTATCGGGTCGATGTAGTAGTTCGCGACGTAACCACAGGCAACCGCGGGATCGTTAACCAGGGATTCACCGTTCCGCGTTACGACGAGAAAAAGCTTTCAACATCGACTATGATCCTGGCGTCGAAAATGCGTTCAACCAACGAACGCGACATCGGCGGAATGTTCGTCATCGGAAATGCCAAGGTTATCCCTAATCTCTCGGGTGATTATAAGAAGGGACAGGAGGTCGGTGTTTATCTTCAGGTTTACAATGCCGGCGTCGATCAGACCACGCTTCGTCCAGCGGTGGACGTGGAATATGTGCTCACAAAAGGCGGAAAGGAAGTTTTTCGTCAACCGGAAGATTGGAGCGGCTTGAGCGATTCGGGTCAGCGTTTGACGCTTGCCAGGCTCCTCCCGACCGACGGCTTGGCGCTTGGTGAGTACGAGTTAAAAATACTGACCAAAGATCGCGTCGGCGGCCAAGTGATAGAGAACAAAGGCAAGTTCACAATTTCCCAGTAGATTCAATTGATTTTTTATCGAAGCCGGCCTCAAAGATCGGCTTCTTTTTCCACCTGAACGTCTGAAGTTTTTTTCGAAAAGGAAAGTAATCGAATGAAGACGATAACACCCCGGCCGTTTATCATCGCATTGTTGGTCCAACTGATCCTGATCACACCTATACTTGCTCAGAGAGCCGATAAAACGCCAAGCCAGAATCCTAGCAGCAAACCGATAAAGGCAAAGAGTGAGATGAAAGATGCCCACAAGCGGTGGGTGGCCGAGGACGTAGCACCCATCATCACCAACGATGAACGCAAGGCCTTTCTTGCGCTCAGAACTGACGAAGAACGAGAGAATTTTATCGGATGGTTTTGGGGCAGACGCGATCCCAATCCTGACACGGAAGAGAACGAATATCGTGAAGAGTATTACGAACGGATCGCATATGCGAACGAGCACTTCGCGTCCGGCATACCTGGATCGAAGACCGATCGCGGGCGTATCTACATCCGGTGGGGCAAGCCGGACTCGGTCGAAGCTCGTCCGTCCGGCGGCTCATACGACCGCCCAAGCTATGAAGGCGGCGGCTCGACTACCGTGTATCCCTTTGAAACGTGGTTTTACCGCCATCTTGAGGGTGTCGGCGACGGCATTGAGGTGGAGTTTGTCGATCCGAGCGGAACAGGCGAATATCGGATCGCGCGAAATGCGGATGAGAAAGACGCCCTCGCAACGGTGCCCGCCGCCGGTCTGAAAACAGCCGAGTTGCTGGGCTTAGAGCCAAAAGGCGGCCGCCTGACAAACACAAACCCGAGCTATCAGCGGGCCCAGGACGGAATGTTTGAGCGAATGAATATTTTGAGAAGCATGGAGGTTGCTCCCGGTCCGAAAGGCACCCCTGATTGGCTCGTAAACAGTTCGAACACGGTGTTGAATGAGAATCCGTTGGCTATCGATCATCGGATCGATTTCTTTCGTCTTTCCGATGACAAGGTAATGGTCGCGTTCACGATGCAAACCGATAACCGCGATCTCCAGTTCAAACCGGTGGGCGGGATCGAGACAGCAAGGCTCAACATCTTCGGCAGAATAACGGCGGTGTCGGGAAAACGGGTCGGGATCTTTGAAGATTCCGTTACTACAAATACGACCGGTACCGAACTTGCCGAACTCAGGGAGCGTAAATCGATCTACCAGAAAGTGGTCGCCCTTTCACCCGGCGTTTATAAGGTCGATCTTGCCGTTCGCGACATCGGAACCGGTAATCAGGGAATCGTTCACCTGGGATTTACCGTTCCAAAATACGACGAAACAAAGTTATCGACATCCACAATGCTGCTCGCCTCAAAGCTTCGACCGACCGACAGTGCCGATTCCGGCGCCAGATTTGTCATCGGCAATGCCAAAGTTATTCCTAATCTTTCCGGGGTTTACAAGGTGGGACAGGAAGTAGGCATTTACCTTCAGGTTTATAATGCGGGTATCGATCAGACCACGCTTCGTCCGGCGGTCGATGTCGAATATGTGTTGACAAGAGGCGGCAAGGAAGTCCTGCGGCAGCCGGAAGATTGGAGCGGTTTGAGCGATTCGGGCCAGCGGCTGACGCTTGCGCGGCTCCTTCCGACAAACGGCCTATCAGTCGGCGAGTACGAGCTAAAAGTTCTGACCAAAGACCGCGTCGGCGGCCAGGTTATCGAGAACAAGGGCACGTTCACCATCTCGCAGTAAGGATCTCAAGAAGGTCTTCGGATTTTTATTGTTCCTTTCTATGCACGCGTATCAAAGGCGGATGTTTGCCCTCGCTGGTGGCAAAGAGCGATGAACCATCGGCGGAGTAACCGATGGCTTCGCCCTGATCTCTTTCGCCGAGGTCAATGGAAACAGGTTTTTGCTTCCAAATCTCATCGAAAACGCGCGCACCCGGCGGAAGCGTAAATTCGTAGGCGGCAAAATAATCGCATATCATCAACCGTTTGCCGTCGGGTGAAATGTCGCCGCCGGTCAGAAATCCGTTCGGGATGGCTGGAACCGCGATCTCGCCCAACTTTTCAGCGGTCACCGGTGGGCCGCCAAAACCCGGTTTGACCCGATAGACCCCCGCTGCAGTATTCCTTTGCTTAGTTATTACGTAGATATCGCCCGAATCCGGATGGACCAACAATGTCTCGGCATCTTGCCGCTGGTCCGGATACGAGAATGACAGAACGTCGGAGACAGTAAACGCGGGCTCTTTTCTGGATGTCTTCCGGTCCGAATCAGTGACTAACGGTTCAGCCACACGATAGATCTTATGTTCGCCACGGGGTTCTTTCCTGCTGTTTCCGATATCGCCCACATACAAATAGCACTTGCCGGCGGCATCTTTGAACGCGGCGATGTCCTCCCAATCGATGTTCTCGGCGCCGTCGATCTTCCATGTTCCGAGGGCCATGCCCTTCGGATCGACCGCAAATAAAAACGGCCCGTCACCTGAATCATTGTGCGTCCACAATACGTCCGGCTGACATTTTGAAGCTGCGATACCGCTGCTTTCAGTTATTTCATCCGACTGAAGACGGCCCGCGACCTGTGCATCGGCGTAGTGTGAGCGTTCGCGGTCAAAAGAGGGCGGGTTGCCTTCGCCAACCGCATTACCATGGCAGGCCGCCGTACAAACGTAAAGCGCCGTGCAAAATATGACAAGCAGCAAATTATTGGTTATAGTTTTGTTCAGCATACATCGCTTTTTGAGCATTATAACGTACCGCATCCGACGGAAGTTCAAACATTCCGCAAAGATATGTTCGTAGTACCATTAGGTTTAGCCCGATGATTGTAGGAACTGAATGGCTGATCGAGGCCGTGGGCTGTGATCAGGAAAAATTACGTAACGAAGAACTCCTTCGCGATACATTTGCGCTTATTATCAACCAACTCGGGCTTAAAGCCATCGACTCGGTCTGGCATAAGTTCGAGGGTGAAGGCGGGATAACGGGAATGGTCGCGCTGACCGAATCGCACCTCACATGTCACACCTACCCCGAACACGGCATCGCAACCTTCAATCTGTATTGCTGCCAAACAAGGCCCGAATGGGATTGGGAGACAAATCTGCGTTACGCTATCGGAGCCAAAAATGTTCGCACTACGAGGTTTGAACGGGGCCTGAACTCTGTCGCGGACCTGAGATCGGCCTCCGCCGGAGGTGACAACTGAGCGTTCTCCAGGCAAACTGTCCATCCTGTGCCGGCCCGGTCGAATTTAAGGCCGGATCGACCATCGTTCTTGTCTGTCCGTACTGCCGTTCCGCACTTGCCAGAACGGATCGAGGCCTGAGCGATCTTGGCAAAGTTGCTGAGGTCGTCGAGTCGGAATCGCCGCTAAAGCTCGGGTTAAAAGGTACTTATAACGGAAATAGGTTCGAACTGACCGGCCGCGCTCAGTTAAAGCACCAATCCGGCGGGTTTTGGGACGAGTGGTACGCGACGTTCTCGAACGGCTGGGTCGGCTGGCTGGCCGAGGCCCAGGGAAAATTCTATCTGACGTTCTATCAGCCCCTGCCGGAAGGCCGTGCGCTGCCGTCATTTGACGCTCTTCAGATCGGACAGATAGTTCAGGAGATACCGGCACAGACGGGCATGATAGTCGCGGAAAAGGGCACTGCAACGTCCGTAGCGGCAGACGGTGAGATCCCCTACCAGCTCGTTCCGAACGAGCAAGGCCAATACGCCGACCTGACGGGCAAGAACAACGCGTTCGGGACAATCGATTACAGTATGAGCCCGCCGTGGGTCTTTCTGGGCAGTCAGGTAACCCTTGCGGACATTGGCCTTGCCGATGCCCGGCCGGCGGAACGAAAGCCGCGGTCGGTTTCAGCAGCGGCGATGGGCTGCCCGAACTGCGGCGGGCCGTTATCGCTTGCCGCTCCGGATAAGACCGAACGCGTCACCTGCCCGAACTGCAATTCGCTGCTCGATGTAAACCAGGGCAATCTTTCATATCTTAAGGCGCTGACTCCAACCCAGGCTGATACCAATTTTGTTTTGCCGGTCGGCGCGACCGGCACGTTTCCAGGCGACATCAAGCTGCGGATAATCGGGGCCGTCGTCCGAAGCGTTCAGATAGAAGGTGTTCATTATTACTGGCACGAATATCTGCTCTGCAATCCCTCGATCGGTTTCCGCTGGCTTGTGCATTCCGACAATCATTGGAATTTTGTCGAACCGGTGAATCCGGCCGAGGTCGAGGCAGCGATGGGCAGCACCATCTTTACTTCGGTGCCGACGATGGTGAATTACAATGGACGGCGGTACAAGATCTTTCAGGACGCACCGGCCGTGGTCGAGTATGTGAAAGGCGAGTTCTATTGGCGCGTTGAACAAGGCGAGAAGGTACAGGCAATAGATTACGTGTCCGCTCCCGTGATGCTTTCGCAGGAAGTGACCGCTAACGAGGTAAACTGGTCCGCCGGCGTTTATATGACCAACACCGAGGTCGAGAAAGCCTTTGGCGTCAAGGACTTGCCGAAGCCATGGTCTGTCGGCCCGAACCAGCCGTTTACCGGCCAGTTTTATTACACCTGGGGATTGCTGCCGCTGGCCCTCTTGTTCGTAGTCGCTATATTCATGATCCCGTTGAGCGGGCTGAGCAGCACTGTCCTTAACCAGCAGATAACTCTCCCGCCAATGGTAAACGCGACAACAGCGCAGATCGCGTTCAGCAACGCCTTTGACATAAAGCCGAACCGAAACGTCAAGATCTCGGCTTCGGCCCCGGTGAATAATTCGTTTGTCGATCTTGATGTTGATCTTATCAACGAAGAAAGCCAGGAAGTCGAATCGGTAAACGTGCCCATAGAATATTACACCGGCACCGACAGCGACGGTGCATGGAGCGAGGGCGGACAGTCGCAGGACGCTACCGTCTCATCTCTGCCCGCCGGAAAATATACACTTCGCGTCGAGGGAACCTGGCAAGTCGCCGCTCAGCCGATGCCGATCAACGTAAAGGTCGAACAGAATGTTATACGCGGTGTCAATTTCATCTGCGGCCTTATTGTGCTTGCGATAGTTCCGATCCTTGGGCTGTTGAGAAAGTTCACGTTTGAATCGGCCCGTTGGAAGGACAGTATGTTCGGTTCGAGTTCATCCGGTTCTGACGATTCGGACGATTGATTATGTTCAAGAAACTATATTTAGTATTTGGAATGGTCGTGTTGCTTTTGTATTCAATGGCGGCATGGTTCGGCTGGGAGCTTGCCAATTCGGGAAGTAAGTCGCGGCTTGGCGTGCCGTTTATCTATACAGGATTTCGTGGAGGAAAATAATGCTGGATCTGTTAACTAAATCACCTGTGCTTGGAATGATCGTCGAGCTTGATAAGCTGCTGCCGGTATTGCTGACGACCGTCGTCTTTGTGGCGATCGGGCTGATAGTCTTTGCGGTAGCGTTCTTTATCGTCGTACTGGTTTCGCCTTTTTCCGTCAAGAAAGAGATCGAGGAAGATCAGAACACCGCTCTGGCTATAATCATCGGCTCGCTGATCATCGGCGTGGCCCTGATAATTTCGTCTGCTATCCAGGGAAGTTAACGAAAAGCCGAGACAAATTGACGCGGGTGGCAGGGCGAGCGTTTTTCTCCGCGTCACGCGCGTCACGCTTTTCGTGGTGTCCCCAAAATTTATGAAACGCACACCGCTGCTTTTCCTGAATGTGATCATCATCGCCACCTGCGGGCTTATCTATGAGCTTCTCGCGGCCACGGTTTCCAGTTATGTGCTGGGCGACTCGGTCACGCAATTTTCCCTCATCATCGGCGTATATCTTTCCGCGATGGGCGTCGGATCTTATCTTTCCCGTTTTATTGAGAAGAACGTAGCCGAGAAGTTTATTGATATCGAACTTGCCGTTGCCGTCGTTGGCGGGTTTTCCGCTCCACTTCTATTCCTGACGTTTGCCTACGTTTCATATTTCGGCATCGTCCTTTATTCGATGGTGTTCATCATCGGAACGCTTGTCGGCCTTGAGATACCGCTATTGATGCGCATCCTGAAGGACGAACTCGATTTTAAGGAGCTCGTCTCGCGGGTCCTCGCACTCGATTATGTTGGTGCACTTGTCGCATCGCTGCTGTTCCCGATCTTTCTTGTTCCAAAGCTCGGCCTGAATCGAACATCGCTGCTTTTTGGAATGCTCAATGCCGGTGTCGCTCTTTGGGCAACATGGCTGCTTGAGCCTCTGGTCGCCAACAGGAAGCTAAACCTGCTGCGGGTAAAGGGATTTATCGTTCTTGTCCTGCTGGGGATAGCCCTTATCAAGGCCGACCGTTTGACAACGCTTGCTGAGGACGGCTTGTTTGTCGACAACATCGTTTACGCAAAGAGTTCGCCCTATCAGAGGATAGTCGTTACAAAAGGAAAGACTGGCCACGCTCTTTTTCTGAACGGAAATCTACAGTTCAATTCATTCGATGAGTACCGCTATCACGAAGCCCTTGTGCACCCCGCGTTTGCGGCATTCGACGGCGAGCCGAAACGCGTTCTTGTACTCGGCGGCGGCGACGGCCTCGCCATGCGCGAGATATTAAAGTACAAATCGGTCGAAGCCGTTCAGCTCGTCGATCTCGATCCAATGATGACCGGCCTGTCGAAGGCCTTCCCGGCATTGGACGACCTGAATCACCACTCGTTTGATGATCCGCGCGTGACGGTGACGAACGGCGACGCATTTGTCTGGCTCGACAGCGTACCGACAGAACCGTTCGATATCGCTATTATCGATTTTCCGGATCCGAATAATTTTGCTCTCGGCAAACTCTACACGTCACGTTTTTACAATCTTCTGAAGCGCAAACTAAAGCCGAATTCGGCAGTCGTCATTCAATGCACATCGCCGCTGATCGCCCGCAGATCATATTGGTCGATCATAAAAACGCTTGAGGCAGCCGGCTTTACGGTAAAGCCTTATCAAACCACGGTTCCGAGCTTCGGCCTGTGGGGTTACGCCCTCGCAAAACTGCAGCCATTCGAAACACCAAAAAATGCGCCGCCGGGTGTCGAGCTAAAATTCCTGAATGAAAGCTCTTTTGCCGCAATGTTCGAGTTTCCAAAAGACATGATGCTTTTGCCGGATGAGGAGATTGAAATTAATCGGCTTGATAACCAGGCACTTGTTCGATACTACGAGTCTGAATGGAGAAGGTTTGAATGATCTTTGGACACGGTGAATGAAGATAAGCAGACGCGAGTTGCTGGCAACATTCCTCGGCGCTCCCTTTGCGATGGCGGCGTGCAGAGATAGTTCTTCGCGCTCGTTTCCCGTGGGTGAGATCGTCGGGCAAAGTGCGGCGCTTGGGCACGTGCTGAGAGAAAACAGGAATTTCGAGGTGCCGGCCGATAATTGGCAGAGCGTAAAAGTAGCGATCATTGGCGGCGGCATCGCCGGGCTGTCGGCGGCCTGGAAATTATCCAAAGAAAATTTCAATGATTTTATTTTGCTCGAACTTGAAAAGGAGATCGGCGGAACATCGCGAAGCGGAACAGGGCAGCCGGTCAGCTATCCGTGGGGAGCGCATTATCTGCCGGTTCCGTTTCAGGAAAACACGGAACTCATCTCGCTGCTCGCCGAGATGGATTTGCTCGAAGGCCGGGCCGAAAACGGCGATGTCATAGTTAAAGAACAGTATCTTTGCCGCGATCCCGAGGAGCGCGTTTTTTACAAAGGTCGCTGGTATGACGGGTTGTATCTGCATGTAGCAGAGAATGAGGAGGATAAGCGGCAGTACGCGGAATTTCAACGGCAGATCGACTTTTGGGTGAATTGGCGTGACGCGAAAGGGCGGCGGGCTTTTGTTGTGCCATCGGCCTATTGCTCCGACGATGCTGAAGTGACGGCGCTCGACAAGATCACATTTGATGAATGGCTTCGGCAGAAAGGGTTTACGTCAGAAAGGCTGGTCTGGTACTGCGATTACGCGTGCCGAGACGATTACGGGTTGAAACTCGATCAAACTTCGGCCTGGGCGGGGCTGTTCTATTTCTGTTCGCGGCTAGGCAAAAGCGGCGACGAGTCACAGCCGTTCATAACGTTTCCGGAAGGCAACGGCCGATTCGTCAATCACCTTTTCGAGAAAGTGAAGGATCGCGTCCGCACGGATCACGCGGTCGTTTCGATAATCCCGAATGACAAAGGCGTTGACGTCATTGCCCTGAACGGCGGCGAGCTTCGCGGGTTTCATTGCGAAGAAGTGATCTTTGCGTCGCCGATGTTTACTGTTCCGTATGCGATTCGCGGCTTTGCGGAAAATGCCCCGTTCGCGGCAAACGAGTTTCAGCACAATGCGTGGTTCGTCGCGAATCTGTTCTTGAGGGATCGACCGAAGCCTCGATTTGCAAAAGATTTTCCGCTTGCTTGGGATAACGTTTTGTACGAAAGTCCTTCCCTGGGCTACGTGAACGCCACACATCAGAAAGGGATCGACCATGGTCCGGCGGTCTGGACGTATTACTATCCGATGTGCCATGAGACCGAGGGCCGCACAAAGCTGTTCAACTACGAATGGCGCGACCTTGCCGACGTTTGCCTGACCGATATCGCCCGGGCACACCCCGAGATCTATGAGCTTACGAGCCGAATAGATATAATGCGTTGGGGCCACGCGATGATCTCGCCCCGGCCAAATTTTCTATGGAGCGGTGTCCGCGAAAAGGCGATGCAGCCGTATCGAAATATTCATTTCGCCCACACAGACTTGAGCGGTATCGCATTGTTCGAAGAGGCGTTTTATCATGGCCTCCGGGCGGCGAATGAGATATACAGGCAGAAACACGACCGATAGGGAGTGTTCGAGTGAGTTTCCACGGTCGAAAGGGCACACTCGCTACCGCTCGTGTTTCCGCCATTGAAGGACAAAAAACTTTGAGAATGCTATCAATATTTGCTATCATATGAAACTGAATCGAAAGCAGACGAAGCTGATCGAATTGGTGTTTTCGGTTCCGACCAGGGCGAATATCAAGTTTGCCGACATTGAGAAATTATTGCTGTCGATCGGTGCGGAAAAAATCGAAGGCAGAGGTTCAAGGGTCGGTTTTGTTATGGGGAACGGGCTGAAGTGGGAAGCTCACAAGCCGCATCCGCAAAAGGAAGCCAAGAAGTATCAGGTCGAATCGCTTCGGGCGTTTTTGATTAAGCTGGAGATAGGTAATGAGTGATCTAATGGAGTTCAAAGGCTTTAAGGCACGCGTCGAATATTCGGCGGATGATGAAGTTTTTTTTGGACAGCTTATCGGAATAGAAGACATCGTAACCTTTCACGGCAAAACGGTGCGCGAACTTAAGAAAGCAATGAAGGAAGCAGTCGAGTTTCACATTGAACTTTGTGAAAGAACGGGAAGCGAACTTAAGAAGCCATATTCGGGAAAAGTGCTTTTTCGACTTCCATCCAATCTCCATGCAAAGATCGCGGAAGCCGCCGCCCAAAAAGGCAAGAGCATTAACGAATGGGGAAAGGAAATTTTTGAATCCGCCGTTAAAGTGTGACACCCGCAAACACCGAATCGCGATGGCTCTTTTCCCGAAACATCGACCTCTCGGTCTTTCTCGGGAGTTCCGTGGTGTCTTTGCTGCTGCTAGCGGTCGGATGGCGGCTTGGGATTCTGAACGAAGACTCGCCCGACTGGACGTGGATCTCTGCGGTGCTGCTTATCGATGTGGCTCATGTCTGGTCGACGAGTTTTCGGGTCTATTTTGATGTCGAAGAATTCAGGCGGCGAACTGCTCTTTATTTAATCGTGCCGATCGCCGGCTACGCTGTTGGCGTGGCGTTGTATTCAGAGGGCGAACTCGTTTTTTGGAAGGCTCTAGCGATTATCGCTGTTTTTCATTTCGTTCGGCAGCAGTACGGTTGGGTCGCGCTTTACCGACGAAAACTAAATGAAACCGAAAACTGGACATGGTGGATCGACGCCGTTGCCATTTATCTTACGACGGTTTATCCGCTTGCGTTTTGGATGACTAGCCTGCCGCGTAACTTCAACTGGTTTGTCTCGAATGATTTTTTCGCACTGCCGGAATTTGTTGAGTCAGTTCTATTCCCTCTATATGTTTTCGCTCTCGCAGCGTATTTCGCGAAATCGATCTATCTCTATGCCGCGAAAGGTTTCTTTAACATCGGCAAAGACATTGTCGTCGCGACAACCGCCATCTGTTGGTATGCCGGCATTGTGCTCTTTAACTCGGACTATGCGTTTACCGTGACGAACGTGATCATCCACGGTGTGCCATATTTCGCCCTGATCTGGTTCTATGCAAAGGCGCGGCGCGAATCGGCGGGCGTAGCCTACCGCTCGCTGTCGCAGCACTGGATAATATTTCTAGCATCGCTTTGGGCCCTTGCTTATATTGAAGAGCTCTTCTGGAATCGCGGCGTTTGGCATGAAAAGAGTTGGCTATTTGGAGCGAGCTGGGACTGGGCCGATTGGAAGGTATATCTCGTACCGTTGCTCGCCGTGCCCCAGCTGACGCATTATGTTCTGGACGGGTTTATCTGGCGGCGGAAGAGCAACAGTAACTTTCGTATCGCGGGTTGAATTTCGCTAAGGCTGAGATACCGCCGATCAGGTTTTCTGCCACTAATCCTTTCTTTTATGATTAAATAAAGCAAATGTTTCTGGATGCTTCGAAATACTGGCCATTCCTGATTCTCGCGCTTTTGTGGGCGGCGGTTTTATCCGGCTGTCAAAGTTCAGCGGGGTTGCTCACCCCTGCGGACGAAACGGCCGATGCGGTCATGATAATCGATGATGCAAACACGGATCTTAAATCGATCAAAGTTCTGTATGAAAAGAACGAAGGCAAGCGCCAGGAGCTGAAACAGGCGATGGCCAGCGACGATGCGGCCGAAGTGCGTAAGATTTGCGAGGTGTTGGTTCAGACTATCAACGAAGGTGCGACCGCCGGAAAGAGCGCCTTGGACAAGATCGACAAAGCCCGCCAGATGAATATCAATGAGGATTACGAAGAGTATCTTCGCCTAAAGTGGGAGGCGTTGAACAAGCAGCTTGAAGCCTTTGAGGAGTACCGCCAGGCGGCACGGAAACTGCGGGACAATTTCGACCCCAAAAACACCAAGGCCCGCGAGGAGGTCGTGGCCGACTTTAAGGCGCGAAGCGAAAATTTCCAAAATCTGATGGAAAAGGCCCGCGACTACAGCAGTCAGGCAAACGAGCTGGCCAAAGAGGCAATGCGGCGGCCGGTGGGCGAATGAAAATGGTATTGATGAATTAATGGCAGGTTCGCGGTCGAAGCCTGCCATTTTCCGATTGAAATAATCCGATTCAGATAACCCTGCCGGGAACCAGCAGATTGTTCAGCGGCATCGGTGCCGACGGCGGCGTAGCAGGAACAGGGCGGGTCATTCTTAAAACCCCCGGTGCTGCGGGAGCATCCGGTGTCGAAAATTCAAAATAATTATCGAATCCACCCTTAACTTCCTCGGGCGTTACCGAGATCGTTTGGCGATTACGGTCACGGACAAACGTCAGCGTAATGCTGCCTTCTTTTTTCTCACCCAATGTACGAATGATGTCAAAATCACCCTTTACAGCCTTACCTTCAGCCTCGACGATGATGTCGCCCGCCCTAAGTCCAGCCTTTGCAGCCGGTGAATTTTCACGCACGTTGTTCACCAACGCTCCACCCTCGACGCCGTAATACTCGGCCAACTGTTTGGTAAGCGGTGTCAGGCCGACGCCGATCTGCCGACGGTTGCCAAAGGAAAAAGCCAGCGGTGCTTCGGGCGCTCCCGGCGGAAGCGGGGTCCAATTCCCACGCGGCAATTTTTCAAGGTTCGGCATATCGGGCATTTCGAACCGTCCCATCGGCGCAAGGGCGCCGAACGAACCTTCGCCAAACCTAAGGGCGGGCCGTTTGCCTAACGTTACGTCAATTTCACGTTCGCTGCCGTTTCTAAGAACGGTTATCCGGGCCTGGTGATCGGGCGAGATCTCTCCAACCAGTCTGGTCAACTTCCGGGTGCTGGTGATGTCGTCACCGTTCACCTTAATAATGACATCGCCTTTCTGCAGCCCAGCCGCCTGTGCGGGCGAACCTTCGACAACGCTCTCGACGCCGACGCCTTTGACCTCACGCAGGCCGAACTTGGCAAAGTTGTCCTTTGAAACCTCTTCGGTCTGCACGCCGAGGTATCCGCCATCGCCGCCAAATGTGAAAGCGAAAGCCTTCTCGCTCTTCTCCGGCGTCTGTGCGTTAACTCCGGCTCCGACGCCTATTAGCACAAACAGAATAAATACAAAATATCTGCGTATCATATATCCTCCGAATCAAATTGATCTTTTCAGCGAACTGACAATAAAAAGTACGGTCCCGGTATGATTTTTGTTGCGGTTCGTGCCTAAAAAGGTTGCCTGCCAGCCAAGTTATGCAACAAGGGACTAATGAGTTAAGACGTTTGAGGCCGGCAGCCGGTTACGCTAACTGAAATAATTGTCCGACAAACTGAAGTTTTCGGGACGGGTCTTGCCGGACGGTTTTGCGGAATACCTAGCTTTTTTTAAGGCGCAGTAAATTCTCTGCCGCGGCTTCGAGGGTTTCGTCTTTTTTGCAAAAGCAAAACCGGACCATCTGCGAGCCCATCGCCGGGTCGTGGTAGAAGGACGAACCGGGAACGACGGCGACGCCGATCTCGCGGATGAGATGTTTTGTAAACTCAATATCGTTTGCAAAACCGAACTCGGAAATATCGGCCATCACATAATAGGCGCCTTCGGGCAGATCGCATTTGAAGCCCGCGTCGCGCAAAACCGGAACGATGAAGTCGCGTTTGCGCTGATACTCCTTTTGAAGATCTTCGTAATAGGCAGGCGGCAGCGAAAGGGCGTAGGCACCCGCGTGCTGGAGCGGGTTTGCGGCCCCGACGGTCAGGAAATCGTGCACCTTTCGGATCGCCGACGAGATGTCAGCCGGTGCGATGCAGTAACCAACACGCCAGCCGGTGACCGAATAGGTCTTTGAGAGCGAGTTTACGACCACGGTGCGGTCGCGCATTCCCTCGATCGTCGCCATCGACAGATGGTCGAGCGGGTCGCCGTCTTCCTTGATATTGAAAGTGATGTGCTCGTAGATCTCGTCGGTAAAGCAAAGGGCGTCGTGCTCCTTGCAAAGATCGGCGATAAATTCAAGCTCTTCGCGGGTGTAAACCTTGCCGGTCGGGTTGTTCGGGTTACAGATGATTATCGCCTTGGTTCGTTCGTTGAATGCGGCCTTTAGCTCTTCGCGGTCAAAAACAAAACCGTTGTCCGTGCGGTAAAGCGGCACGTGCCGGGGCCTTGCGTCGGAAAGAATGGCGTCCGGCGCATAGTTTTCATAGAACGGTTCGAAAACGACGACCTCTTCGCCCGGATCGACGGTCGCCATCATCGCGGCGATCATCCCTTCGGTCGAACCGCACGTGACGGTAATCTCGGTTTCGGGGTCGATGTCCATCCCGAGAAACCACATCGTCTTTTTCGCGATCGCGTCCCGAAAACTCTTTACGCCCCAGGTGATCGCATATTGATTATGATCGTCGGCGATCGCCTCCTGGGCCTTTCGCTTTATGTCGTCCGGAGCCGGCCAATCCGGAAATCCCTGACCGAGATTGACCGCACCGTACTTTGCGGCCTCGCGGCTCATTTCGCGGATCACCGATTCGGTGAAGGACGCGGCTTTTCGGGAGATGCGGTTCTTTGAGATTCTTGGCTGAGTCATATGTCAGTTACTTTCAAGCCAGACAATGTCGGCACGGTCTTTGGGCCGGTCCATTTTCCTCTTGTTCTCTAATAATTGAGCTTTGCCGATCAAAGGAATCCTTAGATTCTCGTACTCAACGTGAGTTCGAAGCGTCCACGCTTCATCGAAATCGACTCCGGTAATTTGGTTGATGATATCAATTCTGTTTGGCGGGATACCCATCTGAAACACAATACCCGGCGTGAGCAGATCTGCCTTCTTCAGATCAAAGAGCGGGGCACCGAATATCTTCAAAGCTCGCCAAGCCCTATCCGCATTTTCGTTTGAAACTCGGATCCATAAATCAATATCGCCGGTACCGCGCACGTATCCGTAAAAGGCAATCGCATATCCGCCGACAACCATATACTCAACTTTCTCTTCGGAAAACGCGGATAATATGTCGGTGAAATCCAGACTCAGCAACGGGCTCTCCTTTGAATGCGTATAAGCTTCGCGAAAGTTCAGACAGTATATCCCAACGCTGCCTGGGCGTCGTTGTCTGAAGCAGTTCACCCGCGTCATCGCTTTCAGAAAGCGTTGTCAGCCGAGTGGGCATTTTAGTTCGGTCGATGCGATTCATACCGATATTTTACCACCTCTCACAGCATATTATGCTTACTTCTTTGAGTCCTAAGACCTCAATCGTTCTTCACGGTCTCGGCAAATACTTCGGTTAAGGAAGTTTCCAGTTGCTGATTGTTGTTTCGGCAACCCGACAGCTTCCTCATAAAAACGCGGACGTAAAATGAGATGAATCCGGCCAATCCTGAAATCTTATTCGGGGCCGTGTAGATGGACTGGCGGAATTGGTGCATGATGTTAATTCCCGAGCTTCGCTTCCGAAAAAGCAGCTCAATTTGCTTACGAAGCGGCTGCGTGGTGACCGGGATATGCTCGGCGTTCGGCTGGCAGAACACGCGGGCACGGGGTTCTATAATCAGGCGCCAGCCGCGTTTTCGAAGTCTCGTAGTAAATTCGGCGTCCCCGTATTGAGCGGATATGCGCGGATTAAGTAAACCTGCTTCGGCAAAGACGGCGGCCGGA
>JBGTJP010000028.1:0-19376 GCA_041745075.1 Pyrinomonadaceae bacterium | reverse complement strand
CAACGATCCGGCCAAGATCGATTTTGGAAACCTCGAGAACGGGAGGGTGGTACTTGATTCTTACAAATTGGCGCCGTCCCCCGGTGCGGCACGATTCTTCAAGACTTCGACCGATAATTTCCGACTGGATACCAACCAGTCGGTGACGATTCCCTTCAACGGCGTCAATTATGTGGCCAGCCTGGACGAACTGAGAAGGCTGACAAACAATTCGCTCCTTTACGGCGGGCGGTTGATAACACAGGTGCCGGAAAGAAAGGACCAGCCAAAGATCGTGTTCGCCAATCACGCGATCATGGTCGCCAAGCCTGAAGAGCCGACCCTGAAACGCCTGGCGGACGAGTTGCTAAAAGATATCGGCATCGACCGCGAAGCCCGTATTCAAAGGCTTGTCGATTTCGTTTCGACGCAGATCGAGTATAGCTATACGGAGGCGGTCGGAGCACGCGAAACTCTGAAACGGGCGAACGAAACACTGATGACCCGTTCGGCCGATTGCAGCAACAAGACGATCCTGCTTGCCTCGCTGCTGGAACAGATAAACGAGGAGTACATCCTGCTTTACTGTCCGCAGCATATAACCGTTGCCGTGCCGCAGGGAAATTTTGCGAACGAGAACGGATTGGATTTCACATGGAACCGAAAACCATGGATGATCGCCGAAACGACCGCGCCCGGTTTTCAGATCGGCAAATCAATGGTCACCGAACCAAACCGGCTGACAAACGTCAACTATGTCCAGAATCCGAAGAACTCGGATGTCATCTTTGACGCCAATTCGTACGAACTTTTGAAGTTTTTCTGATAGACGTGTCGTTGTCCGGCAAACTTCAGTTTGTCGAAGGCGGCAACAAAAGTGAAGTTTGTTGGACTGGAGGCGCCGAACGGAGCAACAAACTGAAGTTTGTTGGACAAAAAAATGAAGATCGCAATTCTCATTTCCGGCCACGGGTCGAACATGGCGGCTTTGATCGACGCGGTTAAGAGCGGCGAGATACCGGATTCTGAAGTTGTCGCCGTTGTTAGTGACAAGGCGGACGCCGCGGGTTTGGAAAGGGCGCGCGAACGCGGGGTTGAGACGGCAGTGATCGAACGGGCGGGGCGAAAGCGCAAAGAACACGATGCCGAGATCATTGCGGAATTGAACCAACGCGAGGCCAAGCTTGTTTGCCTTGCGGGATATATGCGGCTGTTGTCGCCCGCTTTTATCCGGGCCTTTCCCGGCCGAATCGTCAATATCCACCCAAGCCTTTTACCTAGCTTCCCCGGACTGAATGTGCAGCAGCAGGCCATTGATCACGGCGTCAAGATCTCGGGCTGCACGGTGCATTTTGTAAACGAGGAGCTTGATGCCGGGCCGATAATTTTACAACGGGCCGTCGAGGTGAAAGACGGCGATACCTCCGAAACGCTAGCGGCTAGGATTTTGGAGCAGGAGCATAAGCTCTATGTCGAGGCGGTGAAGAGTATAGTCGAGTCCGGCAAACTTCAGTTTGCCGACCGGGGAGCAACAAACTGAAGTTGTTGGACTGGAGGACCCCTTAGTACAATTTTCCGACGGTTTTTAAGGTAACCCTTTTCATCTTACTTGCGGCCCGGTAAATCGGCCTCTTTGCTTTTTTCGCTACGCCGCCATCGTTGTCAGTATCCTCGTCGTCCTCGCTGTCTTCTTTCGCCTGCAATACCTCGCCGGTCATCGCGTCGATCTCAACGTCCCAGACTTTTCCGGCACTATCCTTAATATCAAAAGCATACTGCAGCCGGCCCTTTTCCCTTTCCAGTTCGGCGTCAATGACCTTGCCGCTTATACGCTTTAGGGCGATCGCTTTTGCTTCTGCCATCGTTACCTTAACGCTTGCCTTTTCCTCGGCGCTGATGTTCTCGTCACCGTCGTGGTCATCCTCTTCCTCCTGATGTCTTTTTTCTTTATGTCCTTTGTCGTTCTGGGCATTTGCCACTAACGGCAGAGACATCATCGCGAATCCAATTGCGAAAAGAACGAGCAGAAAACTAAAAGCAGATCTTGTTAACGTCATTTTTTTCTCCTCACGAGGCGATTTGTGAATTCCTTCGCCATTTTTAGGTATTAGTGCGTTCAAGACGTTTCACGCATATCGTCATGATCTTTCGAAAGTTTACAACACTCAAAATGAATATAGGATTAAATTGATAAAATGCGCAGAGGGCCTTTCGTACTTCCATCAAAATTCAATATCGAACTTGGCTTTAACCGATACCCCCAAGCTGTTATAAAACTGCCCAAAATTCGGGCTGGCCAGATTGCTCTGAACATCACGCGGGTTGAAATGGTTTGTCAGGTTAAAGAGCGCCACGCCCACGCGGACCTTTTTCTTATCAAGGAATGGCAGAATAATTCCCTTTGTTACCTGCAGGTCCAGCGACCTATACATAGGGAAACGTCCTGCCTGATTGCGACCGCCGACAAAATTCAGTGAGGCGTCATACTTTGAGAACGGGAAGCCCGACCGCATCTCGAAAAGCGGCGCAACGCGGATATCGTGCGGAAAATCCAGCTGGCCGTAGATAAGGAAACGATGTCGTGCGTCAAAAGGAAGGGCGGCATATTCATTGGCACGCAGCACAAAAGCCGGCGTGTCGCTGAAGATCTGATCCACCGTATTCAAATCACCGCGGGCCCGCGAAATTACGTACGATGCGTTCCACTGGCCAAAATGCGGCTTGTTATAGGTCATCACGAATTGCAGTTCGTCATAACGCGAGCGTCCGCCGCTGCTGAGAAAGACAGCACCGCTAGCGGCATCGACCACGGACGGTTCGAACAAAAGGTCGTTTTTGACGGTTCGGCTCAGGTAACCAATGCGGGCCGTTAGGTTTTTTGTAATTCCCCGATCCAATTGGACGCTCCAGCGAACGCTTCGAGGCGTCCGCAATTGCCCGATGATCTGCGGCGTAAATGCCCGCGGGCCGTTCGTTACAGTACTGCCATCCAAACCAAAATCCGTGACAACGCGCAATGGTATCTGCATCAGGTTAGGCGTAAAGCTGACCGTCTCATCCCCGATCTCGTTTTCGGAAACCCCGCCAATGCCTGACGATCGGTCATAGAAGATCCCGATGCCTCCACGGAAAATTGTTCGGCCGTTTTTCGCAGGAGAATAAAGAAATGATAGACGCGGAGAAAGATTATTTCGGCTTGTAACGCCGTCATTATCGAACCGGAGACCAAGATCGACTATTATCTTGGGACTTATCGTCCAACGGTCTTGTACGAAGCCTGCCATCTCGCGGTAGGAAAGTCGGAGCGGCGTGCGCGGCTCGAAATTGATCCTCTGGGCAAGAGTCCCGTCGAGCCTGCGAATCGAGATCGGGCTGTAATTTAAATTACCGCTCACCCTTGTACTGAATAGCTCGAAACCGGTTTTCAGCGAATGCTGGCCGGCAATATTTACGGGCCGCCAATAATACACTTCTCGTAGCTGCCACCTTGCCGTTTTGCGTCGAGTGTCGGCAAAATAGCCGCCCAAGTTAACCTCGGGCGTGATCGTAAACGGGTCGTTTGATTTGGCAAAAACATCAACGTCAAAGGTCTTGTAGCTGATCTCGGACAAAAGAAACGAACTGTCCCTAAATACGGCCTGCTCTGAGATGGAAACGAGCATCCCGCGTTGTTTATAGTTCGGGGCAGTTTCCGGCGGATTGAAAGTGTCGAGGTTGAGATTGCGGATCTTGTTTGGAAAAACCGCAAAATTGAATTTCAGACTGTTGGTTTTGTTTATCGTCCAATCGATCTGTGTGAAGGCGTTGAAGGCTTCGGTGGTTGTGTTGTTCGTCGGCTTTGCAAGGCTCGGCACGACATCGTTCCGCAGGCGGTATTCGAAGGATTGAAGGAAAAAGACCCGGTCTTTGATGAGCGGTCCGCTGAATGTAAGCCGCGGACGAAATGAATCGACCTTGGTCGAGAGCACATTACGGAATGTGGGGAAAAGCCTGGCCGCCTGTACCTTGAATTTGTCGCCGCCGGATTTCGTTTGCAGGTTTGTTACGCCGCCGGTGAACTGCCCGTATTCTGACGAGTAAGGGTTTTCCTCGACCTGAACGGTCGCGGCCGCCTCAAGCGGGATCTCGAAGGCCGCTTTTCCCGTTACCGGGTCGGTCACATCGGCACCGTTGACCTTATAGTTGCTTTGGCCGGCCCGTGTTCCTTTCAGATGATCGTTACCGCTGCCGTCACGCACTACTCCAGGCGTCAACGCGATCGAGTTTTGGAAATTGTCGTTGCGAAAAGGTTCGGTGCTCAGGGTTTCAGAGCGAATAACGTTGACGGTCGATGTTTCCGACGTACTTAGCAGGCCTTCCTCAACACGAACCGTTACCGTTTCACCAACCGTAACGGCAAGGTCGATGTCAAGAGTGAGAATTGCTCCCGATTCGAGCACGATCTCGCGCGTTGCAGCCGCAAGGCCGGGAGTTTCGACCAGAAGCACATAATTACCGGCTGGAAGATCCTTAAAAACGAAATCGCCTGAATCACTGCTAACGGTTCTAAACGGCTCGGCACCTGCGGTTTTGCGGGTAAGGCTCAGCTTAGCACCGGCAATTATGGCTTTCTTTCCCTCGGACGTGGCACGCACAGTGCCTTTGATCGTGCCCGGCTCAACCGAAAGCGCGGCTGCTGTGCTTATGGCGGTTAGAAGTGCAAATGTTACCGACAACAGCATATTCAATTTCATTTTTCACCTCGTTTCAATCGCGCAAGGCCGCATTTGCCGTTCACAAGACCGAAGTTTGAACGCGCTCCAAATTCATTTCCGGGTTCAGACGCTGAACGCGAAATTCCTCATAAAGATCGTCATAAAGCTGAAAGACCCGGTCCGTGGACTGTTCCCACGAAAAGTTTCTCGCGGTTTCCATAGCGTTCGTGACCTTTCGCTCCCGCTTTTCGGGATTATTCAAAATGTCCATTACCGCGGCGAAATAATTTTCCGCGACCGGCTCCTCGATCCAGGCATTTTCATCGTTTGCGTAAGAAAGTACGCCCCCCGAATCAGGCACGATAACCGGCGTACCCGACGCCATTGCCTCAAGCGGCCCTATGCCGAAAGGCTCGCGCGGGTTTGGATGGATGAAAATGTCTGCGTTCGCATACAGGTCGGCGAGCCGTTCTCTTTCGCTGATGTGCCCAAGGATCTTGAACTTACCGGGGGCGATCTTGTGCAGCTTGTTTGAAAGCCAGGCCGCCATCGGGCCGTCACCGGCAATAAGAAGTCGAAAATCGCACTTCAAAGAGTCATGATTCAGAAATCCGCTCAATGAACTAAGTACGGCCGGCAGCAGCTTGATATTTTTTTCCGGCGAGATCCGGCCGGCATAAAGAAGGACCGTCGCATTCTCTGGAAAGCCAGCCTCGGCCAACATTTGACGACGGACACCCGGATTCTTTCTTGCGGAATTGAAAAAGACGCTGTCCACACCGCAATTATTGATGAAAACGCGGCTGGAGAAATCAGCGTTCGACGAGTTAAAAAAGCTCCAACAAAATTTTTGGATCGGATGGGAACGATGTCCGTTCAGGACCGATTCGCGAAGCTCCTGCGCTGTGTAGTCGGAATTGGCAATGTGATAATCGAACATGGGAGCAACATAGTTGCCCATAACATTTCTTGATATCCGGCGCGGAACCGCCCGCGAAATAAACGCCCGTATATTGTCGTCCATCCGCTCACAGCTTAGATGCACCATCATCGGCCTGCCGAGCGATCGTATAAACCCCTTCTTTATAAGCCCGCCCAGATAACTAAGTAGATACTTTTCCGCAACTTCGATAATATCCGGCTTTTCGTCGACAAGAATTTTGCGCACCGCGGAATCGTTCAGCATGTACTGCCACGGCATTATCATGCGGTATCTGCGGTCAAAAACCGGCGATCTGGCGGCTTTCACATAGTAAATTCTGCCAAATTCACCGACCTCCTGCCGGTCATCGATCTCGCCCGGCACGATTAGACACACCTTGCGCTCATGCCGGTTTGCCGCTTCGAGCAGCCGGTCGTAAACGGTACTGATGCCCCCGGAGTTCTTGTGATAATAGTTTGTAACGTGAACCGATCTTAGTTTCCCTAAAACCATAAAAAGTTCATACCTCCGCGGGAAATTCCGAACCGATCAAAGGTCACTTGGATTGTGGTGGGCAATTGTATTCTATCTACCTGAAAGTGAACAGAAGATTAACAGCCTGTTTCAAGATCGGTTAATTGGAAGCTCAATAAAGAATTGGGAACCCTCTGAATCTGATCTCGCCAGCCGAAGAGTGCCGCTATGCACGTAGGCGATCCAGGCAGCGATCGCGAGGCCAAGGCCGACGCCGTGCTTTCCATTTGTGTTGTCGCGGCTGCGGGCTTTGTCCGCACGGTAAAATCGGTCGAATATTCTCGCCTTGTCTTCGGAAGCAATTCCTAATCCGGTATCACTTACGGTGACAGCGTAGTTATTCTCTGCCGACTCGGCCGCTATAGAAACTGTTCCGCCTTCACGGTTGTATTTGATAGCATTATCGAGCAAATTCAGGAACAGGCGATGCAGAAGCATTTCGTCGCAAATGATCGGCATTTCCGCCGCCGGCAAAAATTCGATCGTAATATCTCGTTTTTCTGCAAGGGTTGCGACAGCGCGTACACATTCGGCCAAAATTTCGTCAAGATAAACCGGTTCAAACTGCGGCTTTAGCTGACCGCTGTCGGCGCGGGCGAGAATAAAGAGATCCTCAACTATTTTGGACAGCCGACGGCTCTCGTCATGAACGATCGAAAGCGATTCACGATACTCATCGGCCGTCCTATCTTCTTTCAACAGGGCGACCTCCGCTTCACCGCGAACGATCGCCAGCGGTGTCCGCAGTTCATGCGAAGCATCTGCCATAAACCGCTTTTGCTGTTCGAACGAGGATTCCAGCCGCGAAAGCAGTGCGTTGAACGCATGGGCAAGTTCGCCCAACTCGTCATTCTCTTTTTTGACCGGCAACCGCTCATTCAAATTCGACGAGCCAATCTTAGCGGCCTGTTCACTCATCGAAACAACGGGCGCAAGGCTTCTACGAACGAGAAAATAGCCGCTCAGCCCGGTCAAAAGAAGGGCTACGGGAATAGATATAGAAAATACTTTTCTAAGGCTGCTGAGAAAGTCGGTCTGTTCGGCTGTCGAGCGGGTGACGGATAGGCGGAACGGTTTACCTTCAAGGATAAATGTACGGCGATGAACCCGAAAAACGGTATCCACGCCCGCAACATCGGCAAATGAACTCGTTTCCGGCAGTTTCTCCAGGGCATCTAACAGCTTAATGTCAGCCACGGTCGCGGCGATGAGTTTACCGTTCTGGTCCAGAACGGTAAATCCGTAAGCACGAAAACGCAGGTCGGAGATCTCCTCTGAGATCGCGTCTTCAATTGTTTGAAATTCCGGCTCATTCGGTTTTTTTTGTTCGTCCTCCTCAGGCTCGTCCCTTTCTTTACTGTTCGGATCGAGCAGCATAAGCCGTTCCGCCACCAGATCCGCTTCCTCATTATGCAGATTGGCCTCGATGCTTTGCCCGATCTCAGTGAGATTTTCATCGACGGTTCGACTCAAGTTACGAGCTACGAGCAGATATATCGCCGCGGCTGAGGCAATTATAACGAGGGCCATGATGCCCATATACCAAAGCGTAAGCTGTGCTCGGATAGAATTCAGCATTTACTTTCCGGCGGCTCCGAGGATATACCCCGAACCCCGCCTAGTGTGGATCAGCCGCGGCGTGAAACCCTCATCGATCTTTGTCCGGAGACGCTTGATATAAACCTCGATCAAATTTGAGAACGCGTCGAAATTTTCATCCCAAACATGTTCGGCAATTTCGCTTCGGCCCACTACCTTATTTTGCTCGCGGGCCAGATACTCGAGGAGTGAATATTCCTTGGTCGTAAGCGCTATCTCTCGTCCGCCGCGGCGAACGCTTCGGGAAGTCGTGTCGATCTCAAGGTCGGCAATAACTATCTTGGGCGGCCGAATCTCGACGTTTCGGCGGAGCAGTGCGCGAAGCCGGGCAAGGAGCTCGTTGAAGTCGAAAGGTTTGACCAAATAATCATCGGCCCCGAGATCAAGCCCGCGGATCCGGTCATCGATGTCATCGCGGGCCGTCAGCATCAGAACCGGAGTTGCCGAGCCCGACCTTCTGATCTCACGGCAAACGTCGAAACCGTCCCGTAGCGGAAGCATAATATCGAGAATAATTAGGTCGTAATCGCTTATCGACGCATGATACAAAGCCTCTTCGCCGTCGGACGCAACATCCACGGCGTACGAATTTTCCCGCAAACCCTTTGCGACAAAGCTCGCGATCCGACCGTCATCTTCGACCAGTAATATCCGCACACGCCAAGTATAGTACATGCAAGATTAACAGAGGATGATTTTGCAAAGCCGGGAGGTGGAATTGTTTTCCGCGCAGAAGCGGTTCGAAAAGACGCACGATTCTTTGACAGCTAAAAGGGTTTTCGTTAAAATTGAGGTTTTCACTTTCGGGTGAATTCGATGGAGAGTAATTATGCCGCAAAGAACATTTCAACCAAACAACCGCCGCCGCGCGAAAAAGCACGGTTTCAGGGCGAGGATGGCGACCAAGAACGGCCGGGCAGTATTGAAGCGCCGCCGTGCGAAAGGCCGCAAACGCCTGACGGTAGAGCATTATTAGGCTTTTCTCTGCCGAAGGAGGCGCGGTTGCGAAAGCGGGCCGAGTTTCTGCGGGTTTATGAGAACGGAAGACGAATAGAAGGCCGTTATATGACGGTTTTCATTTTGCCCGATAATGGGCGGCTGCATCGCGTTGGCATTACAGCCACCAAAAAAGCGGTCGGCACGAAAGCTCATGACCGCAACCGTGCAAAACGCCTACTTAGGGAGGCGTTTAGATTAAGCCGGAACGAAATTGACGCGATCGGCGTAAAGCTTGATTGGGTGCTCAATGCAAGACGCAATATTTTGAAGACAAAGCTCGCCGGAGCGCTCGACGATCTTAGAGCGATAGCGGCAAAGATAAAGTCCAACGAATCCGAATTGCTGCCACAGACAACACGGGGCGTTACAGATTGAACTAAGGCGGTTTGCTCAAATCTGTACTCTGGGGTTCTCTGTGGCAAAATGTTTTTATAGATGAAGTTTCTTGTGCTCGATCTGCTGGGTGTTTATAAGGTGATAGTTTCGCCTTTTCTCCCCCCTGCGTGCCGGTTTGAGCCAAGCTGTTCGGAATACGCCCGCGAGGCAGTCGGGAAATACGGTGCATTTCGTGGTAGTTGGATGGGGCTGAAGCGTATTTTGCGATGCCAGCCGTGCTGCAAGGGCGGGCACGACCCGGTAAAGTGATTTGCGGTCTTTGGCTTTTGGTCTTTGGCCTTCGATTGATCAGTTGAATAAGACAAAGGCCCAGGACCAAGTTTTTAATTGTGGATCAACCAAATAATCAAAATCAGTCCCGTTTTCTAATCGCGGCCGTGCTGTCAATGGCGGTGCTGTTCGGCTGGTCCTATTATTTGGCACCGACTAAACCACCGGCGAACACGAACAATGCCGAGTTAGCGAACGCAAATACGGCCCAACCTCAACAAACGCCTGCTCCGCCGGTTCCGGAGCCTCAGCAGCCAGTGGCAACTGCGCCCGACACGACCCCGAACCGGTCGATAACGATAAGAACGCAATTATACGAAGTAACGCTGGACTCAAAAGGTGCCGTCGCGACAAGCTGGATACTGCTGAAAAATAAAACGCCGAAGGGGGATTATCCAATTTTTGCCGACGGCTCGACGGACTCCGACAAAAAGCCTCTGCAGCTTATATCGCAAAAAGCTCTTGAACAAACCCCGCGTGAGCTGCCGTTTCGAGTGGTAACCGCCGACCAGAACCTGACCAATTTAGCGAACGATCGAAATTACCTGATCTCGGCAACGGAAGAAACGATCGTCCTAGCTGAAGGGCAAGAGAAACAGATCGACTTTACGCTGGCCGATGCGAACGGGGTGGAAGTCAAGAAATCATTCCTGTTTCGCGGCGACAGCTACATCTCGGACCTTTCCGTTTCGTTAAAGCAGAACGGACAAGTCGTACCGAATACAAAACTTGCCATCGGTGCCAGCATCGGCGACCATGCGATCAATCACCACGGTTTTTACCACATTGAATCCGAAGCTGTCGCCCGGATCGATGGTGACATCCAGCGGCACCAGGGAAATTATTCGTTCACATTCGACGCAAATAATCAGGCAAGCCTTGCGGACAATGGCATCGTAGATTGGGCCGGCGTAGCCGACGCGTATTTTGCAATGGCCGCGATCCCGGCCTCACCTCAGCAGGGCGTCGAATACAAGGCCTTCAAATACGAAGTTCAGACCCAGCCGTTTTACCCAAGTATTTGGAAGTGGGTTATCCGCAGCCCGCAGACGAACGAAACGCGTCATCTCGTGACCGCTTTTATTCCGATCACGGCTGACGGATCGACGACAAAGATCTTTACGGGAACGAAGGACTATTTTCTGGTTTCGAATATCGATCAGCCGCTTGCCGACGCAGTGGGACGAGAGCTGGAGTTCGTTAACCTGATCAATTTCAGCAACTACCGGATCCTGCGCTTTTTCGTCAAGCCGCTTTCGATCCCGATCCTGCACAGCCTGCACTTTTTTAACACGATCACATCCAATTACGGCCTGGCGATCATTATCTTTACGTTCCTGTTCTATTCGCTTCTGTTTCCGCTAAGGTGGAAACAATCGAAATCGTTCAAGAAGGCTTCGGCCAATGCGCCGAAGATGCAGGAGCTGCAAAAGAAGATAAAGGACATGCAGGCCAAGGGCATCCCGACGGACGATCCGCGGATGCGTGAGCTGCAAATGCAGCAGCTGAAGATGACAAAGGACGCACTGCCGATAGGCGGTTGTTTGCCGATGCTGCTCCAGTTCCCGCTGCTTTTTGCGTTTTACACGGCCATCTCGATCGCTTTGGACGCGAGGCAGGCTTCGTTTATGTGGATACCTGACCTGTCGGCGGCGGATCCGTTCCACGTGCTCGAGTTCGGCTTTGCCATCTCGATGGTATTGTCGATGAAGTTCACGCCGACCGCCGCGGCCGTCACGCCCGAACAGCAAATGCAGCAAAAGATGATGACTTATCTTATGCCGGTCATGATGGTGTGGGTGATGTGGACCGCCCCGGCCGGCCTGCTGCTCTATTGGTTCTTTGGCAACATCGTTAGTTTTGGCCAACAGATGATCATCAATCGAATGAACAAGACCAATGAGCCTCCGGCGGCGGAGGTGGTTGAAACGGTTCCCAAGAATGCAAAAAAGATAAAGCCGAAGCTGAGCACTTCTTAGCGTCCGGCAAACTTCAGTTTGCCCGGCGGATCAACAAACTGAAGTTTGTTGGACAAGATTTGTTGGACAAGATATGACCGAAACCTGCACAAACGCCGAAAAATTTCTTTCCGAGCTGGTCGATGACCTTGGCCTGCGGCTTGAGGTTTCCGCTGAGATGACCGATGAAGGCTGCATTTTGAACCTGGACGGCGAAGACAGCCATTTTGCTCATGCCGATAACGGCGAGCTGCTTGACGCATTTGAAACACTACTCTTTCAGATGTACGGACGAGAACTCGATCGTGAGCACCGCTTTGTCGTGGATGCCGACGGTTACCGCCGAACGCGAAAAAAGGAGCTTCAGGCAATGGCCCGCTTTGCTGGTGATCAGGTCAGAAAAAATGAAAAACCGTTCACGTTCGGCGCATTGAATTCGACCGAGCGACGCATCATTCACACCACGCTGCAGGCGGAAGAAGACCTTATCAGTGAATCCGTCGGCGACGGCCGTGACCGCAGGCTGCAAGTGAGATTGAAATAACGGAGCGGCGCGATCTTCATTTGGCATCAAGTGATTCCATAAACCTTTTGATCGTGTCGAGGTAGACCTTCTCGTTTGTATAAATAATGTTGTTATGACCGGCCCCTTTAACCCATAGCGCCTGTTTGGGTTCGTTTGCTGTTTCGAATAAACGTCGGCCATGATACGAGGGTATTGTCCAATCGTTACTGCCGTGAACTATAAGGAAGGGACACATGACTTTATTGATTTTCTGGATATTTTCAAACTTATCGAACGGCAGGATCGGATATCGTGTTATTACACGGAACGCGGAAGTAAAGCTGCTCTCTAAGATAAGCGCCGCGACTGGCTTACGGGATGCCAGATCGACCGCAACTCCTCCGCCGAGCGACCGGCCGTGGAGAATGATCCGTGTCGGATCTACTCGTTTTTCTGTCAACAGATAGTCGTACGCTGCATCGATAGCCGCGTATGCATTCTTCTCCGAAGGTGTGCCGCTGCTTGTCCCGTATCCCTCGTAATCGTACGTGAGAACATTAAAACCGAGATCGCGTAAACGCCACGTGAAGGGTTCGATCATCCCTATATCCTCGGCATTTCCATGACTAAAGAGAATCGTATACGATGCATCCGGATTCTCTTGATATTTTGCCGAGATCTGTTCGCCATCCCACGTTTTTAGCTTGATAACATCTGCCGTATCTTTATATGAGGAACGCGGCGGCCTGAATATGGCCCAGTCCGCAAAAAAGACTGCGACCATCAATAACCCTAGAATGACGCAGATAGGAATGAGAATCATCGAGCGAATAAATCGCTTCCAGGAGAATTCGCCGATAAAGAGAGCTTTCAGTGTTGCCTTCATTACAATATACCTTTGAATTAGATACGTGCGCTTTTGCTGTTTAGGGCGGCTGTATCGACTTAAGGAATAACGCTCTAAGAGCCATTATGTTGCAAACGATCGTCGCATTGGCAACTCCTGCCGGACGCAGTGGTATTGGCGTGGTCAGACTGAGCGGAAGCGATGCACTCAAGTATGCTCAGCAAATGTGTTCCGGTCCACTTGATCCGACGCCGCGGTATTCTGCGCTTAAGAGTCTGGTCGATATAGAAACCGGCGAGATCATCGATGAAGCCCTCGTCACCTACTTCAAAGCGCCCAACTCATTTACCGGCGAAGACGTCATCGAGATAAGCTGCCACGGTTCTCCGGTTCTACTCCGTCAGATCATCGATAGCTGCCTTAGATTAGGCGCCAGAATGGCTGAAGCCGGCGAATTCTCACTGCGGGCATTGGCGAACGGCCGCATGAACCTGGCCGAGGCCGAGGCGATACGCGATCTGATCGACGCGCAAACAGCTGCTTCGGCTCGGCAAGCCGTCCGGCAAATGCGGGGTGAATTTTCAAACACTCTGCAGCCAATGAAGGACGATCTGCTCGATGCGATCGTCGTGCTTGAATCCGCGTTGGAATTTGTCGAGGACGATCTGCCCGATGTTCAGATGGCCGGGATCCGCTTGAAACTTGAGAAGATCGCGGGCGAGATCGGAGAATTGGCATCGACATTCAAAGCAGGCAAGCTAATTCGCGACGGCCTGCGGGTAACGCTTGCAGGCAGGCCTAACGTCGGCAAATCAAGTCTTTTCAATGCTTTACTCGGCACGGAACGGGCGATCGTGACCGAGATCGCCGGCACCACGCGCGATCAGATCAACGAAGGTTTTATCGTTAACGACATACCGGTGTCGTTGATGGATACGGCGGGCCTGCGCGAAACCGATGACGCGGTCGAAAGTATCGGCGTTGCACGCTCGCGTATGGCCGTCGCCGATTCCGATCTCGTGGTTGTTATCATCGACGCCTCAGAAGGGCTGGTGATCGAGGACAACGAGATACTGGCAAGCGTAAGGGAGCTTCCGCATTTGATCGCTCTTAATAAAGTGGACAAAATAGGCGAGTCGGATATTGAATCGGCGCTGGGCGGGCTTCGGCTAATATATGAAAGCTCCGCGCCGACCATCGTTGCAGTTTCAGCCAAAGAGCGTACCGGGATCGCCGAACTGAGGTCCGCCATCGTTGCCGGTTTCGCGCCGCAGGACACGAACAACTCAGGCTTCCTCGTCACCGATGCACGGCATCACGACCTGCTCAGCCGGGCACGAAATGAGATCGCGGGCTCGCTCGTCTTGCTCGATGAAAAAGCCAGCGAAGAGATCGTCCTGGTCGGCCTCCACAATGCCCTTCGTTTTCTGGGCCAGATAACTGGCGAAAGTACGACCGAAGATATGCTGACCCGCATTTTTTCAACCTTTTGTATCGGCAAATGATCATATTTGCCATCCATGAATTAGCCGCGGCTTTGTTTGGAACAAGTGAAAAGTAATAGGTGTTAAGTGATAAGTTATGAGCGCTTCTTCCAGTTTTCACTTATCACTTTTCACTTATTCCGAGATACAAAATAATATTTGGTCGGTTCTTCAAAGAACTCAATAGGAACAATGAATTTTCCACGTGCATCAGGAATACTGCTTCATCCGACGAGCCTGCCGGGCACATTCGGCATTGGCGATCTTGGGCCTGAGGCGTATTCCTTCGTCAATTTTCTTGAAAAGGCCGGCCAAAGGTACTGGCAGATACTCCCGCTTGGTCCGACGGGATACGGTGATTCGCCGTACCAATCATTCTCTGCCTTTGCGGGGAACACATTGTTGATCTCGCCCGAAGGCCTCGTCGAGGACGGATTCTTGACAAGAGAACAGATAGCCAAACACCCCAAGTTTCGCGCGGACCGGGTTGATTTCGGCACGGTTTACGAGTGGAAGAAAAAGATTCTCGCCCTCGCCTTCGAAGGTTTCCAAACTATTGCCAATGTCGAGCTTCGTAATGATTTTGAGACCTTCGTTCAGCAGAATAATTGGTGGCTTGAAGACTATGCGGTTTACAGGGCGATAAAGGCGGCAGAGGGCCAAAAGGCTTGGTACGAATGGCCCACCCCGATAAAGCTTCGCGACAATGGAGCACTCGCTGAGATCGGTAAAGAGTTGTTCGATGAAGTTCTTGCCGAGAAGTTCTACCAGTTTGTTTTCTACCGCCAGTGGGGCTTGCTTAAAGAGTACGCTAATAAGCACAGTGTCAAAATGATCGGCGATATACCCATTTTTGTCGCGCTCGATTCGACCGATGTCTGGTGCAATCAGGACAAGTTCAAGCTGAATCCGGACGGCAGCCCGCGTGTCGTGGCCGGGGTCCCGCCCGACTATTTCTCAAAAACTGGCCAGCTTTGGGGTAATCCTATCTACGATTGGGACGCGATGCGAAAGGACAATTTTCACTGGTGGATCGCCCGCGTTGCTTTCACGCTTCGGACGGTGGACGTGGTTCGCGTCGATCATTTCCGTGGATTTGCGGCCGCCTGGGAGGTGCCCGGTGCAGATGAGACCGCCGAGAACGGCCAGTGGGTGGATGTTCCCGGCAATGAGCTTTTTACCGCACTGCGCCAGCACCTCGGCGAGCTTCCCCTTATAGCCGAGGACCTTGGGGTGATTACGCCCGATGTTCGGGAACTTCGCGACCGGCATGGCTTTCCGGGCATGAAGATCCTTCAGTACGCCTTCGGCGGCGATGCAAAGAATCACGATCTGCCGCATAATTACATCCCGAACTGCGTTGCCTATACCGGGACGCACGACAATGACACGATCGTCGGATGGTGGGAATCTCGCCCAAAAACAGATGAGGCTAAGAAGTCAAGCGAACTCGAATATTGCCTCAAATATTTGAATACCGATGGCGCCGAGATCCACTGGGACCTCATCCGGGCAGCCTGGGCTTCGGTCGCCGATACCGCGATCACCACCGTCCAGGACTTGCTCGGCATCGGCGGCGAGGGGCGAATGAACTTGCCGGCATCTGAGTCAGGAAATTGGTACTGGCGTTACCCGAAGGGTGCTCTTTCCGATAAGATCACCGGAAGGTTAAAGGATATGACCGTCGTTTACGGGCGGCGGGATGATAACTCTCCATAACCCAAAAGGGTCGCAATTTTTCGTGTCTTCTTGGTGTGATTTTGTGGTTATTTCCTGATAGTTGACGAACTGCAAATATATGAAACGAACACTCCATTTTCGCCTGTGTCTTGTCGCCGTGCTTCTGGCCGCACCGTTCGCCGTTCGGGCCGATCAGGTAGATGATTATGTCCGCTCGCAATTGGCCGAACGCCATGTTCCCGGTGTTGCGGTAGCGATAATACTGAACGGAAAGGCCGTTAAAGTAAAAGGCTACGGACAAGCGAGCGTCGAGTTCAGTGTGCCGGTGACGGCGGAAACCGTTTTCGAGATCGGTTCAGTTTCAAAACAGATGACCGCTGCGGGTATTCTGCTGCTGGTTGAGGACGGAAAGATCGATCTGGACGCCCCTATCTCGGCCTATCTGCCGAACGCGCCGGAGGCGTGGAAGGACGTGGCGGTGAGGCATTTGCTGACGCATACGTCCGGAGTTAAAAGCTATTCGAGCCTCGAAGGGTTTGAACTTTTTCGTCATCTAAAGGTCGCTGACTTCATCGCAAAGCTGGCTCCGCACCCGCTAGAATTCACACCGGGCGAAAAGAATATTTATAGCAACAGCGGTTTTACCTTGCTCGGCCACATCATCGAGGCTCGGTCGGGCAAGCCGTATATGGAATTTATGCGCGAACGCATTTTCCGACCGCTCGGAATGACAAAAACCGCCGACCGCGACCCGCAGTACATCATCCCGAACAGAGCGACAGGTTACGAATGGGACATCGATCACCTTGAGGGACGCGACGGCAGCCTGACCGACCTGATGGGTGCGGGCTCGATAGTTTCTACGATCACGGACATGACAAAATGGGACGCCGCCCTAAATGGCAAGAGTTTCCTGAAACCGTCCAGCCGGGCCGAGTGGTGGAAGCAGTTCACCTTCAACGACGGAAAGTCGTCACCATATGGCTTCGGCTGGCGAATATCCGATGTCCGAGGCCACAAACTCATCGGCCACACCGGCCAAACCGCAGGCTTCGGAGCCGCCAATTTTCGCTATGTAGATGACGGCGTAACCGTTATCGTCCTGACGAACCTGGGCGAGATCGGTTTGGGCGGGCAGATCGCCGCGCGGATCGCAAAGTTTTATGTGCCCGGAATGGCATTAAAAGCAATGAAAGAAAAGTCCGAGATTCACGTCGGACTCGGAGTAAAGCTTTCTGAGGTTTTGCGGGCGCGAAACCAGGAAAAGATCGATGAGGCAATGATGACGCCGGGCCTTTTCCGTTCTCTTTCATCGGAGAGGGCAAAAGCGAGTTACCGCCGGATCGCCTCGCTCGGCTTGCCGACAAATATTACGTTTGTAGATTCCGACGACACCGGGACATCCCCAAGATACAGCTACCGCGTCGAAGCAGGCAAACGCCTTTTTCTATGGCGGATCGCTGTCAATAGTGAAGGGAAGTTCTCCGAAATGACCCTGGATGAAGAAGAGTGATCGAATCATTCAAAGTTGGGTAGTTTTGCAAATTCGCACGCGTATTGCTCATGGAAACCTTTGTTTCTCAAACGCGATGATATAACGCAGCGACTGTGAGCAAATATCATTGCGTCTATTTCCATCAATTCGCAACACACAATAACCCGTAAACTCGTCGATCGAATAGCTGACAACAGCCCTATTTTCATTAGCAGAAATAGCTGTGTACTTATTCATTGAGGTCGAGAAATGATCTTGTGCGCTTCGCTCGTCATCGAACGAACACGACCAAAGGGTGAGATGCTCAAGATGGGACGACGAAAAATTTGCTCCAGAACAAGGAGACTTCAGGTCTTCGGTCCCACCCCGAGCAATTCCGATCACCTCAAATTGGATCGGAACAGAGAAAAAACCGCAACCGAAAGTAAGAATCGCAAAACATAAACCGAAGATGTGCCGTTTCACAATAACTTAGACGCCGTAACTTGATTTTAGTTCCTCAATATTTGACCAATTCCTGAACAGCCTTTTCAACATCCTCGCTCTGAGGGAGGATGAAATCTTCGAGTTGCGGAGCGTAGCCGACGAAGGTGTCGGTGGCGCCGACGCGGCGAACCGGGGCGTCGAGGTATTCGAAGAGTTCGTTTGAGATACGGGCGGCTATCTCAGCACCGTAGCCGTATGAGATCGGGTCTTCGTGGGCGACGATGACACGGCTCGTCTTTTTCACGGATTCCGCGATAGCTTCCCAGTCGTAAGGAACAAGTGTGCGGAGGTCGATTATCTCGACGGACATCCCTTGCTGTTCAAGGCGTTTTGCGGCCTGACTCGAGCGTTCGACCAAGGCACCAAACGTGATAATCGAAACATCGGTTCCCTCGCGGACCGTCCTGGCCTTGCCGAACGGGACAAGAAAATCTGCCGAGGGATACTGCGATTTGTTATATACCTGGCGGTAAAGATGCTTGTGTTCGAGGAACATCACGGGATCGTCACAGCGGACCGACGTCCGAAGCAGTCCGTTTGCGTCTAATGCGGTGGAGGGATAAACGATCCGCAAACCGGGCGTGTGGGCGAAAAGTGTCGTGCCCGATTGCGAGTGATAAACCGCCCCGCCCTTCAAATAACCGCCGACCGGAACACGAATGACCATCGGGCATTTTGCGTCGCCGTCGGAGCGCCAACGCATTACCGCAACCTCGTTTCGGATCTGGTGCATCGCCGGAAAAATATAATCGAAGAACTGGATCTCAACGACCGGCTTTAGCCCGCGAAGCGAAAGTCCCACGGCACGGCCGATTATGTTCGCCTCGGCCAGCGGCGAGTTGAAAACGCGGGCCGAGCCGAATTTTCGCTGCAGGTTGGCGGTCACCTTAAACACGCCGCCCTTGCCTTTTACCTCTTCAAGATATTCCTCGCGGGAGCAATCAGCCACATCTTCGCCGAAGACGATAATGCGGGCGTCGCGCTCCATTTCCTCCGTCATGCAGCGGTTTATCAGATCGACCATCGTGCCGGCATTGCCTGAAAGTTCGGCGCCGTCTTCCGTATCGAACAACGAGCGGTCGGTCGGATCGACATCCGGCGAGTAAACGTTCCGATAAGCCGTTTCTGCCGCCGGTTGCGGGGTTTCGATCGCAATGTCGGCGACCTTATTGACCTCGTCATCAATTTCTTTGCGCAATGCCTCGAGCTGTTCCGATGAAGCGATGCCTTCGGTCATCAAAAATTCGGCGTACGTTTTGATGGGGTCGATCGCTGCATCGGCCTCACGCTCTTCATTTGGTCGATAAAGCTTTTCGTCATCGGACAGCGAGTGCGAATAAGGGCGGATCACCTTTGCGTGGATGAACGCCGGACCTTTGCGTTCGCGGCAATATTCGACGGCGCTCTTGAAAGCCGCGTAGGAGGCGAGCGGGTCGGTCCCGTCAATTTTTTGAATAAGAAGATCGGGAAAGCCCGTGACCAGCTGAGAAATGTCGCCTCCGGCGGTATTTACTTCCACGGGCGTCGA
>JBGTJP010000027.1:0-16236 GCA_041745075.1 Pyrinomonadaceae bacterium | reverse complement strand
GCTATTTGCGACGGTATCTTACGCGAGATCAGCTTGTCCTGTCGGTCCTTTCGCCAGCCGGAAACCACGTCGTAGCCTTCGTCCAATTTATCGAGCAGCCGTTTGATATCCGCCGGGTCGTTTTGCAGATCGGCATCCATCGGGATCAAAATCTCGCCTTTGGCCGCGTCGATACCGGCGGACATCGCGGCGGTTTGGCCATAATTGCGGCGGAGCGATATAACACGGACGCGGTCGTCCTCAGCGGCTATTTCTTTCAAGATCGACAGGCTTTTATCGGTCGAGCCGTCATCGACAAAGATGACCTCGGCCGTCTTGTCAAGAGCATCAAGAGCCGCACTTATCTTTGCATACATCGGACGGAGATTATGCTCTTCATCCAGCACGGGCAGAAAGAGTGAAAGTTCAGGTGCCGTCAGTTTTTGAGTTGTTTCGGTCGAATCCATGATTTACAACTGCAAACCTAATAATTTAGAACTTTCGCCGAGGAAAATATAGTCGTCACCGCTATTTTAGTGGCGGAAATTTGTGAATCGATGTTGCGTGGACAAACTTTAGCCCGGTGAGTTCAACATCCATTTCGACAAATTTCTGGTCTTCTCTAATACTTCGATTGAAAGGCACGAGGGCCAATTTAGATGGAGTGGTTCAAAGCAAGTTTCAAGAAATTCTCAAACAATATCCGGCCGTCTCGTGATTCGTTGGGGTGTTCCCAGCGGGTGGGGTTTTTTGACCAGTCTTCGAAGGATTTTTCGAGGTGGAACTGGACGGCGTAGATAAGTTGGCCGCCGGTGTTTTTGACCATCATCTGATTTTTACAGAGATAAGAAGTGGCGAGCAGTTTGAAGCCTTCCGGGACGCCCATGACCTGGACGCCATGGTTTTGCCAGACGCGGAGGATGTCATCCTCCTTTGTATAGTCCTGCCAAACGCCGGATGCCTCGTCTTCGGTGCCGTCGAATATCGGGTCGGTGTTATCGACGATCTTAATGAAGCGATACTGGTACTCGACCACGCGGTCGGTCCGTTTTTCAGAAAGATCGAGGTCGTCAAGCGTTTTCAGTTTCGACCCGAACGCGACGGCGACAAGCTGATGGGCGCCGCAAATGGCGAGAACGGGAATTTTCGTGTTCTTGACGAAGTCAGCAAATTTCGCCAAATGTTCGGGGTTGTAATAATCGAAATCGCTGAATGTTCCGCTCATTACGATGGCGTCCGGCTTGTAAGCTTCGGCTGCCTCGGCAACCTCGGAAAGGTGAACTGTCAACGTTTTCGGCTGCTTTACAAGGCGCAGGATATTATTGGCAATGTTGTTGCACGCAAGTCCCGAAACCCATCGCTCAAAACGAAGCTTGGTGTCGGTCGTGCCGTTCCATTCCGCGCGGGCAAGCGGGGACAGGTCCGATTCGTACCGGAGCAGAGTGTTAACGATAAGAACACGAGCGTGCTCGATCTTCTTCTCGATCGGTTCGTAACGGCAAAAGGCGCGTTTGTTGTATGGGAAGGGCAATTCTTCCGAAACTGTCTTTACCATGCCATCTAACATAAGTTATTGATCTTAATGATCTGGGGAACATTAAACATTGATTCCCCGGCTTCTGATGATTATATCAGGAATTTCTTTGCCTGGTCGATTTTTTGAACTCGGGCATTTTATCACCGGCACCGATATCGGCGATCTCAAGGCGGACCCGCCTGATAACCGTCGAACGGATCCGGCCGCCGGCCTGTGGCGATCTGCCCGCACTATGCTGTTTGCTCATCAGGGCCAATTTATGCCACGCGACCTCCAGTTCGTCGGCGATGACCGATATTTTTGTAATGTCATAGGGAATTGCCATCTCGCGACATCCGAGACGGGCAAAAACGAGCAAGTACCGTGCTGTTGCCAGATCTGGGCAGCTCAAACGCTTTTTCCCCACCTTTAGCTCTATTCCGAGAAGTGTGAAAAGTATTTCGGGCGTGTTTTCCTTTTCGGGAATTTCCATCCGGTAAGAGCGCGTCCGCTGTGTCCGCACCTTTTCACGATAGATCGCGGGTATCCACGCTTCATTCAGATCTTTGATGAGGGCGTTGGTCGTACTCACTTGGTTTCTTGTCCGACAAACTCTGTCCGACGAACTTTAGTTTGTCGCTCGACGGTGTAAAAAAAACGGTGCCGCAAACTGAAGTTTGCCGGACGTTTCAGTTTGCCAGACGATTTTACAAATTCTCGATCATTTCCTGAAATCGGTTAAAAAGCTTCCCGACGTGTAAACCGTCCATTATCATATGATTCGCCTCGATCGAGAGCGGGATCTTTTTTGCCGGGCCATCGTCGAATATCTTGCCAACGACGACCCGCGGGATGGTTTGCGTTCGATCGAGCCGGCTCGGGTGTTTAAAACTTGTGAACGAGACCCACGGGATGACTGAGAAATAGATCAGATCGATGCGGTGCGATTCAACATCGAAAGTCTTCAGCCTTTTATATTTCTCAAGCGCGATCTTCCCGGCGGCATCGAACTCGAACACGTCCGGTTTTATTTCAAAATAAGCGAACGAGAAGGTTTCGTCATCGTTGAGGATAGTTTCGGTAGCGTGTACCCGATCGAACTCGACCAGCCTTCCTTCGAGCAGCCGGATACGGAATTCGCGAATGCCATTCGCCGCCGTCATCAGATAATAAATGGCCGAGAGCGAAATGGAAAGGCCGTTTTCTTTCACGAAGCGGTACAGGCCGGTGATATCTATGTTTGCCGTGAAGTTAAAGAATGGATCGTCAAAATCACTAAAGAAATCATACGCTGTCCTTCTGGGCCAATTCTCAACATCAAGTTCGGTGAACATTTTGCGGGCTATTTGCTGACCGTTCGGATCGCCGGGACCGATCGCGAGAACTTTTCAATAACGCCGTCGCTGAAGATGCCGAAATAGAACACGCCAACCACGGCTATGAGCAGGGCTGCGGCAAGTCCGGCGGGCATTTTCGGTTCAAGCCAGGCGGTCGTCCTTTCGCGGAAGAACATGACGACGATAAGCCGCAGGTAATAATAGGCGGAAATAGCGGTGTTGAGCACGGCCGCGACGACGACGATGGTAAGCAGGGTATTGCCGGCCTCGAGTGCGGGTCGGAATACCAGCACCTTGCCCATAAACCCGGCGGTCAGCGGAATTCCCAGCAGGCTGAGCATAAACAAAGACAGCGAAAAGGCCAGGACCGGCGATTTGAAGCCGATGCCGTTATAATCTTCGAATTCGGTGCGCCGGTCGTTCTTTTGGCCAAGCAGAGTGATTATCGCAAAGGCTCCGAGGTTGGTGATCGCGTACGTGAGCATGTAAAACGCGACGGAAGCGATCGCGGCGTCGCGTTCAGCGGTCGTCGAAGCTGCTCCGGCTCCAAGAAATCCGACCAGAGCATAGCCCGCGTGGGCGATCGACGAATAAGCAAGCATGCGCTTGATGTTGTTCTGCATTATCGCGGCCACATTACCGACGGTCATCGTCAAAATGGCCATTATGCTCAAGGCCGTCATCCAGGTTTCATGAAGATAGCCCGAGGCCTGGACGCCCGCGACAAGCGGAAAACCGAGCACGAATACGCGAAGAAACGAGGCGAATGCGGCTGCTTTTGGCCCGGCGGCCATAAAGCCGGTGACGGGGCTCGGGGCACCTTCGTAAACGTCCGGCGTCCAGATATGGAACGGGACCGTTGCGACCTTAAAACCAAAGCCGATTATCAGCATTGCGGCACCGATCAGAAGCAGGGCAGGGAAGTTCGCGTCAGCAACCTTTGCCGCAATTTCGGTAATGTTGGTCGAACCCGTAGCACCGTAGATCAGTGCCATTCCATACAATAAAAATGCAGAAGCGAACGAACCGAGAATGAAATATTTCATCGCCGATTCATTCGATTTAAGGTCCGATTTGCGGAAACCCGCCATCACGTAGGTTGCGATCGAAAGCGTTTCAAGGCCCAGGAAAAGCACGACGAGATCGTTGCCCGACGCCATCAGCATCATCCCGAATGTAGCGAACATCAGAAGTGCATGGTATTCGCCGGCCGGGACATTCTCGTTCTCGACCCAGACGGTCGAAACCAGAATGGTCATCGCCGTTACCAGCAAAAAGACGAACGAGAACGCCATCCGGAGATTATCGTGGACGATCATTCCGTTGAACGTCGAGGCCGGCTGGCCTTCGGTCCACATCAGCGCAAGCAATATGGCCGCGAACGCGAGGCCGAGGAGCGAAATGATGCCGGTCACGCGTCGCTGTTTCGGGAAAAAGCTGTCATAAACCATCGCGGCTATTCCGGCAAGGGCGACCATAAGCTCGGGCGCAATGCTCGAAATATTGACGTTGGGATTTACTAATTCTGCTAACAAAAGAGCCTTCATCTATTTAAGTAAGTAAGCTTCAGTTCAGGGTTCTTGTTCCGCAGCCTTTATTACGACGGCTTCGGCATGGTCGACTTCTCCGCCGGCACGATGCATTACACGTTTTTGAATTTCGACTATCGCATCCTTGGTCGAATCAAGAAATGGCCGCGGATAAACGCCCATGAATACCATCAAGAACATTAGCGGCGCGATCAAGCCGATCTCGCGCCAACTGAGGTCTTGTAGCGAGTGGTTCTTTTCGTTCGTGACCTTGCCAAAGAAAACTCGCTGGATCATCCATAATAGGTACACGGCGGCGAAGATGACTCCGGTTCCCGCAAGCATGGTAGCGACGTAGTTCCAGTTCGTAGATGCGGTTGTCGCGAGGATGGTGGACTTCCACATTCCGACCATTATCAGAAACTCGCCGACAAAGCCGTTCAGGAATGGCAAACCGACCGACGACATAGCGGTGATCACAAAAACGGTCGCATATATCGGCATCACATTCGCGAGGCCGCCGAAATCGGAGATTTGCCGCGTGTGCCGCCGTTCGTAAATGAAGCCGACCAGCAGGAACAGTGCACCGGTCGAAACACCGTGAGCCAGCATCGTGAAGACCGCTCCCTGCATTCCCCAGTCGGTGAACGAGAACATTCCCAGGATCACAAACCCCATATGAGCGACCGACGAATATGCGACCAGCCGTTTTACATCCGGCTGGACCATTGCAACGAGCGCACCGTAAATGATGCCAATGATCGCCAGAATGATGAATAACGGCGCCCATTCGCGTGCCTGATCGGGAAACAGCACGAAGCAGAATCGCATCAGGCCGTAGGTTCCCATCTTTAGAAGGACGGCGGCGAGGATGACCGAACCCGCAGTCGGAGCCTCTGTATGTGCGTCCGGCAGCCAGGTATGAAAGGGGAAGAGGGGTACCTTGATCGCGAACGCAAGGGCGAACGCCAGAAACAGAAGTGTCCCGGCGGTCGTGGAAAAAGACATTGTGCCTAGCTTTAGGGCACTCAGCAGCGTGACAAAATCGAACGTTCCGGGCAAGCTGGTTTGGCCTGCGTAAATATAGTAAAGCGCGATTATGGCCACGAGCATCAGCAGGCTGCCCAACGCGGTGAAAATAAAGAACTTGACTGCAGCGTAAATTCGATTCTCGCCGCCCCAGATGCCGATGAGAAAGAACATCGGGATCAGCGAGGCCTCGAAAAACAGGTAAAAGACGAGCAGGTCGAGCGAGACGAAGACGCCGATCATCGCGCTTTCAAGCAACAGCAGGAAGATATAAAACGCGGCTACCTTTTTCTCGACGGCATGCCACGTTGAGATGACCGCGATCGGCATGATGAAGGTCGTTAGAATGACAAGCCAAAGGCTGAGCCCATCAACGCCAACGTGATAGCTTGTGTTTATCGCATCGATCCACGGTACCCGCTCCTCAAAGAAAAAGCCGCCCGTCGATGCACTGCCTTTATCGAATACCAGCACCAGCGAGATCGAAAAATTGAGCAGGGTGAACCCGAGTGTCACCCATTTGAGCAGGTGTTCCTGTTTGAGAAATACGTTGTACGCAAGCGTCGCCAGAACACCGAGCACCGGTACCATGATCAGGATCGTTATCAGATTTTGAGTGATGAAATCCATCGTTAGCTGATCAGCTTAAAGCCAAAGTAAATAAAGTATCCGATCACGACGATCGCCCCGAGCATAATGAATGCCGCGTAGCTGCGGACGAAACCGACCTGCACCTGCCGGGCGAGGTTGCCGAGCTCCATTACAAAATGGCCGATGCCGTTCACGATGCCGTCGATAAAGCCAAGATCGAAGCCTTTCCACAAGCCTTCGCGGGAAAGTTTGGTCAGCGGATCGACGATGTACCCATTGTAAAATTCGTCAAGCCGCCACTTTTGCTCGAGGATCTTCGGCATTTTTCTCAACGGGTTATTGATAAACCCGAACCAGCCGATCGCTATCCCGAGGGCCGCAAGCACAACCGACAGCAGGGCTAACATTCGCTCCTTAAAGATGATCTCTGGCGAATGAGCGTCGTAGGTTTCAGTTGCCGAGGTTGCGGGCTCGGCTGCCGCAAAGAAATGCTTGACGTCTTTCGTTTCGGGGGCACCGATAGATGTCGGTGCATGTCCATCGTGTTCCCCCTTTTTTGCAATCACAGGATCAAGTGTGTGCTCGAAAACATTTATATCTCCGGCACCGACCAGTGAACTCATCGCATAGGGAATTCCGACGAGCCCTCCGACGGTTGAAAGTACGGCCAGTATGATCAGCGGCACGGTCATCGACCACGGCGATTCGTGTGGTTTGAAATCACGCGGTAAGGCGTGATGGTGTTCGTCGTCGTCATCTCCTTCGTCCTGCAAACTTAAGTTTGCAGAAACTTCGTCGGCAATCGACGCGTCGTGGTCCACCGCATCCTGCAAACTTAAGTTTGCGGGAATCTCATCGTGAAACCGCTCTTTTCCCCAGAATGTCATTACCATCATTCTGGTCATATATATTGCGGTCAAAACAGCAGTAAGCACGGCGACAACCCAAAGGATCTTATTGCCGGGAAAATCGGCGACGGGAAAATAGCTGTCGGCGGCGAACGTTTTATAAAGTATCTCGTCCTTTGAGAAGAAGCCGGCCCAGATCGGGATGCCGCAGATGGCAAGCCAGCCCATCAACATCGTGAGGAACGTTATGGGCATGTGCTTTTTCAGTCCGCCCATCTTTCGCATGTCCTGCTCGTGATGCATTCCGTGAATGACCGAGCCGGAGCCGAGAAAAAGCAGGGCCTTGAAAAACGCGTGTGTCATCACGTGAAAGATGGCGACCACAAACGCGCCGACGCCTGCCGCAAGGAACATAAAACCTAGTTGCGAAACGGTCGAATAGGCGAGGACCTTCTTAATGTCGTTCTGCGCTATCGCAATTGTCGCTGCAAAAAGCGCGGTCGCGGCGCCGATTATCGCAATTATCCACATCGCAGTCGGAGCAAATTGATAGATCGCGTTCGAGCGTACGACGAGATAAACACCGGCCGTGACCATTGTCGCGGCATGAATAAGGGCCGAAACCGGTGTCGGGCCGGCCATTGCGTCGGGCAGCCATGTGAGAAGCGGTATCTGCGCCGATTTACCGGTTGCACCGATAAACATCAGCACACCGACCGAGGTGAGCCCGCCGGCAATTATTGCCCCCCAAGTAAAAGGGTCCGCCGACATATGCGTCGCGACAAAGGTGAAAACGCTTTGCACCTGCTCGCCGTCAACGGATTTATCAAAAAACGATATCGAGCCGGTCAGCGTGAAGATCAGGAAAATGCCCATCAGCACGCCCCAATCGCCGATGCGGTTCATTACGAAGGCTTTCTTTGCCGCCTCGCGGGCCTCGTTTTTCTGTATGTAATAGCCAATCAGCAGATAGGAACAAAGCCCCACGCCTTCCCATCCCACAAACATCAGCAGATAGTTGTCCGCCAGCACGAGCGTCAGCATCGAGAACATGAACAGATTCAGATACGCAAAAAAGCGGTAGAATCCTTTGTCTCCGTGCATGTACCCTGTGGCAAAGATATGAATCAGCAGGCCGACGAACGTGACAAAGCAGGCATAAACGCCGCTCAGACGGTCCATGCCGAGGGCAAAGTCCGCGCGGAATCCGCCGACGTTTATCCACGTCCAGATATGATCGAGAACAACCGGACTTCCTTCCCGCAACGCTCCGACATGCGGCGTACCGATGCCGAACGCGATCATAAACGCCACGATCGTCGAAACCGCAATTGCTCCACACGCCACAACGCCGCTGAACGTTTCGCTATACGGCTTGTCCTTCAAGTACCCGCCGATCAGCCAGTTGATTACAGCACCGGCCAGCGGGGCGAAGATTATTAGACTCAAAAGGTTGTTTTCAGTCATCAATACGCGTCAGGCAAAACTTTTGGTTTGCCGCATCAACAAACTAAAGTTTGTTGGACTAGTTCTTCAAAATACTCGCGTCATCCACGTCGATCGAAACTCTATTGCGGAAAAACGCGATGATTATGCCGAGGCCGACGGCGGCTTCGGCGGCGGCGACGCTCATTACCATGAACACGAAAAGCTGGCCTGTCACATCGGCGTAATATCGCGAAAATGCGACGAACGTCAGGTTTACGGCGTTCAGCATCAGCTCGATGCACATGAACATCCCAAGCGCGTTGCGTTTGAAAATAACGCCGACCGCACCGATCGTGAACAATATTCCTGAAAGGGCCAGATAGCTAGCCAAGCTCGGTTCCATAATCTTAAAGGGCTACTCGAAAATCGTCCTTTTCCTGCTCTTCGTGCCGGCGATCGAGTTCATTGTCAACGACCAGTTTTAACTCGCCGGGCTCAAGCCTTCGAACAAGGATCACGCCGCCGATGATCGCCATCAGGAGCAAAATGCCGACTATTTCCACTGGCAAGAGGTACTCAGTGTACATCGCCTGGCCTATACTCAAAGTCTTTCCTGCCGTTTCTTCGGCGTTGACCGCCTGCTGCGGGGCACGCATTACCGCGTAGAAAATGAAAAACGTCTGAGCCATGAGGATCAGGCCCAGTCCGCCGCCTACGGCATACAAATACCTAAGCCGGTTGAGCGGCTTGTCCTCGTCTAGATTCAAAAGCATGATCACGAACACCACCAAAACCATGATCGCACCCGCGTAGATCAGTATCTGAACGGCGGCGATGAACGGTGCAGCGAGCGTTACGTATATGCACGATAGCGCGATGAACACGCCGACCAGCGAAATGGCGCTGTACAGCGGATTCTTGTGATAGACCAGCGAGATCGCGCACGCGATGGCGAATCCGGCAAAAAGAAAAAATAGTACGTTCGAAGCCATAAGAGAGTTAGCCACAGATAAAGACGGATGGACAACGATAAGAAAGCCCCATGTGTTTATATGTGTTCATCTGCGGACCAAATTTCTAGATATTCAAGAAATACACAACAATGATCGTCAAGATCACATTCGCCAGCGCCACAGGCAACAGAAACTTCCAACCGAAGTTCATCAACTGGTCAAAGCGAAAACGGGGCAGCGTTCCGCGTACCCAGATATAAAAGAACAGAAATCCGCAGATCTTGCCGATAAATGCTACGTGGCTGACCAGAGCATATGGTATTGAGCCAATCTCAAAAATATGGCTAAGCCCGGGCACGTACCAGCCTCCAAGGAAAAGGACCGTGCCCATAACGGAAACCGTGAACATATTCACGTATTCCGCCATGAAGAACAGGGCAAATTTCAGTGCCGAATATTCGGTATGGAACCCGGCGACAAGCTCGGTTTCGGCTTCGGGCAGATCGAAGGGCACCCGGTTCGTTTCGGCAAATGCGGCGATCAAAAAGACGACAAAACCGATAATCTGCGGGATGATGTACAACCTGAAAGGTGAGCCTATTTGGGCATAGATAATTCCGTTCAGATCGAGCGTACCAGCCAGCATCACGACCCCGAGTACCGAGGCTCCCATCGCCAATTCATACGAGATCATCTGTGCCGACGACCGCAGGCCGCCCATAAGGCTGTATTTGCTATTTGACGACCAACCCGCCAATGCGATCCCGTAAACACCGACCGAAGTGATACCCAAAACAAACAGCACGCCGACATCGATCTGCGCGATGGTCAAAGGCATGTTTCGGCCCTGTTCGGCTATCCATGTTACGGCATCAGCTGCGGCGGTGCCCGAAACATACGGTACAAGCCAGCCTAGCGGATCCGCTATTCGCGGCCCGAACGGATAAACGACTATCGGCAGCAGGGCACAGGTCAGCGCCACCAGCGGCGCCAGAAAATAGACGAACTTTGTCGATTTATCGGGAACGAGGTCTTCCTTAAAGATGAACTTGAGCAGGTCTGCGAACGGCTGCAAAACGCCCCACGGCCCGACCCGGTTTGGCCCGATGCGGCCCTGTATCCACCCGAGCACCTTGCGCTCCGCCAAAACCGTATAAGCCACGATCATCAGCACGCCCTGAAAGGCAAGCAGAATTCCGACGCTGTAAACTATAAACGGAAATGCGGTTTTAAGAGCTGATTCCATAAAGAACCGACTAATCCGTGACTTTTCACCGGATTTGAAAATCTAGCTGATAGCTTTCAGCGAACTTTCTAACAAGACTTCTATCAATAATTCACTTTATTAGATAGGGCGCGTAGCGAGCTACAACACGCCTAATCACCTTCCACCCGGATTTGTCCTGTCGCTCACGCCTACCGCGACGGCGTCGGCAAGGCCGATAGACTTCGGGCTGCCGTTCGGCTCAAATTGCTCGAGCGGAGCGAGCAGCAAATTCTCCGGCTTTGGATTACCGTTGGCCAGCAGGTGGAACTGCGCCGTTTTGCTTGTCATCGTCGTCAATCGGTGAAGTTTGTGCCCGACGCGAGGCGTTTCGTTATTCTTCTCACCCGCTTCGCCCAACGCTTCGACATTCTTTCGCAATCCGCTGATCGCAGCTGAAAGATCCCGGCCTTGTTCAACCGGATATTTTGCTTGAACCGGGTTCGATTCGTCTTTCAGTGCCGGGTAGCGCAGGCCTTCGTATGCTGTGACGGATTCCGCAAGTTTCTTAAACACGCCGGACGCGGAAAAATCATAGCCTAGGTCAACGACCATTTCGCGGGCGATCAAATTGGTTACCATCCAATCCGGCTTCGACTGATTAAGTGGTTCGATCGCCTTGCGAACGCGTTGGACATTGCCGGCGTTATTGGTAAAAGTTCCGTCAACTTCAGCGAATGAGGCGGCTGGCAGCACTACATCGGCATACGCGGTCGTCTCTGTCTCAAAGAGCTCCTGGACCACAACAAAATCTTTATTCTGGAGCAGATCAGGATTTTGCAAACTGCCAGCGACCAATAGGGCACTTGACTTTACGGCAACCGTGGCGGCGGTTCCGGCGTTCGGCAGCATATCGATCGCGCCGACGGAGTTGTTATACAACGGCAGCGGGTGAAGCAGAACGCGTCCGCTATCAGATGCGAAATTTCCGGCTGATCCCGCGATCACCGCCTGAGCTTCTGGCGAAAGTTCGCAGCCCGCCATGATAACAAGGTCACCGTTCGTCTGCTCGATAGCTTTGCGGCAAGCGGTAAGGTTTGCTGCGTCGATCCCAAGCTTTTTGGCGGCGTCCGGATCGGCGAGATCGCCAAACAAAGCGAGGACAAAGGCATCATAAGAACCGGCAACGATGTGCACGAACTGCGTCGCATTTCGAACAAGATTGATCGGCCGTTCGTTCACGACGATCAGTTTTGCTCCGCTGTTTCGGACGGCCTGGCGGGCCTGTTTAGCGGTGTAGGTTTGTTCTTCTTCCGGTTCGCCTCCGATAAGAAGGATCGTTGCGGCGTAGCGAATGTCGTTGTGCGTGGCAAGCGGCGCGCTGAGGTTGGCAACGAACGCCGACATATCGCCCCGGTCATCGACCGCGACTGGGCCTTTTGCGGCCTCGGAGGCGAAGCGGCCAAGCGTGAAGAGCGACTCATTCGTCAACCTTGGGCTGGCGATAGTGCCCACCGAGCCTTCGTTTTCCTTAAATCTTTTTGCGATCAGTTCGATCGCCTGGTCCCACGTTGCAGGGATCAATTTGCCGCCTTTTGAATAACGAATGAGAGGCGTCTTGATGCGGTCCTTGTGATTGATAAATTCGTGAGCAAATCGAGCCTTAACATCGAGAAATTCGCCGTTTAATCCATTGACATAACGGTCGCGGGCGACGATGCGATGCACCAGCCCAGAGCGCGAACCGATCGAAAGCTGCATTCCGTCGGACGAATAGACATCTGTAGTTATAGTTTGATCGAGTTCCCACGGCCGCGTTTCGTGACGGTAAACGCCGTCGAGCAGCGTTCCGGTCGGGCAAACCTCGATGCAGTTGCCGCATTGCGAGCAGTTCAGCCAACCGCCGTAGGTGCCGATAACGGTGTTCGATCCGCGGTTTCCCGCCTCGATCGCGTCCTCGCCCATCCATTCGCTGCAGACGCGAGTGCAGCGTTTGCACAGGATGCACCGCTGCGGGTCGTTGGCGACGATTGGCGAAAGATATTTCTCCGGCGCTTTGTTCTTTGGCTCGTTAAAGCGTTCTTCGACATCGCCCCAATCGAATATCACTTCCTGCAGCTCGCACTCGCCGCCGCGATCGCAGACGGGGCAGTCGAGCGGGTGATTGACAAGCAAGAATTCACCCATCGCCCGCTGCGCCTTTTCGATCTCGGGACTCCTGGTCGTAACCGCCATGCCGTCCGTTACTTTTATCGTGCAGGACGTTTGAAGTTTCGGCATCTTGTCGATGCGGACAAGGCACATCCTGCAAGAAGCCTGCGGTTCGAGGTCCTTGTAATAACAGAACGACGGAATGCTCTCGGCGTTGTCTTTGCATACGTCGATCAGGACGGCGCCTTTTTCAGCCTCAACTTCCTGGCCGTTGATCGTTACTTTTATCAGTTCGGTTGACATTTATGCTAAATCAGCTTGATCGGAACAATTACTTGCCTTTCTTCTTGCCCGATTCTTCCGGAGCGGTCGGCGCTACATTTTTCTTTTTTGATTTCTGGCGCGTTTTGCCATAGCTGCCGGCAAAGATCTTGCCGCGTCTCGTTCTTTTATCACCTTTTCCCATAATCGTTACTCCTCGTTAAAAACGTGTTTTCGTGGTCAAACATTTGCCTCAACACCGTTTCCATTCGCTTTTACATTCAACCACTTTTTGAATTCCTCGGGAAACTGCTTTATCGCGCTTTGGATCGGCCACGCGGCCGCATCGCCAAGCGGGCAAAAGCTTTTTCCTTCAATGTTGTCGCAAATATCCAGCAGCAATTGAGCGTCCTCGGGGCGGCCGCCGCCGGTCGAGATGCGGTTGAATATCTTGACCAGCCAATCGGTCCCTTCGCGGCATGGCGTACACCATCCGCAGGATTCGTGTTTGTAAAACTCGGTCAGGTTCTTGGTCGTTTCCATTATATCGACCGTTTCGTCCATGACCATCATGCCGCCCGTTCCGAGCATCGAACCGGCTTCGACAAGGCCTTCATAATCGAGGGTGACGTTTTTGCCGAGTATCTGTCCGGAGTTCATTATATAAACGCTCGACCCGCCTGGGATCACGGCCTTCAGCTTGTTGTTGCGAAGCATCCCGCCGCAGTCTTCCATGATGAACTTTTCCATATCGGCATAGCCCATCGGAAGCTCATAAACGCCCGGCTTTTTCACATGGCCGCTGATCGACCAAAGTTTTGTGCCACCGGACTTTTCGGTACCAAGGTCGCGCCATGCGATGCCGCCCATTTCGATTATTTGCGGAACGGATGTGAATGTTTCGACATTATTGACGATCGTCGGTGAGGCATAAAGCCCTTCGACGGCTGGAAACGGCGGCTTTAGGCGCGGATGTCCGCGGAAGCCTTCGAGACTAGACAAGAGAGCCGTTTCCTCGCCGCAAATATACGCTCCGGCTCCGGTGTGCGTATGAATGTTGCAGGAAAACTCAGAGCCGAATATGTTTTTGCCTAAAATACCGGCCTCGCGGCATTCGGCAAGTGCGGCATCCATAATGTCGATCAGATATTTATATTCGCCGCGTGTGTATATGTAACCGGTCTGCGAACCCAACGCATATGCCGCGATGATCATCCCCTCGATCATCGAATGCGGGTCGCGTTCCATTAAATAACGGTCTTTGAATGAGCCCGGCTCGCTCTCGTCGGCGTTGCAGACAATATATTTTGCCTTCGGCGAATCCTTCGGCACGAACGACCACTTCATCCCGGTAGGGAATCCGGCTCCGCCGCGGCCCCTGAGCGCCGAATCCTTCACCTCCTGAATGATCGCGTCCGGCGCCATCCCGAGCGCCTTTTTCAAACTGACATACCCGCCGGTGTCCTGATACACCTTCAGCGTGTGCCCATTCTCAATGTGCATTCGCTTTAATTGCAGCGGCTCGCAGCCTATTGCCTTGATTTCCATAATTCCAGTGTCAGCAGCCCGCATGTGTCGGTAGCCCGTACGTGTCAGTAGCCAGCACGTAAGTAAGAGCTGCCGACACGTGCGGCTACGGACACGCGTCCATTATCTTATCCACCTTCTCCACTGTCAGATCTTCGTGATAATCAAACCCGATCTGCATCATCGGGGCGGTGCCGCAGCTTCCGAGGCATTCGACCATGCTGACGGTGAATTTGCCGTCTTCGGTCGTTTCGCCGGGGTGGATACCGAGTTTTGAGCAGATGTGCTCGGTTATCTCCGGCTCGCCCATAATTCGGCACGACAGCGTTTTGCATATCTGGATATGATGGCGGCCGACGGGACGGAGATTGAACATCGAGTAGAACGTAGCCGTTTCCCAAACGTCGGTCACTTCGAGGTTCAAAAACTCTGCAAGAAAATTCACACCAGGATTGTCGATCCACCCTCGTTCACGCTGAACCAGCATCAACAGCGGGATCAACGCCGAACGCGTCCTGTCCGCCGGATATTTCGCGACGTGCATCTTCATCTCATCGACAATAGCCGGTGAAAACTCCGCCACCTCGTCCGAGACGATGACTTTATCTGTATAACTTGTCGGTGTCGCCGCCGCCATAGTCAGTTCTTCTTAGCATCTCCCTGATAAATAGGGACATTCAGATACACTTTTGTTGAGGGTTTGCCCTTCTTCATTTCCACAGACCAGCGGAAAGTCGTATCATCGGCGTCACTGCAATCATTAAAAAGCTCGTAAATACTCGTCTGATATCGCGCCATTGAAATTGTAACTTTGTAGTCACCTTCGGGTAGACGCGGAAAATACGGCATGTCTTCCTTTAAACTAGCCCTATAGATTTTTCCAGTGACCTTACTGGCCGCAATGACTTTCGCACCTACGACGACGGTGTTCGTTTTCTGCTTCGTCACCAAAACTCTCGCGGGACAAACGTTCTCCTGTCCAATAAGTGTGACGCTCGATAGAGCAATCAGGAATAGAGTAAGAATACTTTTGCCTAGCTTCGTTAATACCATCGTTACCTATCGATCTCTCCAAGCACAATATCCAAACTTCCAATTATCGCAACGACGTCCGCGACCATTTCGCCTTCGCTCATCACGGGCAGAGCGGAAAGATTTACGAAGCTCGGGCCGCGGAAATGCACGCGTTCCGGTTTCGGGCCGCCGTTGGATTTCATATAAACGCCGAGTTCGCCTTTTGAGGCTTCGATCGGCAGATAGACCTCGCCTTTTGGGACGTTGAAGCCCTCGGCGACGATCAGGAAATGGTGTATCAGCGAATCCATATGCTTTCGCATGTCGTCGCGGTCGGGCAGAACGACCTTTGGAGCGTCGGCCTTGATCGGGCCGGGTTTCAGTCGTTCAAGCGCCTGGCGGACGATCTTGTGCGATTCGTTCAGCTCGCGCATTCTGACCATAAAACGCGACCAGACATCGCCGTCCGGTTCGGTCGGTATATCGAAATCATATGTTTCGTAACCGGTGTAAGGATTGGCCTTACGAAGATCGAGCTCGACACCACTGCCCCGCAGGCACGGCCCGGTCAGGCCCCAATTTATCGCCTCTTCCTTGTCGATCACGCCGACGCCCTGTGTACGGCTTTGCCAGATCGTGTTGCCGGTCGCGAGTGTGTTGAATGTGTTGACCGCCTCCGGGAAATCTTCACTAAACTGCTTGCATCGTCGCTCGAAACCGGCCGGAAGGTCCATCATTAGCCCGCCGATCCGAAAATAGCTCGGCGTCATTCGTCCGCCTGAGGCTGCTTCAATTAGATTGAGGATCTTTTCACGCTGGCGGAAACAGAAAAAGAAGATGCTCATCGCACCCAGATCAAGAGCGCTCGT
>JBGTJP010000026.1:0-17157 GCA_041745075.1 Pyrinomonadaceae bacterium | reverse complement strand
TCTACAGTTGGACTCTCCCGTCGAAGCTGAAATATTACCAACCCAACCGGTCGCCGAAGCGGAAGAAGAGCCGGAAGAAGACGAATTCGAACCGGATGAAGAAATGCTCGAGATCTTCGCGATGGAAGCCGAAGATCTGCTTGGCAATATCGAAACAAATCTCGACCTGCTCTCCGCCGACCGCGAAAATCGCGAAGCACTTTGGGAAGTGCGCCGTCATGCCCACACCTTTAAGGGGGCCGCCGGCATCATCGGCCTGAAAAAACCTTCAAAATTGGCCCACCGGATCGAAGACCTCCTTGACCACCTTTCACAGAATGAGATCGTGCCGTCGCCAAAGGTCCTCGAGCTTATAACCGCGGCCACCAACTGCCTGCGCACCATTACCAAAGGCGACACTTCGCCCGGCACGATGGCCCGTACGGCCGAGATATACAATTCTTTTGACTTGCTGATGGCGGAATTGACCGCCAGCCCCGTCGAGACGGCTTTGCCAGCCGAGAAAGTAGCCTTGCCGGTTATCTTGCCTGAGGTTCAAACGGCGGCCCCTGCCGAGGTGCCGGAGGGTGCTCAACACGCACCCCGGCCCATCGTTCGCGTTTCGATAGCAAGGCTTGACGAACTTGTCAGGATCGTCCGCGATCTGGTCGTCAGCCGCTCAATGATCGAACAGCGCATTGCCGAATTCGATGCCCATCTTGAATCGCTGGCCAGAACGACCCGAAGGCTTCAGGCAGCAAACGCGCGGATAGAAACCGATTTCGAAGCCTCGATGCTGGACACTCCCGGACCTTTGTTCTTCAACCAGCAGCGCAATAATTTCCGGGTCGATACGGAAGATCAAAACGCGGAGTTCGATTCGCTCGAACTCGATCGCTACACCGATTTTCACGAAAGTTCGCGTGCCCTTTCCGAAGCGACACAAGACTGTTTTGCTGTAACGACCGCTTTTGAAGCCCTTAAGGGAACACTTGAGGCCGTGTTCGACGACCAGCGCCGCTTGATCGAGGAGACGCAGGAAAAGGTAATGCAGATTCGCCTCATCCGTTTCGGCTCGATCGCGACCCGATTGCAGCGGGCCGTCCGAGTAACGTGCGAAGAAGAGAATAAGCGGGCCGAGATCGTGATCGAAAATCAAGATGTAGAAGCCGATACGGACTTGCTTGACTCACTCGTTGAACCGCTGATGCACCTGATCCGCAATTCTGTCGTTCACGGCATCGAACCGCCCGAAACGCGGCGGCTTGTCGGAAAACCGGAGACAGGGCGGATAATGGTTCGGCTCACAAACGAAGAAACACACATAGAGCTCAAGGTTACGGACGACGGACGCGGCATATCCGGAGGATATCTGAAGGAGCGGGCCCTTCGGTCCGGATTGATCGATCAACTTGCGGCAGACGCCCTGGACGCCGACGATCTTGTTTCGCTGATGTTTATGCCGGGCCTGACTACCGCGGAAAAATTGACGATGAGTGCCGGCCGCGGCGTCGGAATGAGCATAGTCAAGGAAAGTATCGAGGCCCGCAACGGAACCATATCCGTCGAGACGCTGCCGCTGCAGGGAACCACTTTCACGGTAAGAATTCCGCTAGCGTTTGCCGTCGCCCAGGCGTTGTTGGTGCGGTCGAACGGAAACTCGGCCGCGGTCCCGCTGAAGGTGGTAAAGCAGGTCATCGAACTGTCGCCCGCGGACCTCTCTCTGAATGAAGGGCAACCCGTCGCAAAAATTGACTCGATCCAGTGCCCGGTTCGATATTTGAGCGACTACTTTTCGGCTCGGCGGCCTGATCCGGCCGATGTGCTGAACGCGCTGTGGATAGAAACAGGCGATGAACATTTTGCGTTGGTGATCGACGAAATAGTAAAAGCCGAAGAGATCGCAATAAAGCCGCTCGGCAAGCCATTGGATAACCTTCATCTTGTCCTTGGGGCAGCCGTGCTCGGCAGCGGCGAGGTCGTGCCGGTTCTGGACGCCGCCCGCTTGTCCAGGATCGATCCGATCCCCGTCGCCGCGGCTCCTTCGTTTCCAGAACCCGAACTAAAAACCCGTGTGCTTGTGGTCGATGACAGCCCCAGCGTCCGTCATATGACATCAAAGGTCGTGACTGCCGCCGGCTGGGAGGCGATGACCGCCAAAGACGGCCTTGAAGCTCTCGATGTCCTGCGGGGCGAAATTCTTCCAAGCGTTATCCTGACCGATGTTGAAATGCCAAGAATGGACGGATATGAACTCGTTTCGGCGATCCAAAAGGATGACATCCTGCGCGAGATACCGATGGTGTTCATCACGTCACGAGCCAGCGAAAAGCATCGCGAACGAGCCGCCGAATTGGGTATCACTGAATATCTGACAAAACCGTTCCTCGAAGCCGAACTTGTAGGCTTGGTGGAAAAGCTGTGCCTGCAACACGCCGAACCGGTTATTTAGCAGGCGGCTTGCTCGGCCTTTACTCGACCTTGCTTGGCAGCGCCCGGTCGTCCATCCGCAGCAGGTTCATTACGACGTGGGCAATGTCGCCCGGCTGCAGCTGCCACGCCTTTTCATCGCTTACCGAATCGCCCCCGAATGAAGTATTGACACTGCCCGGACAAATATAACTGACCTTGATGTTGTCTTGCCGCACCTCCTGCATCAACGCTTCCGAAAATCCGTTTAACCCGAACTTCGACGCGTTGTACGCCGCCATTTTCGGATGCGCGTTTTGCCCTGCAAGCGATGAGATGTTGATGATATAACCGCCGCCGCGCTGTTTCAGGTGCGGTATCGCGTGGTGACACGCGTAAAAGGTACCGAAAAGATTTGTTTCGATCGTCTGCCGGAAGTCCGCCGGAGTTGTTTCCTCGACAGTTTTGCCGAAATACCCCACGCCCGCGTTGTTGATAAGAATATCGACTCCGCTAAACGCCGCCGTGCAGTGTTCGAAAAGCATTTGCACGTGTTCTTCATTGCGGATGTCGCACGAAACGGCCTCGGCCCTCCCCAATTTCAACAATTTTTCAGCCGCAGCCTGAACATCCTCACGCCCGCGGCCGCATATGAGAACACTGCATCCTTCTTTGACCAACGCCTCCGCGATCGCAAACCCGATTCCCTTGGTACCGCCTGTGATAATCGCCGTCTTTTCACGAATCTCCATCCATTAAGCTTATTCGGAAAGCTTTTTGCGAGGCAAGTTTCGTTTCACTTCTTTCCAAAGAATTACCAGACTGCCGTCCGCCTCGGTTCCGACAACCTGAAAAGCCAGTCTAAGATCTAATCCTCTTCCGGCGGAAAAGAATTCGATCGGGCCTTTCTCAAAATACGCAATCACGCGAGCCGCAAACACGTGATCCGGTTTCGGTGGTACTTGGTTAGAAAGCCTCTTCCGATCCAACTCGACCCCTCTCTCCAAATCAACGCTCTGTTTCTTGATCTCTGCCTTAGTGGATCTCGGTTCGTATTTGGAAAGGCTTTTGAAGATCGCATGTTTGCCGGTGATTGCTCTGATATCCGCGACGTCCGTTTCTGCAATGATCATCTGGACCGAGTCGTTCCCGCCGACAATATTTCCGTCGATAAAATGTACGTCCCAGAAATCCGGTGCACGGCTGTAATTTTTTCTGAGCCGAAACGAGAACAGGGAGCCCCCGCCTCTTACCGGGATGGCACCATTGCATTTCTCCAAGGATTCGACCGTTACGGTAAATCCCTTGTCGCACCCCTTATCCGGGAATAGGCGAAATATCCCATGATCCTTATCTTTAAGGAAATTCTTGTAAGTCGTCAGATACATTGAAGGGGGCCGCAGCATTTCTTTCGTTTCGGCCGCGGTCGGTCCCTCATTTTCAGCACGGCGACGAGGAGCTTTTCTTGAGACCGCCGTTGAAGCGTTCGAGGCTGGCGGTCGTGTCCGCGGTTCAAATTTGGCGCGATTCCGTGCGTTATCTATTACCCACTGCGGAAGAGGGTTGTTTGGACTATGTGGTTGAGAGGGCGTCTGAGCAAAAGTTGCCTGAACCGCGACAAAAATTAACGCCGTCTCAAGGAGTACGCCAACAATATATTTCCGTTTCATACTATTTTAGATCAGAGAGTTTTTCATTGTCTTCAAACCTTAGTTTAGGTGACCTGATCTCGCGAAGTTTTCGCCAGATCAGCGTAACGCTGCCGTCCTCGTCGATTCTTGTCACACGAAACACAGCTATAACATCCGAGCGATTGTCATCTCTCACTGCCGCAAACTTTTCGCGAAGCTTTTGGTCCCCTGCTCCGTATCGATCTCTCCCGAGGAGCTTGTACCCAGTATTCCCAGCGTCAAAGGCGACAACTCGCAATGCATATGTAGTATTCAGGGCGTATCCGATCCTATTCGAATAAAGTAAACCGTTCATATTTCTTCCCCGCATCACTTCCTGAACTTGTGTCCTGGCCTGCTTCAGGGTGGTTGCGGGCTCGATTGACGCCAAAAGAGCCACTCCATTTGAGTCCAGGCTGACCGTCTCAATGTCGATATCGCCCATCTCTACCAGGCCGGACAATGCGAAGAAACCATCGGCAACCAGATCATTCCGCTCGATCCGAAGATCAGGACCGGTCGTCGCTCGCGCTCGAAGGTTGAACCCGGAGCCGCCCTCCACGTGATTGGCACAAGCGCCATCAATCCGAACGACCAGATTCTGTATGCAGTCATCGTCAGGAAGCAAACGTACCAGTCCTGTTCCGGGTCCTGCCAGAAATGCAGCGAAACGTTCCCTATCTTCCGGATGAGGCGCACGCATGTCACGAATTCGCAAACGCTCTGCTTTGGTAAGTTTCGGCGGGGCTTTGTATCTGCGGCCTGCTCCGGCCCGCGCAGAGTCCTCGATGCTTTTAAGAGCCGGTGTGGCGGGATGCGGTAAGGTCGAAGGCGTACTTGCGGTCTGTGCTCGCGCGATCAAGGTCACGAGAGTCAGCATCATTAAGATCGAAGGAAGCTCCATTCTGCCCATAGGAGTGTCTCTTTCACCAGCACAACATCGCGGTGGAACAATTGTATGCCAGCGTGACTGCTAGATCAATTAAAATCCGCCATTCCCTGGTCCTCCGGGAAGGTGATCACTGGCGGTTTCTTTCGGCTCATCTCCTTCCAAATGATCGTCAGGTTGCCATACTCATCCTTTCTGATTATCCGGAAAGCGACGGTCAGATCAAGGCGGTGATCTGTCTGCAATTTCTCGAAACCCCAAACTGGATCGTTTACTCCTTTAGTCGCTCGATCAAGCCTTCGCTGCAAATTATTCCCGTTCTTGTACGCGATCGTCCGGAGCAGATAAGTTGTGTCAAGTGAGATGCTTACACGGTCGGAGTATTTGATTCCTTCCAGCACGAGTTCGCCCTCAATATCTGCACTCTGGGACCTTGCTCCTTCAAAGTCGGTGCTTGGTACGAACGCAGCAAGCGGTCGCAGGTACTTATCATCGGTCAGGAGAGATTCGATCCCAACATCGCCGATGTTCGCGATCAAGTGATTTGCGAAGAAGCCCTTGGCGACCAACATCTCGTTGACGTAGTGAAGGTCGGGCGTTTTGGATCCCGCACGAAAACTGTACCGCGATCCGCCGGGAACGGAGTTTGCACACTCGCCACCGGCCCGGAAAACCCTCGATTCGTCGCAAATAGACTGAGGAAAAAGCTTAAATATGCCGGTGCGGTCGAGGTCAAGAAACGCTTTGTATTTTTTTAGGTCTTCCGGTTGTGGGGTGAGCAGCCTTTCGATCCTTTTCAGGTCTTCAGGGCTCACGCTCGGCATCGTCTCGGTGGTCTTGGCACTTGCACGTGCCTCTTCCTCCGCTCGTCTCATGGCCGTCCGCTGCTGTGCATCGATAGTTCGCTGGATCTGAATTTGGCGGTACGCTTCCTGGTCCGGATTGCTCGCCGGCCGCCTCAGATTGGGCGGGAGACTCTGCGTCTGAGCAAACGAGGCGCTGTTGAAAAGGGCGGGGATCATTATCATACCAGCGAGCAAACCAAACAAGATCCTTTTCATTTCGTGCCTCCTGTATTCAGAGCTTTCGTTTCAATATCTCATTAATTATCTTCGGATTAGCTTTACCTTCGGACGCCCGCATTACCTGGCCGACAAAAAAGCCGAACAGTTTATCGTTGCCGCCGCGGTATGCCGTGACCTGATTTTCGTTCTTTTCGATGATCTCGTCAACAATTTTTTCGATGGCTCCCGGATCCGAGATCTGTTCAAGTCCCTTCTCCTTAATTACCGCATCGGCGGTATTGCCGGAACTGAACATCTCGGTCAGAACTTCTTTTGCCTGATTGTTGTTGATAGCGCCGGAATCAAGCGTTTTTATCAGTGCGCCCAAATCTTCCGCTGAGACAGTGCTGTCGGCAATGTTTTTGCCCGCGTTATTAAGCTCCCGCTGGAGTTCGGACAAAAGGAAATTAGCCGTAACCCGCGGGTCACCGGATGCGTTCGCCGCAGTTTCATAAAACTCCGCAAGCTGTGGGTCTGTAACGATCTGCGAAGCATCCGAAAACGACAACGAGTATTCATCCATAAATCGGTCGCGCATTGCGTCGGGCAGTTCGGGCATTTCACTGCGCACGAGTTCGATAAAGTCCGCAGTAACGCACAGCGGCTGCAAGTCCGGTTCGGGAAAGTAACGATAATCGTGGGCGTCTTCTTTTGACCGCATTACACGCGTTTCGTTTTTTTGCTCGTCCCAAAGGCGCGTTTCCTGATTTACGGCCTCGCCTTTCTCGTGGGCTTCGATCTGACGGGCGATCTCAAATTCGATAGCTTTCTGCATAAATCGGACCGAATTAAGATTTTTCAGCTCTGATTTGTTTCGAAAGGCAGTTTCGCCTATCTTTCGCACTGAAACATTGGCCTCGCATCGCAGATTGCCTTTCTCCATATCGGCATCGCTGGCGCCGACCCAGCGGAGTACGCCGCGGACATGGTTTACATAATCGTAGGCTTGCCAGGACGTTCGGAAATCAGGCGCGGTGACGATCTCGCCAAGCGGCGTTCCGGCGCGATTCAGATCAACGTAGGAATATTTATCGACATCGGGCAGCCCTTCGTGGACATTCTTTCCCGCATCCTCTTCAAGATGCATACGCTCGATGCGAATGGCCATTGGCTTCCATTCGACCGCCCGGCCCTGGTCGTCACGCTCCGAGGTCAGGATGGTCAGAGTGCCGTTGGCCGAAAACGGTTTGTCGTACTGGGATATTTGATAGCCCTTTGGCAGGTCGGGATAAAAATAATTTTTGCGGGCAAAGATGGATGTTTCCTGGATCTCAAGCCCCAACGAAAGTGCAGCTCGGGCACCAAGATCGATAGCCCGCTTGTTAAGGACGGGCAACGCCCCAGGCAAACCGAGACAAACCGGGCAGGTGTTCGAATTTGGCTCACCGCCTGTTTCAACGGCGCAGCCGCAAAAGATCTTTGTGCCCGTTGCCAATTGGGCATGGATCTCCATGCCGATAACTGCTTCCCAACCTTCTTTGATCATAAAAATTCGCGGACTATATCCAAAGCGATAATAGTCCGCGTCGAGTCAATTTCAAAAACCCTCCTATAAGGGCCGATGGAAACGTCCCCCGGAGAAGATCGGCCTGGGTGGCTGGTTGTTGTAATTTAGTATCGGAAATCCGCTGGTCACGCGGACCAGCGGGCTGTATTGGTAATACGGCCGATACTGGAGTCCGCGGAAGTAAGGGTAGCTGAAATAGTACCCGCTGCGGTCCGCCGTGCCGCCCGGGATAATGAAAACATTCGGCTGATTGGGTCCCGCGGATCCCGAAATAACCGCCTCGGCTTGCTCCTGCCGCAGCCTTTCCGCCGCCAATCGGGCCGCAAGGGCTTCGCGTTCCACCCGGTTTTTCTCGACTTGTTTCTGCAGTTCTTCCGGTGAAGGAAAACCCATCCGTGCATAATTGTCGTTGTAATCTTTCTCCGCCTTTAGCCGTTTCTGCTTATATTTTTCGAGGTCCGTGTTCGTAACGGTCCTTGATTGCGAAAATAGCGGAACAACCGTAATAAGACCGACAATGGTCAGTATGACTAGTTTGCACTTCATTTTTTTCACCTCTTTCCCGCAATTATATCACAGCATCCAGGTGTCGATTTAACTAAAAACTTTCACTCGAAAAAACTTGTCACCTGTCACTTAGGACTTACTGAATAAGATCAGTTTCGTCAGTGGGCAGTTACAAGTTGAAAGTGGATAGTTGGCTTATCGTTCGCCGAAACGACACATTTGGGTCTTTCAACCTTCCCTAAAAACCAAAACTGACTCCGACGCGGCCCGTCCGCCCGATCGTGCGAAAACCGTTCTCGAAATATTCGTGGTCGAGCAAATTCTCGGCGGTTCCAAAAACTCTCAAGCTGTACTTGTCCTTGTTTATCGAAAACGTGTAGCCGGCGGTCAGATCAAGCCGGCGATTCCCTTCGAAACGATAAACGTAAGTGTCGAAAGTCGAATTACTAAATATCGGTGCGAGATATGAGCTTGTGCCCAGAAGATCGGCATTTAACCAAAACCGCTTTATCCTCTGGGTCGCGTTGAACGTGAACTGGTGGTCCGGAATACCAAGCGTTCGATAAATGCCAGTGCGTGAAACCTGCGGTACAAGCTGATCGCTGTTCGTGTAGGTATAAGACCCAAAGATCGTCGTCGAAGAGGTCGGCTTTATGTCACCGCTTAGCTCAAAACCGCGTGCGACGCCGCCTTTCTGGTTAAGATAGCCGCCAAAATCACGGTCCGTGTCCCCGATCGGCGGCACCACATTGCCAAAACCGATCGTGTCGGTAAGCCTTGTGTAAAAATATGTCGCCGATAAAATTGCCTTCTTGCCAAAAAGATACTGATCGATGCCGGCGTCGAAGGCGGTCGTTTTTTCCGGTTTCAAAGACGGGTCGCCGAGGGCCTCAAAGCGTGCGTTCGGAAACCCGAAGGAGTTAAAGAAACTACCGAACCGCTCATAAAGCGAAGGTACGCGATAACCATTCCCGGCGTGTGTGCGAATTTTTGTGCCCGTACTTGAAAAATAATACGAGGCCGATCCGTCAAAGGTGTATGCCGACGGTGGGTTTTCGAGAGTTAGATCAGAATAAGGAGCATTTGTCAGACTGAATCCCGGCGTCCCCAGGCTGAAAAACTGTGCCCGAAATCCGCCCGCGAATTGAAGCTTGCCATCGAAGAGGCTGACAAGATCCTGGAAATTGATCGCGCTGCTCGACTGCGATGCATCGGTGAAAAAATCTTCGGTTCCGCTGGGCGTAAAGCCTTCATTCCGAAAATTTTCATTCTCGAACTCATAGCCAAACGTGACGCGGTTGTATTTGTTCGGCGTCCAATCCAGATGCCCGTTCGCCGTGTGGATCGAGCCTTCAAAATTGCTTGTAGAGGCACTTTGAAAACCCGACCCAAGAATGTCGTTGTCATTGGTCCGCTTTGTCGTCAGGCCGGAATAGTAACCCTGAAATACCAGGCGGCTATTGAGTATTTGGGTAAGAACGATCTGCCCGTTAAAGAACCTCGACTTTTGCGAATTATCGGGGTCGTTGGCGTCGAAAACGAAATTCACACCCGGAACAGCGTTTATGACAGTGCTGTTGGACGGCGGCAATGGATCCAAGGTGTCCGGGTTTGAATTCAAGGCAACAAATGCGTCGGAAACAAAGAAACGTGCCGAAATGTTTGTCTTTGAAAGAGGATTGAATTCTATGCGCGATTGAAAATTTGTGTTGTTCGCTTTGTCGTCGCCGTCGATTCCGTTTGTAAAAGCGGTTCGCGAAACGGCAGCGTTAAAACCGAATTTGCCATCGCTCGTCCCCTTGCTGACGTTGCCGCGAAAACGGCCGAACCCCAGCCCGCCAAACGCACCGGTCACCTGCCCGTGCCAGCCGTTTTTTGGAACAGGCGTCTGAAGATCGACCGTGCCGCCAACCGCATTCGTGCCGTAAAGCGACGATCCCGGCCCGCGCAGGACCTCAACCTTGCTGACGCTTGTCAGCGTAATATCGGACAAAAACGCCGTCGCGTCGCCAGTGATCGAAGCCGAATCTCGAAGCCGCACGCCATCGATCAAAACCGCCGTATCCTGATTTCGCAATCCCCGCGATTTTATCGACGCCGTCCGCCCAAAACCCCCAAGCTGCTGAACTCGAAACCCGGGAATCGTCCGCAAACTATCAGCCAGCGTAATGTCAGCCCGGTCGCGCATCTCCTGGCCGTCGATGACGTTGACGGTTTTCGATATTTCCTCGATCGGCTGCGACCAATCGGCCGCGATTGATATGATAACTTCTTGCGAAATTAGCGAAGGTCGAATGGTAACCTTTGCCTCGACCGTTCTTCCCGACTCAATTCTAATAACGACTTCACCTTCGATATCAGATATCTTCGAACTTGATACGTAAACTGTGTACTTTCCAACCGGGAGATTCTCGATGGCAAAGTTACCATCTTGGTCTGCTTTTGTAGCAAACTTAATATTGGCCTCCCCTTGCCGGACAACCACAACGTCCGCATTTCCGGGCTCGATCCCATATACGCGACCGATCAATCTTCCAGTCGGCTGAAGGGATTGTGCAATATTCATAACGGCAAAAATACAGGCCAATAAAACTAACAAAATACTTTTCATCAAAAAACTCCTTTTCTGCCCATCGCAGAATGGTTCAAGACCTGACAAACGGGCAAAGTTCCCGACTCTCCCGAATGCGGACTGTGAAATGCGGACTGCGGATTTCGTATTGAAAATTCCGCAGTCCGCACTCCGCGTTCCACACTCAGAATCACGGTTGCGTGGGCAGTGTTGGTTTTACACCAACTTCCTTTGCATCGTTTGTCCCAACTCCGTACGACAGGTTTTCCAACCAGTCGCTCTTCCAACTACCGTACGACAGACTGGAAAGTCGGTCGCACAAAACGGACCTCAATAAACTGTCGTCACTCTGACATTTCCGCTTGCCGGATTTGGGTCCAGCAGAACGTTCACGTCAAAAACCTCCTTGATATTTTCGGCCCTGAGCACGTCCTCCGGTTCGCCGATAGCAAAAATACGGCCCTCAAAACAGATCATTATCCGGTCGGCAAATTCCGACGCAAGGTTAAGGTCGTGCGTAATTATGATCGACGAAAATCCGTCATCTCTGCACTTGCGTCGAACAAGCCAGAAGATCGACGCCTGATGTGCCAAGTCAAGGTTTGCGGTCGGCTCGTCAAGCAAAAGAATTTTTGCCCCGGTCGCCAATGCTCTTGCAAGAACCACCCGCTGGCGTTCGCCGCCGGAAAGTTCGTTCATCAAACGGGATTCGTACCCCGTCAATTCGCATTCGTCCAAGGCGTTCTCCGTCGCCGTCAGATCGTCGCCAGATTCCCAGCCAAAAGCCGAACCGCTTGCGAACCTTCCCGAAAGAACAAAATCGCGCACCGTAACCGGAAACTTGGTCTCATTCTCCTGTGCAACGACCGCCACCCGTTTTGCGATCTCCCGCCGCGAAAAAGTTTCAAGCCGCTTTCCTTCGAGCAGGATCTCACCCGCCGCTGCGGGCACCGTTCCGTTCAGTGCCTTTATCAGCGTCGTTTTCCCTGCGCCGTTCGGCCCCAGCAAGGCGATGATCTCACCCGCCGCCAGATCGAAGGAAACCTCCTTAATTACCTCGCTCGAACCGTAACGAATGGTAAGTTTGCGAATGGTCAGCATCGATCTCTTTTCTTCCTGCTATTTTCCTCTTATTCTTCTCCTTCTGTGGTTAAAACAGCCGAACCACAAAAGGAGAAGAATGAGGATAAGAAAACGTTAGCCGTCTTCAATTCTTCCTCAACAAATAAATAAACAACGGTGCCCCGATCAAGGCCGTTATCGCACCGACCGGCAACTCCCTCGGTGCAATTGCCGTTCTCGCAACGAGGTCCGCCATAACGACAAAGATCGCTCCCGCCAATGCCGAAAAAGGAATGACGGTGCGGTTGTCGCTGCCCGCCGAAAGACGGACGAGGTGTGGAACGATCAATCCGACGTACCCGACCGAACCGCTCGCTGCCACCGTCGAACCGACAAGCGCGCTGACCGCGACAAAGACGATCATTCTTACGCGTCCGACCTCAACCCCAAGATCGAATGCGTCGCGTTCACCGATCATCATCAGATTCAATGCACGGGCCTGCGACGCGAGCACGACGGTCCCAATGATCGCGATGATGAACGCCAGATAAACGCCGTTCCGCGTCGATTGTGAAAGATCGCCCAGCAGCCAGAACGTAAAGCTCCGCAATTTGGCGGCGTCGATAAGGCTGGTCAGCAGCACGATGATCGAAGATAAAAACGTCGTCACGATCACGCCGGAAAGCACCAGCCGCTCGACGTTCATACCCGCCCGGCTTCGGGCCATCTGGTAAACCGCGAATGTCGCGGCCCCCGCTCCCGCAAAAGCAAGGACCGGCCGCGACCATTCAAACTGTTCAAAGAACATAAAGGCGAGCATTGTCCCCAACGCCGCCCCATTCGAAACCCCGAGCAGATAAGGCTCGGCCAGCGGATTGCGCAGCAACGACTGCAAAGCCGCTCCCGCCGCCGCAAGGCTTGCCCCGACGCACGCCGCAAGCAGCACCCGCGGGAAACGAATGTCAAAAAGTATCGTCCGCTCCTGTTCGCTGAGATCGAAGAACGAAAGCCGCTCACTGCCAAGTGCAAGTGCCAGGACGAGCGAAACCGCGAGCCCCGCCGAGAGAATCAGTGCGATTTTTATTCTGCGATCCAATTTATTGCATGCCTTTCGGAATAGGTAAAAATGATGGCTGAGAATTGATGATCGGAAGAAAACTTTTCACTTAACACCGATCACTTCGCACTTATTCCGATAGAGATCTTTGGCCAATCGGGAGCGCGTGGAATTGTCACGGTACTCTGCCAGCGAGTCCAAAAAACCGGTCTCTTTACTATTTTTGAACGACCTACTCCTTTGCATTTCGCAGTTTTTCCGCGATCTGTTCCAGCGCATCCACGACACGCGGGCCGGGCCGCGAAAGCAGATCGGCGTCGATCCGGTAAACGCGGCCATTCCTGACCGCTGGTGAATTGCGAAACACTTCATTCGGATCGCGGTTGCCCTCGCTTTCTGAGATCACGATCACGTCGGGATTCATCGCGAGAGCAGTTTCCCTGCTGATCTTCGGGTAACCGGTTGCAAGTTCAGCCGTCGCGGAAACGCCGCCGGCCCTGGCGATTATGTCGTTTATGTAGGATTCGCTGCCGACGGTAATAAGCGATTCCTTATCGATCTGGACAAAAACCTTTGGAAGGCTTCCATACGTGATCGGTCCGCGTGCTTCCGCGACACGCGTCTTCAGGCGGTGGACAAGATCTTCCGCTCGTTCCGGGTTGCCGAGGATCTGGCCGATCGTTTCGATGCTTCGATAAATAGCTTCAAGGCTGTTTGGGCCGGTTACAAATACGGCGATCTCCTGGTCATTAAGGGCCTTTGTGAACGGTTCAAGCTGAGAGGCGGTCGACACAAAAACTACCTGCGGTTTCAATGCCACGATCGTTTCGATATTGGGTTTCTGCGTATCTCCTACCTTTCGGATCGACTTCGCATTAGCGGGATAATTGCAAAAGGTAGTCACGCCGACGAGTGTATCGCCGGCGCCGACCGCAAAAATTATCTCGGTCAAATTCGGGGCCAGCGAAATGGTGCTGTCGATCTTTGCGGGCAGCCGAACATTGCGGCCAAGATCGTCGGTGAACCTCCTCATTTCCACCTCGCGGGCAGGCGTGGCGGCCCGATAACATCCGGCGGCAAGCACAGCCAGCAGTACGATCGCGGCTGCCGATACTACTCGAATTTCTTTAAGCTTGATCCTCACAATAAAAAAACGCCCCATTCTTCGAGTCCAGATAGACAAGAAAAACAGGGCATTTCACTAAATACCTTGTTTGCCTCGAATGTCTTGACGCGAAACATACGAACCGGCAAAAAAGTTTTGAGGACAGGAATTCTGACTTTGGCTAATTGCGATCAGATCTTCGGTCTGTTCGCAAATCACCCTTCACAGTGACGCGATCGTGCGGGAATCACACCCGACTTACCCTTTTCAAGGGCCGCACGTAATTCGGGCGGCACCTCAAACACTCATTGATGAAAAAGAACCTTTGTAAAACGCAGATTATTACGCCCCGAACGGCCAAAGTCAATCTGCGGTCTGGAGAAACCTGGGCGCCCGCCGGGCCTTTGTAGCCTGTTCGAATGAATAGGCTAGCTTTATAAGTGTACGCTCGGTAAACGCTTTGCCAAAAAATGAGATGCCGATCGGAAGTTCGCGGGCAAAGCCGGCCGGCACGGTTATATTGGGATAACCGGCCACGGCCGCCAGCGACGAACTGCCGATATAGCCGCTGCCACAATCGCCGTTGATCGTATCGATCAACCAGGTCGGCGCATTCGACGGGGCGACGATCGCGTCAAGCTTATTTTCGTTAATTACTTTGTCGATCCCCTCTTCGCGGGCATATTTGCGGCAGGTTTCGACCGCCTCAATATATGCCTTGTCGGTGAGCGGTCCTTTCTTCGCGGACGCTTCGAAAATGCTCTGTTGAAAGTAGGGCATCTCGCGGGCGGCGTTCTCTCTATTAAATTTGATCAGGTCATCCAGCGTTTTGTGCCGTGTTCCACGGGCTTTCAAATACTTTTCAAGGCCGTCCTTGAACTCATATTGCAACACCGCAAATTCCGCGTCGCCGAACTTTGTTAGATTCGGAAATTTAACGTCGACTAGCACCGCACCGGCTTTTTTCATCGCTTCGAGCGCCGCATTCATAACTCCATCGACACGGGCGTTCTGTCCCCAATAATCGCGAGCAACGCCGATCCGCGATCCGCGAAGGCCGTCCTTTATCAGAGAGTTTAGATATGCCATGCGCTCACGCCGTTTTCCGGCGGAGGTCGTTGCGGGGTCACTCGGGTCGGCGGCGTCAAGCACGTCCAACATAACCGCCGCATCCGCAACGGTCCGGGTCATCGGCCCCGCCGTGTCCTGCGAAGCGGCGATCGGAATGATCCCGCTCCGCGAAACCAAGCCGATCGTCGGTTTCAAACCGACAAGGCCGCAGATCGACGACGGGCAAACGATCGAGCCGTCCGTTTCGGTGCCGATGCCGATGGCCGCAAGGTTTGCGGCAATAGCAGCACCTGTTCCGGACGAAGAACCGCACGGATTGCGGTCCAGAATATAAGGATTTCGCGTCTGCCCGCCGCGGCCCGACCAGCCGCTGATCGATTTTTCGTCGCGAAAGTTCGCCCATTCGCTAAGGTTTGTCTTGCCGAGGATCACCGCCCCCGCGTTTCTTAGCTGTTGAACAATAAACGCGTCGTTCTTTGGCACCGGCGCGTCTATCAGGGCAAGGCTTCCGGCTGTGGTTTTCATTTTGTCTGCTGTGTCGATGTTGTCCTTGATCACAACCGGAATGCCGTGCAGCGGCCCCTTGATATTTTTCAACCGCCGTTCGCGGTCACGTTCGCGGGCGATAGCGATCGCATCGGGGTTTACCTCGATCATTGCGTTAACTTTCGTATTCAGAGCTTTGATGCGGGCGAGATACCAGTTCGTGATCGTTTCGCTGGAAAGTTCGCCCTTCTGCATCGCGGACGAGAGTTCAGCGACGGTCTTTTCGGTCAGATCTAGTTTTTGAGCGGCCGACGCCGTGCCCGCGGCAAATAAACCCGCACCCGCTAACACAGCCAATTGCAAAAATTCCCGTCGATCAAAATGATTCATCTTATGTGCTCCGGTTTTGCTGATTTTCGCTATTGTACTGTTAACGGGCGATTTGTAAATGTTCGTTGATCGCTAAAGGCCGCACCTTGTCGCGGATACCGGCGGCACCGGCCTCTTCGAACAATGTTCGCAGCGGTGCATTCGGCGGTTCATCGGAAAGATCAAAGGTGCCATAGTGCATCGGGACCAGAATTTGCGCCCGCGAGTCGCGAAACGCTTTTACCGCATCGCTCGGATTATTGTGATTTTCTTTCATGAACCATCTGGGTTCATATGCACCGATCCCGATCAAAAAATAGTCGATGCCGGGGAACAACTCGCCTACCTCCCGATAATGCCGGCCATAGCCGCTGTCACCGCCAAAGTAGATCGTCGCCTTATCACTCTGAATGACATAACCGCCCCAAAGACGCTTGTTCAGATCGAAAAGCCCACGACGTGCCCAGTGCCGCACCGGAACAAAATAGAAGCTTACCGGCCCGGCAGTATCGTATTTCTGAAGCCAGCCTGCGGTTTGCACGGGGTTCGTCTCGGCCTTCCATTCGTTCAATATGTCATCCATTCTCAAACCGCCAAAAAAAGTGGCGGCGGGGAACCTCTTCGCAATTTGCCGTAGGGATGCTTCGTCCGTGTGGTCGCGATGGTCATGCGAGAGCAGAATGTGATCGACCTTGGGTATTACTTCGAGCTGCGAGGGAACTTCGACAAATCGACGTACAAGATCCGGCGTGTCGAAGATAGGATCGGTAAGGATCGAAACTCCGTTGAGCCGAATAAAGAACGATGCATGTCCGAGCCAGAGGATCCCATCCTCACCACCCGCCAGGAATTCGGACGGATCGCGAACTTCAAGCCGCCCGTTGTCGTTTTGCTTTTCTTCCTTAAATTTGTTGCTGCTTAACTGCCATTTAAGAAGGTCTCGCGTTTTCGGCAGGAACGGGAATTCATCATTGATAAACCTGCCCCGCTGGTCGATAGCGTTCCCTGTCCATCCAGGCTTGATCACCAACAATTCTTCGTTCTTCATATGTCCGCTGGGATCCTGTTCATCGTGATCGGTCCATAGAATGAGCGCGATCGCCGCCAACACCAGAACCAAAAAAGCCATCCCGATCCTTCCATGCCATTTCTTCATAGATTTAAGTGCACGCCTTGAACTTGAAAAGAATATCAAGTCTTGAGGTGTACCGGTACTTTCCTCAAGCTGAGCTGGATTGCCGCGACATGAGATATAATTTTGCAATGAATCCTCGCCCGCCGGAAATTCCTCCGCATAAACTGATCTCCACCTTGCGCGGATACAACCTGCTGCCGGCGATCATCTTTATGCCGACGCGTCGGAAATGCGACGAATCCGCCCTGGAGGTCGCGAACGACAAATCTCAAAAG
>JBGTJP010000025.1:0-16359 GCA_041745075.1 Pyrinomonadaceae bacterium | reverse complement strand
GGTTTAGGTTCATTGTGAGGGCGACGGCGTCGCCTTCAGCTCGGCCAGCACCTTTTCGGCTTCGTCCTTGTATTGCGTTTCCTTGTTTCGCTCCAGCAGCAGCGATAGATAGGCAACGGCGTCCTCACGGAGCTTTTCCGGGGCGTATTTGTCCTTTTCCCGCTCTGACTTAAGATTGATCTTTTGCTTCCCCTCGCCTTTTGAAAGGTAATAGCTGCTCATTCCGGCAAGATAAAGGAATTCCTCGATATTAGAGAACTCAGGGTACGCCGCGTATGTTTCTTCAAACCGCAGCAGCACGCCCTTGTAGGCCTTTTTCAGCCGAAACGCCTGCCGGGCCACGTCAAGGTTATGCTTCGCATCCGCTTCGAGGATCGGATCGACCTGTGGGGTTACATTTCGCTGGGCGGAGGCATTGTTTGCAATACCCAAGTTCACAAATACTAGAAATGATAATAAGATCAGTCTCTTCATAATAGCTATACGTATTGATGACTGTGATGCCCGAATCGTTTCCCGTTAACAAAGTGTTTGCATCATTTCCACGCGATAAAGCTTACCTTTGCGGAGATGGAATGTTACGCCGCCTAGGTTTTCCTTTGTCACGTATTCGAGTCTGTCAGCGTACGACGTGACTGGCTTACCATATAGTCGTATTATCGTCGCCCGCGTCGCACCGATCTTTATTCCCGGAGCGATCCGCCAATTCGCCGACGTAATCGTCAACGAAATGACGGTTGCTTTTGTCGTGGACTTATCACCGAGAACTCCGACCGCGAGGCCCGGCAGATGAAGCACCCTTCGATATCCGCCGCCGCATTCGTCGAAACCGCGTTTCGTTATTTTCGTCGGTTTGCCAAGCTTTTTGACCGCACTCATTGTACTACCTGCGCGAACGCCATTGACCGTGAGATCAACTTCTCTTAATGGTAGCTGTCCGATTCCGACGACGGATGTGAATGTGGTAAATAATGCAATGAAGAGAAAGTTTCTCATAAAACTCCTTCAGATCTATTTCGCCATGTATTTCCAAATAATCGCCTCCAGCTTTTTCGCCGTCTCAGCAGGCCAATGATCGGGAGCGGTAAAGATCGCGTTCTTGATCGCATCGCGATATTGGTTAGGCGTTTCCTTTGCGGCGACCTTTTGAACGGCGTCCTTCAGTATCAACTGGGCGTTTCGGACGTTCTTGTTCAGATATTCGACCACCATATCGATCGTTACCGCGTCGTGGTCCTCGTGCCAACAGTCATAATCGGTTACGAGGGCGAGCGTGGCGTAGGCGATCTCGGCCTCGCGGGCTAGTTTGGCTTCCTGCAGGTTGGTCATCCCGATTATGTCCATGCCCCATTGGCGATAGACGTTCGATTCAGCTTTGGTGGAAAACGCAGGGCCTTCCATACAGACATACGTGCCGCCGCGATGCGTTTTTACGCCGACGGATTTGCAGGAGGCTTCGAGAATATCGCCCAGCTCACTGCAAACCGGATGGGCAAACGTGACGTGCCCGACAATTCCTTCGCCAAAAAACGTGGATTCCTTTGCTCTTGCACGAGTGCGGTCGAAAAATTGATCCGGAATGACCATGTCGGTCGGAGCATATCGTTCCTGCAAACTGCCGACGGCCGAGACGGACAAAATATACTCGACACCGAGCAGCTTCATTGCATAAATGTTCGCCCGGTAGGGAACTTCGGTCGGCAAAAACTTATGCCCGCGAGCATGACGGGGCAAGAATGCGACCGTCACGCCCTCAAGTTCGCCAATGATGAACGCATCCGAAGGTTCGCCAAAAGGCGTCTCAACCCGCTGTTCCCTGACATTTTGCAGCTCGGGCATTTGATACAGGCCCGAGCCTCCGATAATTCCGATATTTACTTTTTCCATCGTTCATTAGAACTACTTCTTCCCACACTCGGCTGCTTTAACAAACGAAGAAAGTTGTCCGGTGTCTCGTTTCGCAACCATTTCATCTACGGACTTATATTTTGTCTTTGGCTTTTCTTTTACAAGGCGATCGTAAACCTTCAAAGCAAGCTCGACACCTGCCAACTGAACTGCATCCTCATCAGCCGTCGCATTATCAATACGAAATGCCGCCATACCGATCATGTAGGCCGCAACCATGTCACTTCCATTCTTGTTCTTCTTGTCCACAAATGGACCGAATGTGCCGCCGCAAGCGATCAAATGCACTTCGTCGGTCTCGATGACCCACTTCAGCGCTTTTTCTCGGTCTGAGATCGCTTCTTTTGTATAAACGCCAGCCTCCAGATCGCCGGCCACTTTCTTAACGTTTTCTTTCGCTGACTGGGAATAAGCTGATTGTGCTGAAACCGCAATAAAAAGAACTACTAAAGTAAAGACGACAGATTTCATATTAACCTCTCTTTTCTAATTTAATACCGAAGCTTGCATCTTGCCATTGCCCCAGTCAACCTGCAAAGCGGATGCTCGAATTCGTGATAAAAATGGCACAGCCATTCCTCTTCTACGGCCTTTTTGCTCCGTTTAAACTCAAGTGTCTCAACTGGATGTAGATCGAATCCGGCGATCGAGGCGGAGTTCCGTGTCGGGAATGATCTATTCGAGAGTCGCCAAATTACATCTGGCCGCATTAAGCAAGAAACGGCCGGCAGCCTCTATCGCCGCCGGCCGTCCTTTTTTGTCAAGTGCCTACTTCTTTTTCGGTTCGGCCTTGGGTGCAGCCTTCGGACCCGCCTTAGGATCGCCCTTTGCCGGAGGTGGCGGAGGGCCGGTTTGAAGTTCGCCGTTGTCGTTCATTGGCGGCATTTGATTTTGCTGCTGCTGTTTCTTTAGCGCCTCCTGGATCTGCTCCTCAGAGACCTTTGGAACGTCGAAATCTTCAGGCACGCTAATGCTGTTACTTGCGATCACCTCTTCCAGAACTGCTTTTTCCTTTTCATCTTCCAGCTTTTTGCGGACATATGCCTTGATGGGCATATCGCGTCCTTCAGGGTCCGTCGAGTCTTTGTAGGTGGTTGAGAAAAGAATGTGCCTTACGTCGTATGTTTCGGTCGGCTGTCCCGCGGCGTCTTTACCCTCACCCTTTCTTTCAAGTTTGATGATGTGATAACCAAAGTCGGATTCGACAAGAGTCGGTGCGACTTGTCCCGGTTCCAGGGCAAGGGCCGCCTCTTCAAAAGGTTTGACCATGCGGCCCTTTGTGACATCCTTGTAAATTCCGCCCTGCGGCTCGCCTTTCGCGTCTTTATTGCCCGGGTCTTCGCTGAACTCGTTCGCCAGCTTGGCAAAATCCTCGCCGGCCTTTGCGCGGTTCAGAACTTCTTCAGCCTTGGCTTTTTTCTCGTCACTGTTCAGCTCGGGGTGCTCGGAAATATATTTTGCAATTTCTTCGTCGGTTACCTTTACCTTCTCAGCGAGTTTTTCGGAATAAAGACGGGCGAGAAACTGGGCCTGTTGAAGCTTGACCTGCAAATTCACCTTCTCGGCAAATTCCTTTGAAAGTTCGCCCGACGAAACCTTGTCGTTGAATTCTTTTTCGTATATCTCGATCTTTGCGAAAAAATCACGTGCCTGGGTCTTTTCTTCCTCGCTGATCTCGCGGTCCTTCATATTCGGATTCCCACCCTTGAGGATGGACATTTTCGAATCGATGAATTTTTGAAAGGCGATCTCGTGGTCCTCTTCGCCGAGGCCGATCTTGTCCTTGAACGAGGCAAAGAACCCCTTTGCTGGCTGTTCGCCCTCGCCCCAGAACGCCTTTATCTGATCTTCGGAAATAAAGCCAAATGGCGGCATCGGGCCCTTGTCCTGATTGATCTCCTTGTCGTAATTTACGGCCGCAACCTCCGAGCGAATATTTTCAAGCTCCTGCCGGTTGGTTGGATCGTTGGCGAGACCTTCTTTTTGGGCCTGGCTTGCAAACGCGAGCAGCTGCTTCAGGTTGTCCAGCTGCTGCTTTTTCATTGTTGGGTCCTGTTCGAACCGCTTCAGTACCGTGGGGTTCTGTTTAGCAAGGTCGCTTAGCAAAAGCTCGATCTCTTCCTTGCTGATGCTGTTGAACGACGCCGCGGATGCGTGACCGCCGCCAACCTTGTTTTTCCAAAAGACCAGTCCACCGCCGATGGCCATTATGACCACCAACAGAACCACACCTTTTATTAAGTTACTCAATTTTTATTTCCTCGCTTCAAAAATATAACGTGCAAAATGTCTATCAACTGCAATTTCCATGAAAATGCCAAACGAAAATAGTACCACGAACCATGCAAACGAGCTAACAAAAACGATCATTTCTGCTGTACAAGTTCCAGCAGAACTCCGTTAGCCGAATCGGGATGAACAAAGGCGACCAGGCATCCCTCGGCCCCAATTCGCGGTTTTTCATCAATCAAACGAATGCCCCGGTCCCTAAGTTTCGCCAGCGAAGCTTCGATATCTTCTACCTCGATCGCGATATGATGTATGCCGCCGCCGCGTTTTTCAAGAAACTTAGATATGGGCGAATCGTCGCTGGTCGGCTCTAAAAGCTCGATCCGGCTTTCGCCGATCGGCAGCATGGCAACGCGAACCTTCTGTTCTTCCACGATCTCGGTATGAACATTTTCAAGGCCGAGAGCATCACCCCAAAATTTTAGAGCCTCGTCAATCCCATTCGTAGCGATGCCAAGATGATTGATCTTCATATTCAAATATTGGCCGATCTTTATGCCGCAAACGCCGTTATCCTTGCTGACGCTCCTTGCGAATAAGCTCTTCAACGGCGGAGTAAGGATCTATCGTCTTACCGGCGATCTTCAACGCCAGTTTCTCAATGCGTTCGCCGGTCCCATTACGGTTTAATAGATCGTTCAGCAGTCTTTCCTTCAACAATTCGAGCAGCCGCCATTTGGCTATTGCCTGTTTTCGGGCCGATGCCGAGTCGCCATCTCTTTGAAAATCACCGTAGCTTTCGATGGCGGCGGCGAGGTCTTCGATGCCTTTGTTTTCGGTGGCAATGGTTTTGACTATCGGCGGGTCCCACATATCGGGACGATGGGCGAGCGTGAGCAGCGATTCGAGTTCCTTTTGAGTTCGCAAAACTCCTTCGCGGTCGGCTTTGTTGATCACAAAAACATCGCCGATCTCCATTATTCCGGCCTTGATCGCCTGAATGTCGTCGCCCATGCCGGGCACGAGCACAACGACCGAAACGTCCGCCGCCTTCACGATCTCTACCTCGTCCTGCCCGACCCCTACAGTTTCAACTATCACAATTTCAAAGCCAGCGGCATCCAGGATCGCAACTGCATCGACTGTCGCCCGTGACAATCCACCCAAATTTCCCCTGGTCGCCATCGAGCGGATAAAAACGTTCCTATCAAGCCCAAGCGTCGCCATACGGATGCGGTCACCAAGGATCGCTCCGCCTGAAAATGGGCTCGAAGGATCGACGCAAACGATGCCGATGCGTTTGCCGGATTCTTTGTAGTGAAGGGCAAGTTTATCGACCAGCGAGGATTTTCCGGCACCGGGCGAACCTGTAATGCCAATGACCAGTGCATTTCCGGTTTCTGGGAACACCGCCTTCATCACATCGGCAGCGTCGGACGAAAGATTCTCGACGCGGGTAATGGCGCGGGCAATAGTCCGCGGATCGCCGCCAACTAGTTTGTCGATGAAGTCGAGATCAGGCATCTTTCGTTAGTAATCCGAAATCTTCTCATTTTTCGCCCAAACAAAAAAGGCGGGCTGGACCGCACGCCTTTTTCATATTTATGCATTTTCACTCTTTTGACATTTTACATCTGCCCTTCGTCGGCCGAAGGCCCATAGATCGACGGCACGGCTATATCGTTCAGACGCAGATAGACCGAAAGCTGTCCGCGATGATGAACGATGTGGTTCATCACGAACGAACGCATCACGGCGACCTTTGGCAAAGTAAAATACACTGTTTCGCCGTTTCGCATCGTCCAGTTTTCCATAAAGATCTCGTCAGGCGTATTTCTCAGTACATCGATAGCTTCGGCAACGTTCTTGTCGAGATACTCGACAAGTTCGTCGGTAGTTGAAGGCTCCAAAGGCTTGTAATCGAATTTTGCGAAATCCAATTCGGGCTGCTGAAGCGTCACGGCGGTCCAGTTGAACATTTCGGCTATGTGGGTCGCCAATTTACCGAATGTCATTGATTTTTCATGCGGTTTCCAATCGAATTTTTCTGCCGGAACGCGTTCCAGGCACGTCCGGGCGACCGCGGCTTCCTGCTCCATTTCGGCGATCAAAGCCGACGCGATATTGTTTGTGCTTGCTGCTGCTGTTGAACTCATCTTCCTATCTCCTTATTTTTTGTACTAACAGGAAACCGATCATAGCGCAACACGTTGCATGGATGCAACGTGAAACACGATGATTTCTGAGGATTTGAGAACTATACTTACGCCTTTAACAGATGCTTCGCTATAACCATCCGTTGGATCTCCGAAGTGCCTTCGCCTATTGTGCAGAGTTTGGAATCACGCCAGTATTTTTCTGCCGGATAGTCCTTTGTATAGCCATAACCGCCGTGGATCTGGACAGACTCTTCCGAAACGCGGACGGCGGTTTCCGAGGCGTATAGCTTTGCCATCGCGGATTGCTGGGTTACAGGTTTACCGGCGTCTTTCGTCGCAGCGGCTTGGAGTGTGAGAAGGCGAGCACATTCGATCTGTGTTGCCATATCAGCCAATTTGAACTGTATCGCCTGAAATTCAGCGATGGGCTTGCCGAATTGCTGCCGTTCTTTCGCATATTTGACCGCCGCTTCATAGGCGCCTTGCGCGATACCGACCGAAAGAGCGGCTATCGAGATGCGTCCTCCGTCCAAAACCTTCATTGCCTGCAAAAAGCCCTCGCCTTCCTTGCCAAGAAGGTTCTCCTGCGGCACATAACAATCTTCGAAAACGACGGACGAGGTTTCCGACGCACGCATCCCGAGCTTGTTTTCTTTCTTGTCGCCGCGAAAGCCTTCCATCGACTTATCGAAAATGAAGGCAGAAATGCCCCGATTTCCTTTCCCTTTGTCAGTGACGGCGACCGCGACAAGAGTATTGCAAGCAAGAGCGTGTGTGATGAAGTTTTTTGAACCGTTCACCTTCCAGCCGCCGTTCGACCGCACCGCATTCGTCCGGGTCCCGGAAGCATCCGAGCCGGCCTGCGATTCGGTCAAACCCCACGCGCCGAACGATTCCCCTTTCGCAAGAGGTACAAGATATTTCTGCTTTTGCTCCTCGGTTCCGAACGTATAAATATGATTCGAACAAAGAGAATTATGTGCGGCGACCGACAAACCGACCGAACCGCACACACGGCCGATCTCTTCGATGATGGTTGCGTATTCGACATAGCCCATTCCGGCGCCGCCGTATTCTTCAGGGAAAAGCACGCCGAGCAGTCCGAGTTCGGCAAGTTTTGGCCGCAGTTCGACCGGGAAGTGCTGCGCCTCGTCCCATTCCATCACATTCGGCTTGATCTCGCTTTCGGCAAATTCGCGGACGCTGTATTTGATCTGAAGTTGTTCTTCGTTTAGCTCAAAGTTCATAATTCTGTGTATAACAAATTATTATGCTAGCATAACATTCTGCGGCATATCAATATGCGTATGTTCCCGGAGTAAAAAGTGGGCCACTTTTAATCTTCGTGATCTTTGCGTCTTCTCTTGGTGCTCTTTGTGTTTAAGAAAGAATCCCTGAACACAAAGACACGAAGGGCGGACACAAAGCTCGCAAAGGGAGAAATGGCAAAATTTTACAATGAACAACTACCATATTTTGCGCTTCTGGTTATAGCCGTTAGAATCAAAGCTAATGGATTGGAAAGCAAATGTGCTAACAAAAGATGATCAGGTTCGCGAACTGCTGGCGGCAACGCGGCGGATCGCTGTTCTTGGCATTAAACCCGAATCGCACGCGACGCAGCCGGCGTTTTATGTGCCGAAGTATATGGCGGAAAAAGGTTATGAGATCGTTCCTGTGCCCGTCTATTATCCGGACGTGACGGAAATTCTTGGAACGCAGGTTTATCGAAGCTTAAACGCGGTGCCCGGCGAGATAGATATGGTCAATGTCTTTCGCCGGTCGCAGGACATCGGCAAACACACGACGGATATCCTTGAGAAAAAGCCTCAGTCGGTTTGGTTTCAGTTGGGTATTACCAACGACGATCTGGCGGAAAAATTCGCTCGGGCGGGGATCAAGGTCGTCCAGGACCTTTGCCTGATGGTCGAGCACCGGACGCTGATGCGTTCCGCGGTTTAGGGTTGTTTCGCGGAGGCCTGGCGGGTTTTTTGCGGTGGCGTTTAGTCTCGCCAGCAGGTCGGACTTTATCTTTGGTCTGTGGAGCGACACGTTTTGGTTTTATCCACGGTGTTGCGACGATACCTTTAAATTCTGCCAGGTCTTTTACTTCTTCGCCGGTCAATTTTCTGAATGTGCCGGGTTTAAGATACGGATCACGCAAATTCCCGATCGCCGTACGCCGTAGTTTTACTACCGAGTGGCTGATGACGTCGAACATCTTGCGTATCTGTTGATTGTGGCCTTCGTAAAGTATCACTTCATACCAGCCATTCTTTTCGGTTGACGGCAGTTCGTGTATTTCGGCGGGTGCGGTCTTAAATCCGTCTTCCAGCAAAACGCCGCGCCGCAGCTTATTTATCGCGGCCGCCGGCGGAAGCCCCTTGACCTTAACTTCATAAACCTTCGGGATCTTCTTTGACGATGCGATAACGTTCGTAAAATCGCCGTCGTTCGTGAGAATGATCAGCCCCTCCGAATTAAAATCAAGCCGCCCGACCGGGTGAAGTCTTCCAAAACCCTTTACCAGATCGGTCACAAGCTTTCTTCCCTCGGGGTCGGCGGCACTCGACAGAAAACCTTTGGGTTTATTTACCAGCAGATGAACATTTGCGTGTGCTTTCAGCTTTTGGTTGATCAGCTTGCCTTTGACCTTGATGTGATCTTTCTCGGGATCGGCTTTTGTGCCCAATTCGGTTACGATCTCGCCATTGACCGCAACGTCGCCGTTACGGATCAGGTCTTCGGCGGCTCGGCGCGAGGCGATACCGGCCTGGGCAATAAGTTTTTGGAGTCTTTCGGGCATATATTTTACCGAAGAGAATCACAGACGAGGCCGGAGCCCCAATGTGTAAAATTTCTGTGGCTTCTGCGGCTAACCTGCTTGGACGAGATCTTCGAAATCTTCGATGCTCGGCAAGTCGCCGAGGTCTTTCAGTCCGAAGTGGATCAGGAAATCTTTTGACGTTCCGTACTGCATCGGGCGGCCGACGGTTTCTTTGTGGCCTTTGGTGATGATCAAACGTTTTTCGAGCAATGTTTTTATTGCCGAAGCGGATTGCACGCCGCGTATCTCCAATATTTCCGGAACGGTCACCGGCTGTTTATATGCGATCACCGCGAGAGTTTCGAGCGACGCGAGCGAAAGCTTTGCAGACGGCCGCGTTCTTAATAAGCGGCGCACATCCTCGTGGCACTCGGTGCGGGTCGATATCTGCCAGCCACCGGCTATTTCGCGTATCTGCAGGCCGCCGCAGCGGTCTTCGTAGGACGCGACGAGTTCTTCGACGACGGATTCGATCATCTCGCGTTCTTCTTCGAGCACGTCGGCCAACACTTTGACCGGGATCGGTTCGTCGGCGACAAAGATCAACGCCTCGACCGCCCGCGACAGTTCCGCGACGTCTCTTGATTCTTTTGCTTCTGCCGTTTCAGCCACTTTGTTCCTGCACCTTCTTTAATATAATGTCGCCGAAAGTTTTTCGCTGCATCAGTTTTACGGTATCGGTCCTAACTATTTCGAGAACGGCCACGAACGCCGTGACGAGTTCGCGTCGCGAATGAAGTTCGGCAAAAAAATCTATGATGTTAAGCTCGCCGACCTCGAATATGCGGTTTCGCAAGCTTCGGATCATGTCCGCCAACGAGATCTCTTCGCGATGGATCTCCATCTTGACCTCTTCTTTATGGCGGGCGAGTATCTTTTCAAAAACGGTGAGCAGATCGAAGACGGTCGCGCTCACCTCGGCGTTATTATCGTCGGATTCTATCTTGCCGCGGGCAAAAACGGCCTGTTCGATGGTCGTTTTTTCATAAAGCATCTCGGCCGCGGCCTTGAACTTCTCATATTCGAGCAGACGGTCGACCAATTCACGCCGCGGGTCGTCCATTTCTTCTTCTTCGACCGCGTTCGGGTCGCGCGGGAGCAGCATTTTCGATTTGATCTCGATCAGCGTCGCCGCCATCACGATAAAATCGGCCGCGACCGCAATGTCCAGACGCTTCATCAGCCGAATATAATTAAGATATTCGTCGGTTATCGTCGCGATCGGGATATCAAAAATGTTAGCCTGCTCCTGCCTTATCAGATAAAGCAAAAGGTCGAGCGGCCCGGCGAACTCGCCCAGTTTGATCTTCAATTCATCACCTGAATCCGCTACGATCTCGGCCGTCTCGGTGTGAAAATCAAACGTGTATTGTTCAAGCTCCGTTTGCATGAATAATGAATCTTATCGCAAAGCCCGCAATTGCAGAAGCTCGCGCGTAAGCAAGGGCGTAATGCTCAAGGTATCGATTACGCCCTTGCTCATGCGCGGGCTTCTGCACCGGAACGGAGACCCGCGAATCTTAAATATATTTCGTTTCCCTTAAATATATGATGTAGTCGATCTTTGGCGGTTCGAAGCCGTCTTCGCGGAGTTTTAGCATTATGTTGCCGCGGTGGATGGACGAATGTAAGAGCACGTGGGTCAAAAGTTCGCGGAAAGTGTTTTCGTGTTCGACGCCTTCGCTGGTTTTGTAGCGAGCGTTGAGGTCGAGGCCATTCTCTTCGAAACGCCGGAGAAGTTTTTCGTAATTCCCGGCGGTCTCGCGGGCTAATTCGCCGCATTCTTCCATCGAAAGCCCCGGCCAGAAGTCAAAACCGGTCGAATCCTTGCCGTACAGCCGGTCGTAATATTCCTTTTCGGTGACAAGCAGGTGCACGAGTATCTCGCGCGAACGCTCCGACCCCGCCGACTTGAGCGCAACGATCAACCTACGATTAGCCCAGTCGTTATAAGCATAAAGATGACGAAGATGTTCGACGGTGTCCATTTATCAAGTTTTAATGCAGAAGCGCTCGCTTTTGCAACGTCGTGATGGATAGATTTTCCGTTCCGCTTTCGCGTGCGGGCTCATCGCTACCAGGCCCAGGTTAGTGTGGATTCATCGAACTCCGTCGAAGTGCCCTCGGGCAGGATGTGAATGATGCGTTCGAATCCTTTTGCGCGAAACATCGGGGCAAGCAGCCCGACCCGGTGGCAGCGGGCACGCGGCGTTTTATGATCGGTGAGCGGTTTTGATTCCGAGCACATTATTACGGTTCGCAGGTCCGACGCGATCTCGATTATGCGCTCGACGCCCTTTGCGATCTCGACCGGATCGGGCGTGAACTTGCCGCCGCATTCCGGCAAATGTTCATATCCGATCCCGTTCTCGTTCAGCAATTCCGCTAACACACCACCATTGAATTGCGGCCACCGCGACCGCGCAAACGAACGCACGTCACAAAGAAACTCGATCTCGTATTGATTTAGTAATTCGAGAAAATAATCAAACCCGTGACGGCCGTGGCCGATGGTGTATAAGGAGTTCATCTAGAAGCAGAGTTACGGCAGCGAAAATGCTGGCACAACCGGCATCCTTTAGGGCTTTTTCGTGTTGATCGAGAAGTTCTCAGTAATATTATTTGCACAAGTTTCCGAACACCCGGTTGGGATTGCAAACGTAACTGCCAGAACCTTCGATCTCATAGCCGAAAGAGTACGAACTAGTACCCCTGGAGTGCCCTGTCCTTCGACAATCGTTCCCTCGGAAACCGTCCATTTCATTTTTCGGTAATCGACATCTTCACCGCCATCGATCCGAGCCGTAACTATAAATGCGTCACCTGCTGTGATCGGTGTGTCGGGCCCGACAATACTTACCGATGGACATTCGCATCCCAAGTCACAAATCGGACATTCCTCTAAAAGCAGAGGTTTTGTTATCGTATTTCCGCCGATGATTTCGCCGTGGCCGAGGCCAACCGTTATAGAATGTTTGCCCGGTGGTGCCTTTGAAAGGTTCCAAACCACCCTCGACCCATGACCCTCGATCTCTCCGCCCGAAACGACGTAATTATATGCAATCGGTTCACTGTTGGGATTCTTGACCACGGTGTTTACCGCGACCCGTGTTTGCTGGATGCTGCACATACCTTGGGGCGAGCGGCTAACAGGGCACCAAGAAACGATCTTATCGCTGCTAAGGGTCACCTTATCAAGGGCAGCTGTTTGAGCATGCACGGAGACGGATAACGAGCCGTAAATGCCGACGAGCAAGAAAAGCAATGGAAAGAATCGTTTAGAATTCATTGATTGACTGACGGTCGGTGTTCGCACCCAAGGTTATCTTATAGCTACGCAGCAAGGTCGACTTCGTTTTCAGCCTCCGTTTCTTCTCGGACTTTGCCATTCTTTCGATTGCGGAAACGGCGTTCGAAGAGTTCTTTTTGAAGTTCGGGGAATTTTTCAGCGAGTTCAATTCTAAGTCCCTGTCCGATAAACATTCGAAGTAGTGCACCAACCGGAAGATCGCGGCTGTCAGCCACTTTTCTCAGCACCTTCATAGTTTCAACGGGTATTTTGAGCGAGATCTCTTCCAAATCTTCCTTGTAAGGCCGGAGTTTGAATCCTTCAGGGGTCACGTAATCGTCAATGTCGTTCTTTTCTGTCATATTCGAGTGCTTCCTGCGTCGTTGCCGAGCGGGCGGAAATAATTCTCAAGTGATGATGGGGTTCTACGAACACCGTGAACAGCAAATTGCCGCTAAACGAGAAACCTGTGCCGTATCACGAAACTCGGAGTTGCTCGATGCGTCACCAAAGATGTTTTCTTCGTCGAAGAAAACTTGAGCGGCTTCCTCAAATGTTACACCATGTTTGCGTAAATTGAGCGCGTATTTTTCTTCGTTCCACTGGAATTCGACGCCGTTCAACACACAAACTTTGTCCATTATTTGCCTGCCTTGCTGATCTCTTCAACGGTTTTAGGATTCTCTAAGGCAGACAGGTCGCCGGGGTCTTCGCCGAGGTAGGCGGAGCGAATGACGCGGCGCATTACTTTGGCGTTGCGGGTTTTTGGGAGGGCCGAGACGGAATGGATCTTTGAGGGGGCGAGCGGTTTGCCCATGTCACGAGCGACAAGCTCTCGGAGCTCGGTCGCCAATTTCAAATTTCGAATTTCGATTGCTGAATGACCAGTCTCTTCGGATTCAATATTCGATATTCGAAATTCCTCATTCGGAACTACAAACGCTACCATCGCCGTACCTTTGCGCTCGTCGGGAACACCGATGACGGCGGCTTCGATTACGTTGGGGTGCGAGACTAGAATGCTTTCGACTTCGGCGGGGCCGACTCGTTTTCCGGCTACCTTTAACGTGTCGTCGCTGCGGCCCAGGATGAAATAATGGCCGTCCTTATCACGCATCGCAAAATCACCGTGGACCCAGATGTCTTTGAACCGCCGCCAATATGTGTCGAGATAGCGTTCCTTTTCCTGCCAGAAGCCGCGGGCCATGCCGATCCAGGGCTGTTTGATGACGAGTTCGCCGACCTCCCCGGGCTTTACCGGTTCACCGTCCTCATCAAGAATATCGACATCCATTCCCGGGCAGGGAGCGGAAAAACCACACGGTTTTATCGGCGTTATGGGATTGTTCATCAGAATTCCGCCCGCTATTTCCGTGCCGCCTGAGTAGTTGATGATCGGGAGTTTGCTGTTGCCGACTTTTTCGAAAAGCCACCACCACGGAGCGGGGTTCCACGGCTCGCCGGTTGAGGCGAAGATGCGGAGGGAACTGAGGTCGTGACGCTCGAATGGAGCTTTCCTGCTCCCCTCCTTACGAAGGAGGGGTGTCGGTGCTTCACCGACGGGGTGGTTCTTTTCGCTATCATTCTGTGTTTCGTCGCCTGACGAGAGAACCGCCCCGTCAGCCGAAGCGGCTGCCACCCCTCCTTCGTAAGGAGGGGAGCCGGAGTTGTCCTCGCGTGCCGACAGCGACCTAATCAGTGTCGGCGATATGCCCAACACTTCAACCTTGTGTTTTGCGCAGAATTCCCACATACGATCCGCCGTCGGGTAATCGGGCGCTCCGTCGTAGATGCAGATCGTCGCCCCGTTTATCAACGCCCCATAAATCAGCCACGGCCCCATCATCCAGCCGATGTCGGTATACCACGAGATCCGTGTGCCCTTGCCGACATCCGTCCCAAACGCCATATCCTGCGCCGCCTTGATCGGAAAACTCGCGTGCGTGTGGGCGATACCCTTCGGCTGGCCGGTCGTGCCGGAGGTGTAGAGGACGATGAGCGGGTCTTCGGCGGAGGTTGGTTCGGGCCAAATCATATCTTCTTTCCAACTTCTCCCCTCGGCCTCTACGAGTTTGAAGTCGTCAATATGGTCAGGAATTAATTCTGAATCAAGGAATCTCTCTTCGAAATCCACAACGATCACAGTTGGCGTTTTCAAACAACGAGATGCCGCTTCTTCGGCAATCGCAAAGGAGTTGAATTTCTTGCCTCGTCGGCTAAATCCACCAGAAGTAATGAGAACTTTTGCATGAACGGCATTCATCCGAGCCTCTATCGCGGATACTCCATAGCCTGAAAAGACAGGAACCGCTATCGCTCCAACTCGATTTATTGCAAGTAACGAAATAATTGTCTCGGGAACCATGGGTAAATGAACTCCGATAGCGTCCCCTTTACCAATTCGAATGTTTCTCAAGCCCGACGCTACGGATTCAACGCGTTCGAAAAGAGATTCGTAGGTTAAGGTCTGATTTGTTCCATCTTCACCCTCCCAAATCACCGCGGGTTGATCCTTCATCTCAACCGTCTGCCACCGGTCTAGGCACATTTCGGTGATGTTTAGGCCAGCGGACCCGAACCCAGTCGCCATCGCTTCCGGTTCTGACGGGGGCACACTTCCTAAGGGTTGTGTTTCTGCCTCTTGTCCCTCCGTGCCTCTGTGTCTCTGTGGTGAATCTGTTGCCGCGAACCAGTGTGGGAATTCGACGCCGTTGGATGTGTCGAGAAGCTTTTCGTATGGCGGGTCGAATTTGATGTCGAGGAATTTTAGGACCTCTTCGGTGAACTTTTCTACGTCGGCGATGGAATATTGATACAGCTCGTCCCATGCCGAGACGCCGACCTGGCGCATGAATTTGGTCAACTGCGCGCGTTCGATAACATCGGGTGTCGGTGTCCAGGCGATGGGTTGATCTTCGAGGAGATTTTTATCGTGCATAAAAGTTTCTTGCCCGCGAATCACGCGAATCACGCGAAAAGACGCGAAATAATAAATGGAGAGTGATAATGAATTTTCTAACATTCGTGTAATTCGTGCAATTCGTGGCAAAATATTGGAAATGACCGTACAACCTGTTTCGATCGGATTGCCGAACAATCTGTTTGCGGGGAAGACCGCAATTGTGACCGGTGCATCGCGTGGAGTTGGCCGCTCGACGGCGGTGCGGCTGGCCGAGGGCGGCGCGAATGTTGTTGTGAATTACCTAAGCAACGACGTGGAGGCCGCCGAAACAGTGCGGCTGTGCGAGGAAAATGGCGTCGAGGCCATTGCCGTGCAGGCGGATGTGTCGGAAATGCTCGCGGCACAGGAGTTGGCAAAAAAAGCTCTTGAGAAATTTAGGCGGATCGATCTGTTGGTGTGCAACGCCGGCATTTGGCAGGGAGCGCCGATCGAGGAAATGTCAGAAGAGGTCTGGAACAAGGTTCTCAATACAAATCTCAAATCCGCATGGGCGATGACCAAAGCTTGCGTGCCGGCGATGAAGAAACAGCCGTCTGCCGCGATCGTCATGGTCTCATCGACCGCCGGGCAGCGGGGCGAGGCGAATTATTCAAACTATGCCGCTTCAAAAGGCGGGCAGATCTCATTTACAAAAGCATTGGCATCCGAGCTTTGCCCTAAGATTCGCGTAAACGCGGTGGCTCCCGGCTGGATAGAAACGGCGATGGTGCGTCCGGCGTTTGAAGACAAGGCGTATGAGAAAAGCGTGATCGACGGTATTCCGCTTAAACGTATTGCGACGACGGATGACATCGCGTTGTCGATCTGCTTTCTGTTGTCGGACTGGTCGCGGCACATTACCGGAGAGATCCTCAATATCAACGGCGGTGCGGTGCTCTGCGGTTAGAAGAAGATTGGCCCGCGAATTACGCGAATGAACGCGAATAGAGATCTAGACGATTTAGATCTGATTCGCGCAGATCAGCGTTATTCGCGGGCAGGTTTT
>JBGTJP010000024.1:0-8659 GCA_041745075.1 Pyrinomonadaceae bacterium | reverse complement strand
AATTGCCGTTCGCGAATGGCTGTAGATTGAATTCGCTCGCGTATGAGGTACGGTTCAGGAACGTCGTGATCCAATCGAGGAACATGCTGCCAGCGGCAAGCAGCATCACCGGATAGGAGAAAAACTCAAAAAGCCGCACGTGTCGCGATCGGCCGAGCCAAAATAGCAACGCGCCTTCGACCGACCAGATCATCGTCACCTGATTGCCGTCGAACTGAACCGGAATGGCGATCGATGCAAACGTGAGGGTCAAAATCGTGAGGACCTGCACGACATCGACCGCCGAGGACCTTAGTTTGTTTACAAAGTGGGCGACACCGAGATGCATCGCCGAATGGCCAGCCGTGTAGAGGCCGAGATAATTCGCCGTCGCCTCATTGCCGTTCAATATCGAATACCCAAAGCCGTAAAACAGGAACGAATTCGACAGGACAAGACCGGCGTTTTCGATGAGGCTAAAGCTCTCTCGCACGAGCCGATAGAAAAGAACTGTTACGTAAAAAATAGTGAAAAAAGCCGCCGCGAAAACTACTGCCAGCGTAAATTGCTCGCCGCCCTGATAGTAATAGCCGTACCATGCCCCATAGATCGCCCATGCTGAAGCGAAGGCGAGGTAAATAAGAAACTTTCCAAAAAACTGCAACGCGACCAACAGAACCGCGAGCGTTGCAATGGTCAGATAGGTGAAAAATGTCCAGAGCTGGAGCGGGCCAAGGCCCGAATGGGAAATAGCAAAGCAAAAGGCGAAAAATAAACCGACCGTGACCAATGCGGCGATCAGCGGTTCGATATCATCGGAGTCGGAATCTCGAAAAATATAAATGACGACCGCTAGGAAAACCGCCGCAAATACGCCCAAGAAGGTAAGTGCCAGAGCAAAAAATGTCCCGGGCGAATAATCTGAAACAAACCACGCAAGATAAATAATCCAAGTGAAACCTGCGGCAACATAAAACACCGGACGCCTGTAATTTGCGGAAACGGCCGCCGGAAGGCCGAGATTTACAAACGCGAGAAGTGCGGTCGTCCATCCGGCGAGGTAAACAAAAAAAGTCCAAAATTGCGGCGAGGTCAGGTCTGTCGCAGAAATTCCCAAACTGAACGCATAAAAGATTCCTATTGTGACAAGGGACGAGATAAGTAACTCGGAATTGTCCCGTTTAGAGTGCAGGATGGCCTGTACAAATCCTGTAGCCAGGAAAATCGCGAAAAATATCCCGAGAAAAACCAGTGCAAGTCCGAAATGTTCATTCGGCGAATATCTCCCAGCGAACCATCCAAGAAAGATCAGCCATGTGAACGCCGATGCGGTGTAAAAGATCGGGCGCCAATATTTCTTGATCGAGACCGCAAGAATCCCGGCATTGACGATCGCCATATAGACGAACAGTGCAAGGTAGTTTCCCGAATTACTGCTGAGCAGAAACGGCACCGCGTAAGCACCGACAAGGCCGATATGAGCGATCACTTGCCGGTCGTAGACAAGAGCCGCCGCCACGGTCAGCAGCGTTAACATTATCATCAGCCCGAAGGCCGGGCCCTGCCCGATCAGGCCGTAAGCCGAGTAGGCAAAATAGGTGACGAAATACATCATCGCCATTCCGCCGCTTATCAAGGCCGCGCTGAAATTGTGATACTTTGCCTTTAGTTTTATCGCCAGACCGATCAGGCCGAAGGCGAATACGTATGCCAGAGCGACCCTTGTCAGAGGACTGATCAGGTTGTTGTCGATCGAATATTTGACCCCGATGCCGACGCCTATTATCAGGACAAGAATCCCGATCTTGCTGATCAGATTTTCGCCGATGAACTTTTCGAGATCGGCCCGGGCGGATTCGGTGTATTTGGAACAGAACTGCGAAACGGGATCCCGTTTAGACGGCGTGTCGCGGACAGATTCCGTACGGCCGAAATTTTGTGCCGGTTTCTCAACCGGACGGACCGGCGGACGATAGGACGGAGGCTGCTCGGTATTAGTTCGGGGAGGCGGCCCGGTCGTAGTTTCGTTTTCCGAAACAACACTCCGGGGCGGTCGAACGTTTTCATCGCCACCGCCCGTTACCGACCTGTCGGGGGCCGCGGAAGCCGGCGGCGGGTTACTTCCCCAACGTTTGAGTCCGGCGAGTTCGCTTCGGATCCGCAAGACCTCTTTTTGAAAATCGATCTGCGTTCTGACCAGCGAATCCAGTCGGTCTTCAAGCTCGGTAATTTTCTTCGGATCGGGATCGGGCATACAAATTCAGGAAAATTGCAGACGCGAGCGTCTGTTTGCCAAACGATTGGGCTGATTGTAGCTTATGTAAAGATCAATCAAAAAGCACGAACTCATCAACCCGGGATAGCTTTAACTCTTCCTATCTCGAGGCCACGTTCGATTTGTATTTTTTTGAAACTTGAATCGACCTGATCGCGGACGGGGCGCGCTACGACTAAACTACCGCTTCAATCGACACACGGCTTTTTATATTACTTTTATGGTGCTAAAAGAAGCACTTTTGCGAAGCCAGAAATGACTAGCTCTTTTGGGGGAGGCTTTACGTTTGAACCGCCTCCAAACAAAACCATCATCGTCCCCCAATGTTTCGGCTTGGAATCTACTAATTCGCAACCCAGAACTGAAGGTACTCCCGATCCCCATATCGAGGGTGGTGGTTGGACCGGACACATTTGAGTAAATGACGTGGATGGCAAAATACCGACTGGGACCCCTGCAAAGGGGAAACCTAAGGTGTGCGTATCGGTTCCTGGCGCTCCTCGTGAAAATGAAGTTGATTTACCGTTTAAGTCATTAAAGCTGATGTCCATGAACGTCTTAAAGGAGACCCAACGCTCCTGAAAACTCTTACCGACGGCAACCGCGGTGATACTGGAGTTTTTGATCACGATGGTACGGATTTCCTCAGTGACTCGATTAAACAAGCCAAATTCGGCTGATCCGAAATGGATGGCGCGAAGTGCAATGGCCCATTCGTTGCTTTTTTCGTCCCAACTCGGCCCGACGCCGGTTCCAGGTTTCGAGCCAAATGGCGGCGGGACAATGGGTCCATTGAGGTTGGCAAGTGTTTGTCCCCCCGGATCGATTCTGCCATCAGGGAAAGGAAACCCTAAATAACAGTGTTGAAAGGCCTTAATGGCGCCGATCGTTAGTTTACCTGCGACTCCATCCGGTACAAGCACGTTATGGGGCTTCAGATGTCCAGCCAAAATGAAATTGTTCAGCATAAGCTGCATATTCACAACGTCGGAAATTTGATTCTTGCCGTTTTTCCCTACAGATGCCGTAATAAAGACTGCCATCGTTCCTCCTCCGATCCACGTTATTTGCTGGTTGACGATCAATTGTACATTTTTTTGCTGAAAATAATCGCTTACAATGCGATGAGTAGGCAACTGCCTAAAAATAGCACTAGAATAGAATTCAGAGGCTTATGAATCCGAAGATAAAAGCGCCCACGGGCAGCGAACTTACCTGTAAGAATTGGCTGATCGAGGCCGCGTATCGGATGATCCAGAACAATCTTGATCCGGACGTGGCGTTTGACCCGGAAAACCTGATCGTTTACGGAGGCCGCGGCAAGGCCGCAAGGAATTGGGAATGTTTTGACGCGATTCTTGAAAGCCTTCGGAATCTTAATGAGGACGAAACATTGCTTGTCCAATCCGGCAAGCCCGTGGGGGTTTTCAGATCGCATACAGATGGGCCACGGGTTTTGATCGCAAATACAAACATCGTTCCTCATTGGGCGACGCAGGAGCAGTTTGATAAATACGAGGCCGAAGGCCTGATGATGTACGGGCAAATGACCGCCGGTTCGTGGATCTACATAGGAACGCAGGGCATTTTGCAGGGCACGTATGAGACCTTCGGTTCGCTTGCACGGCAGCACGGCTGGGGCGACCTCGCCGGCCGATTGGTCGTAACAGCAGGCTTGGGTGAGATGGGCGGAGCTCAGGCGCAGGCGGTTACGTTTAACGGAGGTGTGGCTATCGTGATCGAGGTTGACCCCGCACGGATCGAGCGTCGGCTTCGGCTCAAACAGATCGACGTAAGCGCGTCGGACCTCGACGAAGCGGTCAAGCTCGCCGGCGAGGCCCTTGAAAAGAAAACACCTCTTTCGATCGGCCTGCTCGGAAACGCGTGCGAGGTCCACCGCGAGATCTTGGCGCGAAACATATACCCCGACGTTGTGACCGACCAAACGTCGGCTCATGATGTGCTTTACGGATACATCCCGGCGGGCCTTTCGGTTGAGCAGGCCGCAAAGCTTCGAAAATCGGATCCGGCCGGATACGAGCAGCGGGCGATGGACAGTATGGCCAGCCACGTTAATTCAATGCTCGAATATACTGAGCGCGGTTCCGTAGTTTTCGATTACGGCAACAACCTTCGGCAGCGTGCCTTTGATAGTGGGGTCATGAACGCGTTTGACTATCCGGGTTTTGTTCCAGCCTATATCCGGCCTCTGTTCTGCGAAGGCAAAGGCCCATTCCGCTGGGTCGCTCTCTCGGGTGACAAAGAGGACATCTACAAAACCGACGAGGCGATAATGAGTCTCTTTCCTGAAAATGACCATCTCGCCAAATGGCTGACGATGGCACAGGAGCAGGTCGAGTTTCAGGGCCTGCCTGCTCGCATCTGCTGGCTCGGTTACGGCGAACGTGCAAAAGCGGGTCTCAAACTCAACGAAATGGTCGCCTCTGGCGAGCTAAAGGCTCCGATCGTCATTGGCCGCGATCATCTTGACTGCGGCAGCGTTGCCTCGCCCAACCGCGAAACCGAAGCGATGAAAGATGGCTCCGACGCCATCGCCGACTGGGTCTATCTCAACGCAATGATAAACGTGGCGGGCGGCGCTACATGGGTCTCGCTCCATCACGGCGGAGGCGTCGGCATCGGCTACTCGCTCCACGCGGGCCAGGTCATCGTCGCCGACGGTACCCCGGAAGCCGCCCGTCGCATTGAGCGCGTCCTAACCACCGACCCCGGCATGGGCGTCATCCGCCACGCCGACGCGGGTTATGAGGAAGCGATAGAATTTGCTGAGAAGAATCGTGTGACGGTTCCGATGTCGTTGGATAAAAATAATGATCAATAGCTTATTCGAGAACATGCCCAAAGCATTGTCTGCACTCCTCGAAAGATTGACGAAAGATTTTCCATCGATACTTGAAGAAAATTTGGTCGGAATTTATCTTTGGGGTTCGCTGACTTATAAGGCTTTTGATGAAAAATGCAGCGATGTTGACTGCATAGTTGTAACTCGCAGAGATGTGAATGATAAGGAGTTTGCGAGGCTTAAGAGTTGGTTTGATAAATCCCTTGAAAAAAATCCCTGGGCTTATGAACTCGATCTGCGTTTCATAATTGACAGAGAATTTCTCGATAAAAGGTCAAAATGCTGTGGTTTTCAGTTTGGTGAATTTCGGCGTGACGGTTCGGACGGAAATCCAATTATTTGGCTTAATATCGGTCAATCCGGTATCACGCTGTGGGGGCGGGATGCGAAGGAGATTGCTCCCGAAATCCCTGATGAGGTTTTGAATAAAGCACTCCTTCTTGAACTTTGGTATTTGAAAGATGATTTGACCAATAACATTGGCGATAAATCGGACTTGGCTTTCAAGCACATCAATTACGCCGTCTTAACTGCTTGCCGCATTATTTATACAGCACAAAATCGAACGATGATTTCCAAAGAACAGGCATTCAGTTGGGCTTTGAAAAATATTCCTAAAAAATGGCATTCGGTAATCAAAACAGCCAGAAACAATCGGCTTAAAGTTAAAGGGTGAAAAAACTGAAAAATTCGAAAGGGACGCAATGGATTTTGTCGAATTTGTAGATATTGAAACGAAAAAGTTTATCGAATTCCGATCTTGATCTAAGATTACGAAATTAAGGCTGTGAAAATTGATGATAAAATTCCAAGGCAATAGTCAGACCCAAGAGCGAAAGCGATCCGGTTCCCAATTTGTATGACGATAGACATAGACCTCCTGGATACAGAATCCGCAAAGGAAGCCATCGCTGCCGTCAGTGAGATTGCGGCGGCAAACGGTGTCGATTGGGCACTTGTGGGTGGAATAGCGGTAGCTCTTTATGGCGGTGATCGCAATACAAAGGATGTCGATGTGATCGCCAACAAGCTTTTGCCCCTCGTAAGCGAAGGCAAGCTGCGGCAGGGTGGCGAACGGTACAGCATCAAGGCCTCGAAACGGGATGTTTTTGTAGACTGGATCCTTCGAAATGATTCGTTTAAAAAGCTCTTCATAGTCGCCCTTAGCGAGGCGGTAAAGATCAATGGCATTCCCGTCCTAACGCCGGAATGGCTCGTAATTCTCAAATTTATTGCCGGGCGGTTTAAAGATCAGGAAGACGCTGTTTTCCTGCTAAGCCGAAAAGGACTGGTCAACCGCAAAATAATAAAAGAAAAGATCATCAAACACGTTGGCCCCGAAGCCTGGGGTCTGGCCCGCCACGGATACCAGCGCTGGTTTGACATTGCCGATGGACGCTCTCGCGAAGAAGAACGAAACGAGGCCGATGGGTATATCGACTCTTAAAAACTGCGCTTCTCGATAACGACCCGGCATGGGCGTCATCGGCGGCACTTGCCAACTATTTGGGATTTTCCTTAATGTACTTCTCGAATTTCTTTCTATCCGGATGCTCGGGAACCTTTGCCAGGAAAGCCTTATATTCCTCAGCAGCGAGTTGTTTTGCACCGGCCAGATCGTACAACCGGGCCTTTAAGAGGTGGCATTCGGCCATACCGGCGGGGTCAAGTTTGAGGGCCTGATCCAAAGCATCGACGGCAAGGGTTCCCTGTCGTGCCTGAAGATGCGCTTCGCCAAGGAGCTGAAAGGCCCGGCCCGATGTCGGCTCAAGTTCGACCGCGTGTTTGAAAATCTCTATTGCGGCTTCGTATTGCTTCTGGGCCATCCGAAGTTTTCCGACATATATCCACGCGGGCGTATAATCGACCTTTGCCTCGAGCGATCTTCGAAAAGCCGCGTCGGCCTCTGAAAGTTTGTTCTGTTCAAAATACACCGAGCCCAACTTTGCCCAGGCAATAAAATCGGCCTGGTCGATCAGAACGATCTCTTTTAGGAAGCTGACCGTCTTTTCAAGGTCTTTATTTTTTTCCGCCTCGGCGGCCTTCTTGTAAAGATCGATCGTTTTGTCGTTTCGAGGATGCGAGAATTTAGCCGAAATAGTTGATGGCGGGCTTGACCGCTGTCGCGGGTCGGCGTAAATTTCAAAGTCCTCACGCTGCTGCGCAGGACCCATCGACGGAAGAGTTCTTCGGGCGACCTCGACACCATTGACATCGACAACGAGCGTCCCGCCGCTCCCGCTTATCCGCCGGAAACAGTAATTGCCCGATCGTTCGATCGTTAAACGAGTGGGGGCACCCCTTGATTCCGATAGAAGCACTGTGATCTTTGGGAATTTTGTGCCCGGATCATGATCTTTGAGCACAATACGGCCAAAAACGTAGGGAACGTTTGCCGAAGGTGAATTGAATGAAGGCGTGGCTCCGAATTCCGCGCAAAAATCGTCCGCTTGGGCAAAAGCGACGCAAGCAAAAGCAACCAGCGAGAAGAAACTCGCCAAAACTACCCGATCCATTTTGTGCCTCCACAGCGAATGAGATTGTAGAATATCGTTATGAGTGATAATTCAATATCCAAATGAAGTCAAGTAAAAAGGTTCATACAAAATGGCAGAAAATCCAACAGACGACGTAGCGGTAGTTTTCAACGGCTTTCTCGCACTTTCAATGAAAGAGAAGGGGCAGCTTGTGGAGATCATGAATGAGTTTTTCGACAACCTGGACCGCCGCGAAGCGTTGAGAACGGAAAACGAGAAAGCGGTTGCTGATTTGATTTTCGGGACCGCGGATCTCTCTTGTAAATGCTGTCGTCGATAGTAAGATAAAGCCGACGTACAAAACGAAAACTCAAGCCGTGAAATTGACGGCCTGTTCGGTCGTTTCTTGTTGAGTTTGGTTCCGTGGCCAGTACCGGCCGCCTTCGGAATTTTTTGAATGGTGCGGTATCATTGCTAATCAACGGAACCCAACAGACCTCTTTTTGAAAAAATGCCAGAACTCTTTCAGCTAACCACACGTCCGGATCCCGGCCTTTTTTTTACTCGAAACGATAAGAATGACCCGCGGCTGGGCGAGATCGTCGGCCGCGAGCAGCAGGATTACGAGTCGGCGGACATCGTTATTCTCGGCTGCCCGCAGGACGAAGGCGTGCGGCGAAACAACGGCCGCCAGGGGGCCGCTCTTGGCCCATCGGCGATACGCGAACAGTTCTATAAGCTGACGCCGTTGAATATAAAGAAAAAGCTTTTCGATCTGGGTGACGTTAAGATCGGCCGCACGCTGGAAGAGACGCATGATACGCACTATGAGATCGTGACGAGCGTCCTCGGCGATGGGAAACGTCTGATCGTCCTGGGCGGCGGCAACGATATTTCTTACCCGGACGGCAAGGCAATGGCCGAGACATTTGGAGCAAGAAACTGGATCGCCATCAACATCGATGCTCATCTTGACGTGCGTATCGCCGACCAGCGGAACAGCGGCACGCCTTACCGTCAGCTCTTGGAAGAGGAACTTCTGGGGCCGAACTATTTTTATGAGGT
>JBGTJP010000023.1:0-9923 GCA_041745075.1 Pyrinomonadaceae bacterium | reverse complement strand
AAAGATCGGCCGACGATAAAAGAGTTCGAGCTCTTTCGCGACTATTTCGAATCGTGCGGCTGTGATGCGGTGATCTGCTCACCTGAAGAACTTGAATTCGATAATGGCAAACTTTACTACGGCGGCGTCCAGATAGACGTCGTTTACAAACGCCTGCTCGTCAACGAATATCTTCCGATCATGGATGCGTACCCCGCATTGCTCGACGCATATCGGGCCGGTGCGATCTGCATGGTCAACAGTTTTCGAGGAAAGCTCGTTCATAAGAAAGCCATCTTCGCCGTCCTGACAAACGAACGCTATTCGCATTTGTTTGACAAAGCAGAAATTGATGCGATCAACGCCCATATTCCCTGGACACGGACGTTTCGCGAAGAAAAGACCTTTGTCACGGCCGCAAGCGGCAGCGGCGGCAAGGAAGAAGTCGATCTGGTCGAATGGACGCGTGCCAATTCGGTTAAACTCGTTCTAAAACCAAATGATGATTACGGCGGCCACGGCATCTATATCGGCTGGAATTCAAGCCCGGAAGAATGGGACGAGGCGATCAAGGTCGCACTCGCAAACGGCGATTACCTGGTCCAGGAACGCGTGAAAACCGCACGCGAAATGTTCCCGATGATCTTCGGCCTGGAAGGCAAATGGTCGATGATCGAACAACTCGTCGATCTCGACCCGCTCCTCTTCAACGGCGTCGTCGGCTCCGCCTTCACCCGCCTTTCCTCCAGCGAACTAGCAAACGTCTCAAGCGGCGGCGGGATGGTGCCGACGTTCATTATTAGTGAGAGGGAATGACCATTATCCGTGTTAAACTAAGCCCTATGGGAACGATCTCTATAACTCTACCGATAAAAATAAACGGGTCATTTACCATTAAGGACCGAAAGGCCGCGAAGAAGATCATCGCCGAACTTGAGCAAGTCGGCGAACGCGTAAGCCCGTTTGATGAAGTCTTTGGTATCTGGGCGGATCGGAAGGAGAGCTCAAAGGACTTGACTGACAGGCTCCGCGCCAAAAACAATCGTCGCAATGGGTGAACATCTTATCGACACGAATGTGCTGTCGGAAATATTCTACGGCAATCAAAGTGTCAGGTCATTTGTTGAGGGGCTTGACTGCGGCATTGACACAGTGATCTACATAGAGTCGATTCAAGGGGCGATCGGCAAACGGCAGAAGGAAAGTATCAAAAGCAGCCTTGCTCAACTTCGATATTATCCCCTCACCTCTGAGATCGCATTGTTGGCGATCGACTTGATCGACAGATATTCGTCGGCTCACGGATTATTTCTCGCCGACGCTTTGATCGCGGCCTCCGCAATAAACTACGAGCTAACGCTTGTTACCTACAACATCAAACATTTTCGATTTATCAAGGAGCTTTCGGTTATAGAGCCCAAAGTTTAGGGATCGCGATGGATTGAAATATGTCGTCAAGATTAGAAAAACTCACAGATGGTTATCTGAGCCTCGAGCAAAAACTACGCTTAGGCGGCGGCGAGAAGAAGATCGAAAAGATCCACTCGCAGGGCAAGTTGACTGCCCGCGAACGCGTCGATTTGCTTTTGGACCCCGACACTTTCTCTCAGGAGATCGGCCTGCTGGTCGCTTATGACCAATACGACGGCCAGGCTCCTGCGGCCGCGGTCGTGACGGTTGTCGGGAAAATTCAGGGCCGGGAATGCGTCGTCGTCGCTAACGATGCGACGATAAAAGCCGGTGCATGGTACCCGGAAACGATAAAAAAGATTCTCCGCGCGCAGGAGATCGCGATGCGCAACCGCGTGCCGATCATCTACCTTGTCGATTCCGCCGGCGTAAATCTGCCGTATCAGGGCGGCGTTTTCCCCGGCCAATACGGCGCCGCACGCATCTTTTATTACAACTCGATAATGCGGCATTATTTGAAGGTGCCCCAGATCTCGGCCGTGATGGGAATGTGCGTCGCGGGCGGGGCATATTTGCCCGCGCTGTCTGACGTGATCCTGATGGTCGAAGGCACAAGCTTTATGGGTCTCGGCGGTGCAAATCTTGTAAAAGGAGCGACCGGCCAAACGATCGACAACGAAACCCTCGGCGGAGCCGCCACTCATAACAGCATTTCAGGCGTTGCCCATTACAAAACAAAAGACGAGCAGGAATGCATCGAAAAAATTCGAGCGCTCGTGTCCGAACTTCCCGCGAAAGAACCTACACGTGTTTCGATCACGGAGAACTCCCCTCCCGTCTTAGGAGGGGTGGCAGCCGCTTCGGCTGACAGGATGATCTCCCCCGATGGTCGGCATCCGCTCTACGACCTGCTCCCCGACGACCACCGTGCACCCTATGACATGAAGGAAGTCCTCGCGACCTTTCTAGACGAAGGCGAGTTCGACGAATTCCAGGCCGATTTTGCAAAAGAGCTGATCTGCGGCACGGCCCGCATCGGCGGAATTCTCGTCGGAGTCATCGCAAACTCGCGCGGCATGTCCAAAGGCAAACCCGGCACACCGCCGCGTTTCGGAGGCATCGTCTATACCGAATCGGCCGAAAAGACGGCCTACTTTATCGAAAATTGCGACCGCCATTCGACGCCGCTGCTTTTTGTTCAGGACGTTTCAGGCTTTATGGTCGGGGCCGAAGCCGAGCACAGCGGCATCATCCGTGCCGGTGCCCGCTTTGTCGAAGCGATGGCCTGCGCCAAGGTGCCAAAACTCGTCCTCACCGTCAACCACGCCTCCGGTGCCGGCTACTACGCGATGGCCGGGCAGGGCTTTGACCCCGACTTCATCTTCTCGCTCCCGACCGGCCGCATGGGCGTGATGGAAGGCGACTCCGCCGCCGTCGCCATTTACGGAACCCAAATCGAAAAGCTAAAAGCCCAGGGCAAAGAACCGCCTCCCGAAATGCTCGAAGAAATGGACAAGGTCCGCGAAACCTACGACAAGGAATTAGACGCCAAACACGCCGCCGCAAGAGGCCTAGTAGATGCCATCGTCACGCCCGAAAACCTGCGGGATTCTCTTATTCTTGCCTTGCAAACTTGTTTAAATACAAACACGCCGCACATCGGCTCATTCGTTTTGCCTGGGTAAGGGGAACGTATTCTATGTTGGGCCTAAAACGAACGGACAACTACCTGGTTGAATACTGCGACGAATGGCCACGTATATTCCTCAAGGAATCGGCCCGCATCTCCAAAGTCCTGAATGGATTGCCGCACCAAATTGAACACTACGGTTCAACGTCCGTGCCTGGAATGCCAGCAAAACCGATTCTGGATTTGCTTTTGGGTATACCCGACCTCGATATATTTGATGAGTATCGCGTTCGGTTAGAATCGCTTTGCTATGATTACGCGGCCAATGCGGGTGTGACGGACCATTACATTTTTGGTCGAGGAAAACATCCAGATGAAAGAAGTCATTTGCTGCACATTGTCGTGCTTGATGGCAATGCTTGGAACGAAGCTCTCGCATTTCGGGATAGGTTGCGCCAAGACGAGGAGTTAAGAAAGTTATACCTGGATGCGAAAGAAAAGTCTTGCAAACGAGCTCCTCGGGGACGAGTTCAGTACAATGAGCTAAAGCAGAAACTGTTTTTTTCGAAGTTATAACGCTCCATGTGGAGTTTACGTTCTTTCAAAGGAAAATATTTCTGAATCCGGGGATATGAGGCCTGTGAGTTGAGCAGTAAGTATCTCAGCAGCTAGTTGGCTAAATGTAATGCCGTTACCCCCGTAACCGAGAGCGAAATATGTGTGCGGGCGCTGTTTTATCATGCCGATGTAGGGCAGGCCGTCTTTTGTTTCGATAAAAGTTCCGGCCCAGCGGTAATCTACCTTGAAAGGAAGGTCCGGGAAGAGCTTGCGAAGCTCTTTCTCAAGCTTTGCCGTCTTTTTATCAATAAGCGCGTCGCGGCGTTTTGGATCGTAGAAAGGTTCGTCTGCGCCGCCGAAGATAATTCGGTTATCAGATGTCGGCCGGCCGTAAATGTAAGGGTCGGCGGTGTTCCAGAAGATACAATTTTTGTGCCATAGATCATGGCCTGGCGGCAGAGGTTCCGTGACAAAGGCAAAGGTAGAATTAAGTGTGCCGATCTTTTTCGGGATGTAGTTTACGGATTCGTAACCGCAGGCGATGACGACTTTTTTTGCTTTTACTTTATGTCCGGCGGAGGTTTTGAGAACGACTGAGCTTTTCGAGCCTTCGATATTTTCCACCGGAGTTTTATCATAGATCCGCACACCTTTTGCGGCGGCATCGATCAGCAATCCGTGTGTCAAGCGATACGGATCTACCGTTGCACTAGGCTTTGTAGAGAGTGCAGCCGGTGAGGAGAAAGGGAAATTTGCGGCGACCTTGTCCTCATCCCACAATTCCATGTCAAAACCGTGTCGCGTCCTCGCCTCATATTCCCCCTCGAGCATCGCAACATCTTTTTTATATTTTGCAAAACGAATACTTAGTCGCGGTTCGAAATTGTTATCTAATTTGAGACTCGCGGCAATCTGTTCAAGATCGGTCAGAGCGCGAAGACTCAGTTCGTAAGCGCGGGCGGCACGCGGTTCTCCCATCACTTTTATAAGTTCGGTCAACGTTTTATCGATGTCATATTGCAGCAAAGCAGTGCTTGCCGAGGTGCTACCCATCGCAATGTGCTGTCGGTCAAGCAGGATCACGTCCGCTCCGGTGATCGCTAGGCTTCGGGCGATGAGCGCACCCGATATTCCGCCGCCGATAATGGCAAAATCTGCTTTTGCGTCTTTGGTTAACCCGAAATAATTCTCAAGATATCCGTTTTTCATCAGCCAATATGGGCTTTCACTGCGGATATCTTTGATCGTGGGTTCGCTCATTTTATTTATTATCTGCGTTCTTAAATTTGTAATACAACCAGATGCCGATGATGTTATTTATCGTCAATGCTCCGTTCGTAAACGCAAAAATCCAACTGCCGGTCGAGATACTGTAAACCGTAAATCCTATGGACGCCGTCAATTGCCCGATAAACAGCCATTTTGAAATGCCCTCGCTTGTGCCATCTTTCCATTGTTTGTGAACCTGCTTGATAAGCGTCATCAGGAGAATGAGCGAAGATGTCCAACCAATTGTCTCTATCATTTTTTGCCTGTTAAAAAGTATAAGACTTTGGTGGAAGCCTCGCATTGTTTCGTTGGACCTCACCTGCCTTTCATAGAGTCGCGTTATCCTTCCTCGGCGTTTTGCATAGAGAGAGAGTCAAAAATAATTCAAAAAAGCCCTAACCTAACACGTACATTCAAAAATGTTAAAGTGGAACGATTCCGACGCTAACACATTGATACTGATGTATTTAACCCGTTCCACTTTGGACAGAATGGCGTTCCAAAAAGAACGGCGTTCGATGCGGTCTTGGAGCGTGAAAACTGAATGCCGGAAAGAGCTAAGTCCCGTGTTTGGTCATAGTTGCATGACATTATTCAACCTTGCCCCTACGAATATTGAATTTCGCTTCTTTTACGGTCTTGTTGTCGGGTTTTCGCTTCAGGAGAAGGCGAAGCTGAGTTTCAGCTTCAGAATATGCGTCGGGATCGAGTTGCGGCGAGCAAGGGACAGCGCGGTCGTCGATGAAGGCGTGGACACGGGGTTTGCCCTGGCCGATATAAACGTCTGCGAACGGGAATCCATTCTTCTCAAGCCAGTCGATGACCTTTATCCGCATTTGGCCGGGCGAAATGCTCTGGACCACATCGCGGTCACCGGGCTCTTCGGAGCAGCGGCCGGTAAAAATTACGATGTCGGCCAGTTTTGCGACCGTCTTTGCGAACTTAAGGGCTCCGGGCAGCGGCGGGCCGATATGATCGGGGCCTTCCCACCCGTGATATTCGGCCAGCACACCGTCAAGATCAAGGCAAACGCGGAGCTTTTTCGTCTTTGGGATCTTTTTGACCGGCTTCGGGGCAACCTCGCGCATCTTCGCGGGCCGCTTTCGCATACGTTTTGGCAGCGGAGCGGGCCGAGTGGCGATCAATGTCTCGATGGCCTCGCCGCCCTCCAGCCACTGCATCTCGCCAAGCGGATCGAAGTTCCACAGCCGGTTGTAGTGTGCCCGCCGCGGGTGGCGTCCGGGAACGCGAAGCGTGTAGGGGAGCGAGTCCTTGTCCACCTCGCGCCGCGGAGGAAAGATCTCTGGCTTTTTCAAAAGGCCGAACTCGGCGTAATCGGCACGAAGCTCGTTTGCATAATCGTAAACATCCGCCAGCGGATACTCTTTGTCGAGCAGCGTCCACACGTGGTAACCGCCCACACCGTTGCTGTCCATCAGCCACGGGTCAAAACCGTCCGCCTGCAGCCGCGTGCTCCATTCGAGAGCGGCGGTAAAGTTCGAGCGGGCAAGTTCACCGGCATTGATCGCCTTTTCGTCGTGCAGATCGACGTCGATCGCAAACCATTTCGCCGTGCTGTGGTCGCTGATCGAATGAAGCCCGATGAGATGCTGCACCTGCTTTCCCGAGAAATGCCGTTTGAGTTTGTCGATCGTGACCATGTCGGTGCCCAGTTTTCTAAGTTCAGGCACGGGCAGCATATAAACGCGGACCTCGCCCTTCGACATCGTATATTGGCTCCAAACATCGCGGCGGTTGACCAGCCGTTCCATTGCCCATTCGGCCAATTCGGGCGCGTGGCGGTCCCATTCCTTGGCGATCCAAAGCATGTGCTTGTCGTTCTGAAATTCGAGCCAGGGCATTGCCATAGATCAAGCTGCCTTCTCCCATCCGCCGACAAAGTTCTTATCGGCCATCTCTTTGAACATCCGCTTTGCCGCCGCCTCCGTGCTGGCTATCTTTATGTCGCGTTCGAGAGGCGTTTTCCGGTTCGGGCTAAAGTCGGTCAGATAAACGACGTACGCGGGAAATTCGATGCTGTCTTCTTTGTTGGTCTTCCACATCAGAAGCTTTCGGACCATCAGGTTTTCCTTCATCACTTTTTTATAGACGACGCGTTCGAGCAGCTTGCTCGGTTTGCGTTGCGAAGTGTCCGCCGATTTCGAGGCGTCATCGACTTCGACAAGATCGGTAACCTGGGTGATGCTTGTGTCCTCGGCACTGGCTTCTTTGTCGTCGCGAAGGCGAATGTACTGGGGCGAGATGACGCTGACCAGCGGCATTCGGGACAGTGCGGAATATCGTTTACCGTTCCATTCAAGCACCATACGGTTGACCGGGCCGCCTTTCGAACGCTGGGCGATCATGTCGAGACACGACATCTCGATCACCGGGCCGGGCTTGATCATCTCGTAAGCGACGTAATCGTTGTTGACGGCCACGTACTCCGACGGCACGATGCGTTTTTTCAGGTCTTTGAAAAATTCTTTTCGGTCCGCTTCGCTAAACCCGCCGCCGACCCGCGTCAGTTCCTGAAAGGTTCCGTCCGGACGGACAACGGCTACAAGCAGGTCGTGAAGCATTCCTTTCCGCTGCTCGGTACCTTCGGAGAAACCGATGATCGCAACATCAAGGTTGTGACGGGTCTTGATCTTGTACCAGCCGGCCTTGTCATTTCGAACAACAAGCCCTTCCGCTCCTTCGCCGACCACCCAATCGACGTACAGCTGCATTATCGCTTCATTCTTACTGACTTCTTTATATTCGACCGGATGGATGAACTTTCCTTTCTTAAAGAAAGTATCGAGGTTCTTGAAAACCGCCGTAGCGGAAGTGACGGCCTTTCCTTCGAGTTCGGTCAGGTCGAACACCGCAAGGGCAATATCGTCAAGAGCTTTTTTCGAGGAAGGAGAGCGAAGAACCCCGAGTACCTGCTCCAGGGCACGGCTTTCGGCGACCGCTCCTTTCAAGTGAAATTCGCCGGCGAGAATGCAGGACTTTACCTTGGCTTTCTTCAACAACTGGGCGCCTTCGTTCAGGCAGGGCAGGCCCGAACGCACCGTGCCGCTTGGATGAAGCGAGATCATGTTCTCACCGTCGTATACAAGCATCGCGAATTCGCCATCATACTTTCGCGAGGCAAAATAACCTTTTCCGCCGCCGATGCGGCCGATATCGGCACCGGCGATCGCCTTCATCGCGGCACTAAGACGGCGCTTATAATCCAGAGCCTTCGGGCGGAAAGATGGATCGCTCAGATTAGCCGCTGTGCCGATGCAGTAGTCGTATTTACACTTGAATTTCTTTTTGTCGAAACTAGCGTCCATTGTCATCAGTCCTCGCGGGACGTTTCAGCTCCATATTCGAAAGGTGGAGAAGCAGACAATAGCTGTCTCCTTTTACCCGGCCTTCGAGAAAGGCGTTGTACGGTTTTCCGCCGCGGTTCATTACAAGCGGCTGATCGGCGTTCTCGCCGCCGCGCAGCAAAAGCAGGGAATTCTTTTTGTGGAGGTCCTCGGCCATTTTGAACAAAAAGTCGAACGTAAGGCCATTGATGTGCACGAGCTGCTTTGTGTTGGTAAACACGAATCGACGCACCGCATCTTCTTTTTTTATGAACTTTCCCGTCCAGTTTACCGGTATGTCGGAGTTCATATTCTGGACCGTTTTTTCACGAAGGCGGCGTTTTTGCAATTCACCCTTCGCGTTGTGGATGAGTTCGTATTCTTCAACGAGGTGTACGATCCCGCGGGCGGACACATATACCTTTGATGTGTCGGTCAGGAGCATTCCGCTTAGTTCGAGGTCAACTTCCGGATCTCCGTCGATCAGCAATCTGCCGACCTTCTCCAGTTTCTTTGCTTTCTTCAGCAATACGGAAAGCTCATGTTCGGAATCGGCCTTTAGAACGCGAGCGTTTTGCGTCGGCTCGCCTTTCTTATCGACGTACCGGATCTCCTGCTTGTCCAGAAGCCCCTCAAAAGCGACTACCGCGTCACGGTTATTTGAATTGCTGATGTTTATCGCCATTTACGTGTCACAAAAGGTCAAAACTGATGTCGTCAGCCGATATTTCCTGCTCGTCAGCTGAGGAGAGAACTCCGGCCTGGTTGAGTTTCATGTACTGAACATCGCCGTCCTTTCCTATTATCATAAAGGCCTCATTATCGCCGCCGCCGACAATGTAAGCCGTGTCGTAGCTCAATCCTCCTCGATAACTAAAAGGGAATGAAAAGATCTGTTTTGCCGAGAGATGATCTTTAAGAAAGTCCAGATCCGCATCTTCAGGAGGGTCGAGAAGGTAAACGGATTTCACAACAAGCCCGAGATAAGTATCCGCGTCCGTTTTCTTTAATTTATTTACCTGGCCAAACGATGACTCAACCTTCTGGATCTCATTACCTTCAATATCGACGGCGACCAATTCCGTCCGGTCGATCGAATCACCTTTGCTGTTCACTGTTTCAAGCGCCGTACCGCCTTTTTCGATCAACGTTTTTCCGTCGGCGGCAAGGACCTTCAGGACCGCGGGCTTTCCTTTTTCGTCGAACGCCTCGATCTCAACAGAACCGTAGAGGTCGTCACGGTCCAGTTTCGTCATCAGGACCTCGAACTCAGTGCCATCCAATGAAAATGTCAGATTCTTTGCCATAAAAGCAGCTAACTAAGTAGATGTATTATTAATAGGTTATCGCAAATCTCTAAAGAATAAAACCAAAACGGTTAAGTGTTCGATTAAATGGGATCATCTTAGTGCGTTAACTTAGGGAAGGGCCGAGACGATCGAAAGTCTGGTAAGATATAGCCGTTTCAAGGCCGTAATTTTATGAAGGAAACTAAAACTCGATTTTACCGCTGGGAAGACATGCCCCGCGAACGCGTCTCTGAATCATTGGAACGGCGGTTGATCACCGCGGACCGCATGATGCTGGCCCATGTGTATCTTGAAAAGGGCTGCGTCGTTCCGAAGCATTCGCATGAGAACGAGCAGTTGACATACATCCTTTCGGGAGCATTGCGGTTTTGGATCGGCGAAGATGAGCAGGAAGAGTTGGTCGTTAGGGCAGGTGAAGTGCTT
>JBGTJP010000022.1:0-27328 GCA_041745075.1 Pyrinomonadaceae bacterium | reverse complement strand
GGTAAAATCATCATCGTCAACATCGTATTCTTTTTGATAATTTGCGGAGCCCAACAGCGTGTAACCGAACCGCCGATACTTGTTTGAATTGAAGATCGAAAAGTCGGAGCCCAACGCGGACGTCTGGTTCAGGATCAGCGTCGTAACCGGTTTGTCCGCCGGATCTTTTGTTATGAAATTGACCACTCCGGCTATCGCGTCGCCGCCGAACAGGGTCGCGGACGGGCCTTTTATGATCTCGACCTGCTTCAAGTCGAGCGGCGGTATCTCAAGCACACTTAAACTGCCCGAAAAACCGCCGTATGCCGGAAAGCCGTCTTTGAGGATCTGTGTGTACCGGCCGTCCAGGCCTTGAAGTCGAACGCTTTGAGAGTTCGACGTGGCCGAGGTTTGCTGCACTTGAATGCCTGTGCTTTCATGGAGGACCATCGACACGTTGGCCGGACGCATGCTGATCTTTTCGTCGATCTCTTCTTCGTCGATTGCCTCTACGCGTGTCGGCTCGGCCGCGATCTCACGGCCCGTCCGCGTAGAAGTTATCGTCACCTCACCGACCTCATTATTGAGTGTGAGCAAGATCGTTCGTTCGGATAGATCGGTTAGCGGAAAGACCAGCTTGATCTCGGCTGTGTCGTAACCGGGCGACGAGATCTCTATCGTTTGCGCTCCGGCCGGGATGTTTGCGAGCGATGCCCGCCCGGCAGCGTAAGCGATGACGGAAATGCCGGTGCCTTTAACAGTGGCGACCGCATCCGCGATCCCTTCTTTCGTATCTTTGTTTTGAATTACCAGCCTTAGATCTCCGGTACTTTGGGCGAATGCTGTTTGTGCGGCTAAGAGCACCGCAAAGAAAATTATCGTCTTATACATAAACTCCTTCTCATTCTGAATCATGCCAACGACGCGCGACAAGCTTTCGTTAGCTTCAAGGAAACGGACAAAAATAGGCGCAGTTGTGCTTTAGATTCAGGCTTTTGGTGGCTGCCAGATGGAGTTGGGGAAAGGTGCGGGATATGGTCTTTCGTATGAAACAGGAGCGGCCAGAGCAACTGGGCCGTTTCGGTTTGGCAACAACGCTTCGGAAGCGAAATGGTTCGCGGCCGATATGCCGCAGCAAGAGCAGATGCAAAGTGGAGGACAGATATCTGAGGTTTCCTGTTTACTTTCCGAAACTTCGATATCCGCGTACGACGCAATCTCTTTGTTACACGGACCCGCAAACACCGCTATGTCCTGACACGGCTGCGTCAGCATAAATACGACATAAACGATAATTACGAACGAGACTGCTTTCATTTTCCGGCCTTGTTCAGCATATCCCGCAGATCATTCGGCACGGGCATTGATTTGAAGAACCAAACATTCGAACCGCCCGTGTTGCCGCGCGGATAGATCCCAAAAGGTGTTTTGGTCGCGGCGCCGATGATTCGAACTAACTGGCCCCAGATCTCTCGGGGCGAGTGCATTCGAAACGCCAATTTGAACATTCGCCAATGGACTCGCAAGTGGTCGTAGGTCGAAGCCTGGCCAAGAACGTGAGCTCGTTCAAGGTGACTAAACGATGCTGTGAGATCACCCACGGCCGAGCGCTCATCCGCCATGGATATTTCTTCGTTGATGTATTTGTCGAGTAATTTCATCGGCCTATTGGATAAAAATCAAGAGCACGCCGGACGGGTCCCAGACGTGAAAGATCTTCGTGTCGCCGGCTACTAATTCGGGGGTGTCGTAGCGGGCACTGCCGAAATCACCGTCATCTATTACCTTCGCTGCGTGTCGATGCCATGCGTCCACGTCTTCGACCTCGAACTTCATCATGAAATTCTCGGCCCAATCTTTATTGTAGTAGTTTTGGAGACGAAACTCAGCACCACCGAGCTTGCAGTCAACGTCGCCCGCCCACGCTTCGGTCAACTGAAAACCGAGCCCGGAATAAAATCGCTTTGACAGCTCGAAATCTTCGGACGGAACGTAGCATTTGAGGCCGGAAATTGTAGGATCCTTGTCAGTCATCAATCTTAGACGTTAAACCGAAAATCCACCACATCGCCGTCCTTCATTACGTAGTCCTTCCCTTCAAGCCGCGCGAGGCCTTTTTCGCTGGCGGCTTTGCGGGATCCGCAGGCGACGAGGTCGTCATAGCCGACTATCTCGGCGCGTATAAAGCCGCGTTCAATATCGGTGTGTATTTCGCCGGCGGCTTGTGGTGCTTTTGTGCCTACGGGAATCGTCCACGCCCGGACCTCTTTCTCACCCGCCGTCAAAAACGACATAAGGCCGAGCATGTGATAGGCCGCCTTTATCAACTTATCGACGCCGCTTGAGCTTAAGCCGAGATCTTTCAAGTACTCGTCGCGCTCGGCCGGATCTAGGGCGACCAATTCGGCTTCGAGCTTCGCACAGATCGCGACAACATCTGCATTTTCGGTCTTCGCGTGAGCGACAACGGCCTTAACGTATTCGTTTGATCCCGGATCGGCGAGCGTCGCTTCATCGACGTTCGCGGCGTAGATGGTCGGCTTGGTCGAAAGAAAGAACCAGGTTTTTACTATGGCCCGTTCGTCGTCCGTCAGGACGGCAGCACGTGCCGGACGGCCTTCTTCCAACACGGGTTGGATCTTGTCCAATATCTCAAGTTCGCGTTTTGCGGTTTTGTCGCCCGAGGCTTTGATCGCACGGGCGGCCTTTTCACGCCGTTTTTCGGCCGAGGCAAGGTCAGCCAGGGCAAGCTCGATCTGGATGGTCTCGATATCGCGGATCGGGTTTACCGAGCCTTCGACGTGGACGATGTTGTCGTCATCGAAACAGCGGACGACCTGAATTACTGCATCGGTTTCGCGGATGTTCGCGAGAAACTGGTTGCCCAAACCCTCGCCCTTTGACGCTCCGCGGACGAGGCCCGCGATATCGACGAACTCGACAGTTGCCGGCACCACTCTCTGCGCCTTGTTCATCTTTTCAAGCACCGGGAGCCGTTCGTCCGGTACGGCGACGACCCCTATATTCGGTTCGATCGTCGCAAACGGATAATTGGCCGCCAACGCGGCTTCCTGCGCCGTCAGGGCATTAAACAGAGTAGATTTTCCTACATTGGGCAAGCCAACGATCCCAGCCTGAAGCATAGTTAGTCACGATCTTCCGAACCTGCTCTTTTGAGCTAAACGACAATTGTAGCGAATCTACACCGGTATGTGAAAAGCATTGATGACCGGTGGTGCAGAAATGAAAAAATTCGAAAGATTTCTTCAAAAGATGCTATATAATGCTGTCATGTAGTCGCTGCTGTTCGTAGGTTTTCTGTATTGTTACTTAGTCTGGGACTCACCGCCGGATACCTTTACTTACGTCGTCCTAGTTGTTTCTTACGCCTTTTTGGGCGTTGGTGAGGCATCCTCGTATAGAAAGAAAACGACATCTGCTCTTAGAAATTGACTCTATAGAACTGTCACAACAAGCCGGTTTGACTCTAATCCTTAGTCGTCACCTCTACCTCCTAAGGCCTTGGCAGATAGGCCGCGGGGACGGGACTGTCGTTCTGGACGCCGAACTGGCGGACGATATAGCCTGCCTGGCTTTGGCTTGTGTACCACGTGCCGTTCGATGGACGGAAGACGGAGACATCATACCGCCCGTCGCCGTCGTAGTCACCGGTCACAGGCTGGTCACCGCCGGTCCCGAACTGCTGTTGAAGCTGGCCGCCGGCTGAGAACAGTACATACCAGGTTCCGGTGCCAGGCCTGAAAATGGCCCGGTCGACCTTGCCGTCACCGTCATAATCGCCTTGCGCGGGAACGTCGGTGGGTTCGCCCCATTGAGTTACGTAAAATCCGCCCGTACTCGCCTGAACGTACCATGTCGCGTTTGACGGCCGCCATACAGCTATGTCCGCCCGGCCGTCACCGGCATAATCGCCGGCCGCCGCCCGGTCGCCGGCCTGACCACACCGACGCTGCAGAAAGCTGTTCATGCTGTCGCTAAAAGCGATATACCAGGTGCCCGTGGACGGGCGGAAGACGGCAATGTCTGTTCGGCGGTCGCCGTTGTAATCGGCCGGGGCCGGAATGTCGCCCGGTTCGCCATACTGGCGGACGGTGTAAATGCCTTTCGCACGCAGGTACCATGTCGAATTGCTCGGGCGAAATACCATCAGGTCTGTTTTGCCGTCACCGTCGTAGTCACCTGGTGCGGGTATATCATCGGCCTCGCCGAACTGATACACGCTGTAGCTCGGCCCAAGGGTCCCAGCAACGAACCACTGTCCGGTCGAGGGCCGAAATACACTGATGTCGGTCTTTAGATCGCCGTCAAAATCAGCAACCTTATTGCGCGGGACCGGAATGCCGGCCACCGGGCCATCGGCAATGTTGCCGTCGATGTTGAAGGTAATTCCGGCCCATGTCTCGTTGTGCGGAGCCTGCCACTGCTTGATGCGCTGGTGATTGTCCCAGACGTTATTCGGGAAGTTGGCGAACGAGATATAGATCCAAACCGACGGGACGTTGTCCCAGCGGGCCATCCAAATTGCGTCCATGCGGCTTGCCGGTGCCATGAACTGCCAATCCTCGATGGCATTCTTGGGCGAGCCATAGGTACCCGAAATGTAGCCTAATTCGCGGATGCGTTCGGTCCAGCCTTTCAGGAACGCGACGGTCGCAGGCCTGCAGCCGAGAGTGTCCGGCGTCGGCGGATCGTACCGCTCCATGTCGTAATAGAGCACCGAACCGGCGGTCAGGCCGATGCTGGCCGCGTCGGCTGCTGCGATGTCGGCTTCACCTCGGCCCTGCGTTTCGGCCACACCAACGTCATAGCTCAGTTTTGCGGTCGTCGTCGAAGAGGTACACGGCGATTGATAGCCCACGACGGTCGGGATAATTCCCCATCCCTGAGCGCTGATCGCGTCGATCCAGGCCGGATTGTTCGTGAACGGCTGGCTCGGACAAGCCCGGTTACGGCCGCTGAAATAAATATTCGTATCGAAAAAGTATGAATTGTCCCACCAGAGCTGCATCTGAGCGACCGAACCGGCCTGACATTTATCAAACCCGCGATTCAGGCTGATCCGCGTCGATCCGCCCGGAGGTGCGGCGAACATTCGGTTCTGATCGGCTTCGGATCGGGCGTCTTCCAACTCGGCACGTGCAAGTTCCTTGATCTGCGGCGGTGTTGCGTCCTTGCCCGAAATGGAGAGTTTCGTTACTTGGACACATCCGGTCTTGTAGCCGACGCATTCGCCTGAAGTTTCGAGCACCCAATTTCCTTTTCGCAAAATATTGATTGGCTCGCCTTCGTTCCACGGTTCGACGCTCCGACCGACCAGGCTCCACGAGCGTCCGTCGTCATTAGACTGATAACTCGCTCTTCCAACAAAGTTAGAGCTGGTCGGGATTCGAGCGGATATATGCAGTACGCCATCCCCGCTGCGTGAAAGAAGGATGTCGTCGGTATCTATGTCGATAAGGTCAGCATTCTCGATAACAGCAGCGGCCCGACTCCAGGTTTGGCCGCCATCTTCTGTACGCGCCAATTCAAACGAGCCGTTCCTTGTCGTCAGCAAGACCAGACCCGCCTGCCTGTCGCTGAACGAAACCGCCGCGATCCGGAAACCAAGTGTCAAAGTCAGGGGCAATTCTTGCCAACTCGAGCCTGAGTCATCTGTGCGGTATAGCGAATTGGACGTATAGGCAATGCCGGAGCTTTTGCTGAAGACCTGGATTCCTTTAATCACCGAGCTCGACGGTTCGGATGCGGCTGCTTGGTTGTAAACGCTGTACGGATTCGAGGACGTAACTCCCGACGCAACGGTCGAAGCAGCGAAGATAAAGAGCGAGAAGATGGATACCGCGATACCTTTCATTGTTGTTTCCCCTTATTCGAAAAAGTGATGGAGTTTGCAAAAAGTATAGTCCATTGTGATACTTTCGTCCATAAAATAGCCACTCGCGATCCGACGCAAAAGCTAGGCTAACTTTATCTGGGCGGCGAATTAGGCTAATTTAGGGCAAGGTTTTCAATGCTGCTTTCAATCATTCTGATTCTGGCGATCGCGGTCGGCGGACTGGCACTTACTTATCTCATCGAAAATGAGGAGCCGCTTTTGTGGCGGTTTGCCGCCGGGACGGTGATCGGCTCGGCCATTTTCGGGACGGTGAGTTTTGTGCTGGCATTGTTTGCCGGGTTGAGTGCGGTGGTCGCGGCGTCGGCTTTGGTACTTACGCTATTGCCCGTAGCACTCTTGATCCGCGGGCCGAGGCGGAAGGGGTTGGAACTGGACTGGGCGAGGGCGAAAGGCAAAATGCAGGGTGCTAGCGGCGTAAAAGCCCTGCGTTTCGTTTACTACGCGGCGTTTCTCGTGCTGTTCTGTCTTTTCTTTTCGCAGACGATGTATGAGACCGCCGAAGGCATTTTTACCGGCGGATCGAACAACCTGGGCGACCTGCCTTTCCATCTTGGGGCAATACTGAGCTTTACCGACGGAGCGAATTTCCCTCCGGTGAACCCTTCTTTTGCGGGGGCGAAGTTCTCGTATCCATTCATTTCCGATCTGATCACGGCCTGTTTTATGAAGCTCGGGGCTCCGCTGCGGGACGCGATGTTCGTGCAAAATGTCGCGTGGGCCTTTGCTCTGCTAGTCATACTAGAGCGTTTTGTTTTGAAGCTGACCGGCGACAGGCTTTCGTCAAAGATCGCGCCATTTCTTTTGTTTTTTAGCGGCGGGCTTGGGTTTATCTGGTTCTTTGGCGACTTTGGCGCGCAGGGAAAAGGGTTGATCGAGTTTCTTTGGCAATTGCCGAAAGACTATACGATAGGCGACGAATTCCGTTGGGGAAATTCTCTGATCACGCTGTTTATGACGCAGCGAAGTTTGCTGTTGGGAATGCCGCTAACACTGGTTGTGCTTGGCGAGTTATGGAAGAAATTCGCCACAGAGGCACAGAGCCACGGAGAAGCCCGGAAAGGATCTGTTTTGGCCCTGACCACAGGATTGATTGCCGGCCTCCTTCCACTAGTGCATCTGCACAGCCTCGCTGTCCTCTTTGTGGTGACCGGAATATTGTTTTTTCTGCGGCTCGACAAATGGCGGGAGTGGATAGCATTCGGCGTCGGTGTTGCGGTCGTTGCGGTGCCGCAACTGGTCTGGTCATTATCGGGGAGTGCAACTGAGACGGCGAAGTTCTTTGAGTGGCATTTTGGGTGGGATTCGAGGGACGCAAACTTTCTTTGGTTCTGGTTTAAGAATACGGGGATCTTTATCCCGATGATCGCTGGTGGGATATATCTGGTCTGGTTCCCGCAGAGAGATGCGCGAGAAAAGAAACAGGATTTCTTACCGGTGGTTCCGCATGCGAAGTCGCTGCTGTTGTTTTATATTCCATTCGTTCTACTATTTCTGATCTCAAATGTCGCAAAGCTGGCGCCGTGGGAATGGGACAATATCAAGGTGCTGATCTATTGGTGGGTCGGTTCGCTTCCCTTTGTGGCGTTTGCTATCTCGTGGCTTTGGCGAAAGGGAACCGGTTTGAAAGTGGCTGCGGGGCTGTGCTTTGCGGTGCTTATTCTTTCGGGTTCGCTTGATGTCTGGCGGACTGTTTCGGGTGCGGTCAGGACACGTGTTTTTGATGCGGACGCAGTAAGAATCGCGGACCGGATCAAGAAGACCACACCGGAGCAGGTGATGTTTCTGAATTCGCCGACCTACAACTCGGCGATCGTGCTGACCGGCCGGCAATCGCTTATGCGTTATCCAGGCCATCTGGCATCGCACGGTATCGATTACGGACCACGCGAGAATGACGTTAAAATGATCTACGCGGGCGGCCCGCAGGCCGAGGCCCTGCTGCAGAAATACGGCATTGAATATGTCCTGATTTCGCCGGAGGAGCGTTCGGCCATGCGTGCGAACGAAATGTTTTTCGGCAAGTTTCCGGTCTTTGCCGAAGTCGGGCAATATAAGGTTCATAAGGTGTGGTAAAAACGATCGTATGTTAAGAAAACGCTTCGCAAAAAGTGAAAAGTGAGAACTGAAAAGTGAAAACGCGGTGCGTTGGTCAGGACCTGATTTTCAGTTTTCACTTCGCAGTTTTCAATTTCTTCCGAGAATTATTGGCGGGCAATGGAAGCGACAAATAATATCGAAAAACCAAAATATGACCTTTTTTGGCTGATCAACTGCGGCTTGATCACGGCGGTTGCGGCGTTTCTGCGCTTTTTCAATCTGGGGCTAAAGCCATTTCATCACGACGAGGGGGTCAACGGATTTTTTCTCACGCCGCTTTTCCGAGAAGGAGTTTATAGGTACGATCCCGCTAATTATCACGGCCCCACGCTGTATTACATTTCGCTTGCTTTCTCGAAACTGTTCGGTCTGAACACGATCTCGGTGCGTGCAAGCGTGGCCGTTTTTGGTGTTTTAACGGTGATCCTGGCGTTCTTTTTGCGGCGGTTTATCGGGAAGATCGGTGCGCTCGCCGCGGGCCTGTTCATCGCGCTTTCGCCGGGCATGGTCTTTATCTCGCGGTATTTTATTCACGAGATTTTTTTCGTTTTCCTGGCCCTTGCGCTGGTCCTGTCGATACTTTTTTTTATCCAGAATGTAAAGGCGGGCCCCTTCGCCATCGGCTGGATGGCACTGGTGCTTTTGGTCTGTTTTTTGCCGTCAGGGTTGATGCTTGCGAGCTATTTGGGCGGCGATAATTCAACGGCGGTTTGGGCGTTTCGGCTTGGTTTTTTTGTCATTGAAGGTACGCTCGTATTTTTTGTAATGCGTATGCTGCTGGTCTGGGGCGGCGGCCGCGCGATCTATATGATGCTGGCGTCGGCATCGGCTGCGTTGATGTTTGCGACAAAGGAAACGGCATTTATTACGCTCGGGACAATGCTCATCGCGATTCCGTGTGTCGTGATCTGGCGTAAATTATATGGACCGCGCGACGCGGACGAAAGCGATATAGCGGATGAAGCCATAAGTTGGACGAGGTTTCGGGCCGCAATTGGAGAGGGCACCGACCTTTGGCTGCTGATCGCGGCCGTCGCGGCGGTTTTCATTTACATTAACGTCCTGTTCTTCTCGTCGTTTTTTACTTACCCCGAAGGCGTTGGAAAGGCATTCGAGGCCTATGCCATCTGGGCAAAAACGGGCAGCAAGGACCATACTCAGAATGGCTTTTGGGCGTATATCAGATGGAGTTTTGGCTATGGACAGGCGGCGTCCCCGCTTAAAGCGGCGGTGGAGGGAGCGATAGTTTTACTTTCGGTCCTGGGTACCCTGATCGCATTTTTCAAGGGCCGTCACCGCGTTGCAATGTTCCTCGGCTTATGGGCCTTTGGGTTGTTCCTCGCCTACTCGCTCATCCCATACAAAACGCCGTGGCTGGCGCTGAGTTTTCTTCTGCCGATGTGCATCGTCGCGGGATACGGAATAAACGAGCTTTTCCGTTCGGCGAATATCGCGGTGAAGTCCGTTGCGGGAGTTCTGGGTGCGACGGCCTGCATGGTTCTTGCCTACCAGTCCTACGATCTGAATTTCGTCAATTACGACAACAACGACCGCACATATGTTTACGCCCACACGAAACGCGAGTTTTTGGAAATGATGTCGCGGATCGATCATTACGCCGCCAAAAGCGGAAAGGGTGCGGAAACCGCGATCGACGTTGTCTCGCCCGATTATTGGCCAATGGTTTGGTACACAAAGAACCTGCCGAAGGCCGTGTATCACGGGCAGATGATCGATAATCCGACCGCCGAGATGGTCGTCGCAAAAAAGACCGATCAGGACCGCGAAATTATTGCCCGGCTTTCAACCAAGTACAGGCTGGAAGGGATCTATCCCCTTCGCCCCGGCGTTGATCTTGTATTGCTGGTCAGGAACGATCTTGCCGACCCCGACACAAAAGAGGTTTTCAGGCTAAGGAATCCATAGCGGACTTTTGATGACAAGCAGCCTTTGTAAACTAGCCGAAGATGCCGACGGCAACCAACCCGGCGCCGATTACGATGTGCAAAATGTCGTCGACCCGTGTCCAGCGAAAATATTTTTCAGGAAAAATATGAGCAAAACTCGCCGCTGCCTGGTATAGATCGATCAATCCAAAACCGATGTTAAAGGCGCGGATGTAATGGCCGTGACCGACATAAACGATCACGATTCCAATAATCCCAAAGATAATGTGAAAAATATTGTAGTCGGACGCTCCGCTTGTCAGGCTTTTGTCCTTTGGTATCAGAAATCCGAGGATGCCGGCGAGGATCAGGATCGGCGCGAACAAAAGTAGAACGAAGAAATTCAGATCACTCATATCCTAATATTCCCTACCTTGTCAGGCTTTTTGTCTGACTCCGGTTTCAAATAAGGGGCGCTGTCTTGTTCGCGTTTCGACTTTTGGCCGGACGAATGCCATTTCATCCATTCGGATGGTGCGTCGAAGGTTTCGCCTCCGTGTTTTGTGATGCGCGGGCGGATGCGGCACATGACGGGCGTGTTTATGCCGACGCCGGAGATTATGGCCTGGCCTTTTGTGAGGGCGGGCAGCTCGGCTAGCATCGCCCGGCCGGCACCTTCGACCGATTGGGCGACGGTTTGCTGGTCGATCGGATTTACGATGCGCATGATTATTTGCGTCATGCATTGCGAGAGAACATCCTGATCGAGCTTGCCGGGCCGCTGCGTGATAAGGCCGATGCCGACGCCGAATTTGCGGCCTTCGCTTAAAATTTGTTTGAGTACGTTCGTCGAAACGACACTCGCTCCGGCGGGAGCAAAACGGTGTGCTTCTTCCAATAGCGTAAACACCGGATAATCAAGAAAATTCTCGCCTTTATCGACGAGCTTTCCGACGGTCAGTTCGCGGGCTTTATTGACGCGGCGGAGGAGCGTACCGACGATGACCTGCTGTTCGGTCTGCTCGATCTCTGAAAGCTGAAGAATGGTGCAGCGGCCCGGGCGGTAAAGTTCTGAAAGCTGGATATGTTCGTGTGCGTGAAAGATGCTGTCGGGGCGGTCGAACCGCGAATCGAGCCGCCACAGCAGGCCTTGTATCGACGAAACATTTCCGCCGTCGCCCGCGTCTTTGTCGTCCTTGCCGTACTGCTGTTTCTGGACCTCGTCGCGAAGGTCAAAATAGCTGTAAAGATAATCGCGTTTGCCCTCGGCTTTTAGGCGGTCGGTCAGGCTTCGGAAGGCCTGGCGGAGAAAATGGAGCATCTTGTCGGATGTCCCTTCGGGAAGCAGATATTTGACATCGGCTTCGGTCAGCGTCGAAAAGCGGACCTTGATCTTGTCAGGCGTGAATATTTTTACCTCGGGTTTGTAACCATCGGCGGCGGCGAACTGAGCGTCGCCCTGGATAGAAGACATAGTGTGATATTCGCTGTGCGGATCGACGATGAGGACCGATGCGCGGTTGTAGGGCTGCATCAGTTCTTCGACCAGCACGCCCGCCGTGTAAGATTTTCCAGCTCCGGTCGAAGCAAGGATGGCGAGGTGGGTCGAAACAACATCCTTTACCGACAAAACGATCGGCACATCGCCCGGTTCGCGGGTCAAAAGGCTGCCGATGTTGGCCGAGCCCGTTTCGGCGGCCTTTCGCGGGCTAAGCATGCCCGAAAGCGTTTCGCTTGAGGCAATGCGGATCGGGTCGCCGGGCTGAGGCGGTATGCGCGGGTTGATAAAATCGCCCAGCTTTTCGCTGAAATAACCGATCGTTGCGACGGTTATTTCGTAGATCTCAAGATCGCCCTCGATCCCGATCATTGAGGCGATGGCAGACGGCGGTGTGCCCGGATCCGCCAAAAAGGCATCGGGAAGATTGCGCACCAGCTTTCGAGAAGAAATAGTTCCGACGATCGAGCGTACCTCTTCGCCTATGCGTGCATCGTAATACACAAATTCGCCGATCCGCGTCCGGTCGTTATCGCTCGTGATAAACAGATACTCGTGCGGCAGCAGGCCGGGTCCTTTAACCGTTCCAGTAAGCAGGTCTTTTTCTTTGCCCATTTTCGATCAGTTTCTCAAAGATTATAGTCGAAAACCGGATTCTGAAAGGCCCGCCGCTTAAGAATGGCAAAAAAACACCTATCATCAGCACTAATTATCGGTTCGTCACAGCTTTGTTGTTAAAATTTTCGTTCCGGTGGTAAAAATACAAAAGAAATGACCCTCGAAACAGCATTTGAACGAAAGTACCTGAAATGGGCAGCCATTTGGGGTCTGTGGACTCTGTTCGGGATCTATTTTACCAGCCAGGTCGCGCTGCAAAGCCAGGCTTTCGCCAATCCGACACCATTCTGGCGGGTCCTGATGTGGCAGCTTTTCTCGGGCTACGTCTGGTTCCTGCTCAGCCCGATCATTCTTTGGCTGGGAAACAGGTTTACATTTGACGACGGAAATTGGAAAACGAGCCTCCCGATCCATTTTGTGGCCAGCATTATTATTGCGGTCACACAGTTGGCGATCGATTCGTTCGTTCTACCAAAGCTCGGCTATATGAGCAGCGGCGGTCCGCTGCCTTATTTTGAGTTCCTCAAGAAGATACTTTTGTTCAATTTCCATTTCAGCATCGCCATTTATTGGGGCGTACTGGGCATTCAGCAGGCGATCAAATATTACCGGAAAAATCGCGAACGGGAACTGCGCACTTCGCAGCTTGAGGCCCGGCTTGCAACGACACGTCTGCAGGTATTGAAAATGCAGCTCCATCCCCATTTTCTGTTTAACACCCTGAATGCGATATCGGAACTAATCTACCGCGACCAGGAATCTGCCGAGCGAATGATCTCGGACCTAAGCGATCTGCTGCGAATGTCGTTCGAAAACCTCGAGGTCCAGGAAATTCCCCTTAAACAGGAACTGGAGTTTCTTGAAAAATATCTCGAGATCGAACTTACGCGTTTTCATGATCGTCTTAAGGTCGTTATGCAGATCGCCCCGGATACGCTGGATGCAAGCGTTCCGAATATGATCCTGCAGCCGCTCGTGGAGAACGCGATCAAACACGGGATCGCTCCGCGGGCAACCGGCGGAGAGATCACTATCGGAGCATTTCGCGAAAATGGACACTTGGCGCTAACGGTGAGAGATAATGGGTTGGGAGTACCCTTTGGTGACCTTGAACATCTTTCCGAGGGCGTCGGCCTTTCAAACACACGAAGACGGCTCAAGCATCTATACGGCGAGGCCCATTCGTTCTCGCTAAGCAACGAAGAATCATCGGGTCTGGCCGTCAACCTGCTTATACCCTATAAGGAATGCGCGGCTGAAACGCGGTCTGGCTGCGGGGCGGAATCGGACCTTCGAAGTCTACGAGATGGGGTGGCGGAAGCGCATTCGGAGTCGCTGAGCAGCCATGAACGCAGGCCGCTCGAAAAGGTGATATCGGAATTATGATCAAGATAACTCTTTGATTGGCAACAAATGAAGATCAAGACGCTCATAGTCGATGACGAACCACTTGCGCGGGACCGCGTGAAACGATTCCTGCGAGACGAACACGATATCAACGTGATCGGCGAGTGCGGGAACGGGAAAGAAGCTGTTTCGGCAATAAAGGAGAAAAAACCCGACCTCGTTTTCCTCGACATTCAAATGCCGGAGAAAAATGGTTTTGAGGTGGTTAAGGCCCTGGACGAAAAAGATATGCCGTCGGTGATCTTCGTGACGGCTTACGATCAGTATGCTCTTCAGGCTTTTGATGTTCACGCGCTCGATTACTTGCTGAAACCATTCAACCGTGAACGCATGCACAAGGCCGTCTCGCACGCTCGCGATCAGATCGAGACCAAGCGAGTCGGGAATCTGGACGAACGGCTCGCGTCGCTGATCGCCGACTTAAAGAGCGGGAAGAAATATCTTGAACGTCTGGTCGTAAAGTCAGTTGGGCGCGTGTTCTTTTTAAAGGTGGATGAGATCGACTGGATCGAGGCCGCCGGCAATTACGTCAAACTCCATACCGGCCGGGAAGCCCATATGATCCGCGAAACGATGAACGGCATCGAGGCAAAACTCGATCCCGACAAATTCCTTCGTATCCACCGCTCAACCGTCGTCAACATCGACCGGATCAAGGAGCTTCACCCGATGTTCAGCGGCGATTACGCCGTGATTCTTCGAAATGGGATCGAGCTGGCTTTAAGCCGAAATTATCGTGAGAGGCTGCTCGAACTCTTCGAGAATCAGGCGTGAATAGCCTTTCATCCCGCCGCAAAACGCTTCGTCACAAATACATTCTCAAACGGCAGTTGACCTGACTACAATCATCATTCGGTCATTTATCGTTTTTTGCGATCCACTATGAAGAAAAAAAGACAGCTAATTCTATTTTCGCTGCTGGGGATAATGTTCGTGTTCAAGGGATACACGATCGTGATCGGCCAGACAAAACCTGTTCTTGTAGCATTGAATAAGGCCGACGCAACCTTGGCCATTGTCGACCCGGGCGAGATGAAGGTCATCGCCAAGGTGGCAACCGGAGATAGCCCGCACGAAGTTGTTTTGTCTGCTGACGGCAGGACCGCGTTTGTAGCGAATTACGGTGCACAGACACCGGGCAGCTCATTGTCCGTGATAGACATTGTGACGGCCAAGGAGCTTCGACGGGTTGATCTTTCACCCCTTATCCGGCCGCATGGGATTCAGGTGGTCGGAGGAAAGGTCTATTTTACAGCGGAGTCGAGCCGGATGATCGCCAGGTACGATCCGGCGACGAACAAGGTCGATTGGATGATGGGCACCGGCCAGAATCTTTCGCACATGATCGCCGGTTCGTCCGACCAAAAGAAATTCGTCACGGCGAACATCGGTTCGGACAGCGTAACGATCTTCGAATTTCAAGGTGTTCCTCCAGCCCAGTCGAAGATCACGCATGTAAGCATTGGCAAACAGCCCGAGGCGATCGACCTGTCGCCGGACGGAAAAGAAGCTTGGGCCGGGCTGAACGCGGAAGGAATGGTCGAGATCGTCGACACGACGACTTACAAATCGGTTGCGAAGCTCAATATCGGCGGCCGGCCATATCGAGTAAAGTTCACGCCGGACGGAAAGATCGTGGTTTGTACGATGATCCCATCGAAAGAGCTTTTGCTGATCGACGCCGCGACGAGAAAAGAGATTAAGCGAATAAAGCTGGAGAGTGTCCCGCTTGGAATAGTATTTTCGACTGACGGAAAAACTGCATTTGTGACAGCCGGCGAGCCGGACATTGTTCTAAAGGTCAACCTCGAATCGGGCCAGGTAACCGGCCGCGTTGAGACCGGCAAGGTGCCCGACGGCATCGCGGTGAGCGGAGTTTAGAGATCTGAGATAAAAAGGAAGAAGAATCATGTTCGTAAAAATAAAAAAGATAACTGCCGCAGCGGTGATTTTTGCAAACCTCCTGTTTGTTGTCACGGCGTCAGCGCAGAAGAGCAGCGGCGGCAGTGCGGCGGCACCGGCCGGTAAGTTCGGAAACGTCAACAACATTACCGCAAGCCAGTTGCGCAGTTGGCTGACCTACATCGCGTCGGACGAGCTTGAAGGCCGCGACACGCCTTCAAAGGGCCTTGATCTGGCCGCCAAGTACATTTCCGAGCACCTAAACAAACTAGGTATCAAGCCTGCCGGCGACGAAGGAACCTATTTTCAAAAGTTCCCGCTTCGGCAATCCAAGATCGTCGCAAAGGGAACAAAACTTTCCTTTAATGGCCAGCAATTCGAATACGGCAGCGATTTTCTCACGTCGCTGGTTCCGGCCGAGATCGCGGCCAGCGGCATCGTGTTTGCCGGTAACGGCTGGGTCGTGAGATCAAAGAATATCAATCCGTATCAGGGAATTGACGTTAAAGACAAGATCGTTATCGTCGTTAATAGCTTGCCGAAAGGCATAACATTCGGCGACCTGAAGGGACCGGTCGGAGGTGACTGGATGTCGCCGCCCTACTATGCGCAAATGAATGGTGCGAAGGCCATCATTACATTTGCGAGCTTTGGCAATCTGGCGAATTGGGAAGGAACAAAATGGACACAGTCTGAAAAAGGTACGGTCGAATTCGGCGAACAGAAGTCGCTCACCAATATTCCCGCCATCAACGCCTCGCCAAAGTTGATCACCGCTTTGTTCCAGGGCGAGAAGTTCAGCGGCAGCAACTTATTTGCCAAAGCGATATCAGGTGAACCTCTGGAATCTTTCGCCCTTAAGGCGGAGAAAAGGATCACCGCGTCGGTCAGCGTGAAATCGGAAACCGTGCACACGCAGAACGTCGTCGGCATTCTCGAGGGCTCGGACCCGGTTCTGAAAAATGAATATGTGGCTGTCGGCGCTCATTACGACCACGTCGGGATGAATCCTTTTGCCATCGGGCCCGACAAGATCTATAACGGTGCGGACGACGACGGCAGCGGAACAGTGGCGGTTATGTCTATCGCCGAAGCGTTTGCCAAAGGGCCGCGGCCGAAACGCTCGATGCTGTTTATCTGGCACGCGGGTGAAGAGAAAGGATTGTGGGGCAGCGAATATTTTACGAACCACCCGACCGTCCCGATCAGTTCGATCGTGACCGAGCTCAACATAGATATGATCGGCCGGGCACAGGATGCAAACGATATCGCCAACGGCAAGAATAAGCTTTTGCCAAAGAGCGGCGAAGTGTTTCTGATCGGTTCAAAGATGATGAGCACCGAGCTGGGCGAGGTGAGCGAATCGGTGAATAAGTCATTCCAGAATATGTCGTTTAACTATAAGTACGACGACCCGAACGATCCGGAACAGTATTTCTACCGGTCGGATCATTTCAATTACGCCAAGAAGGGCGTTCCGATCATTTTCTATATGGACGGCGATCATGATGATTATCACCAGCTTTCTGATTCGGTCGAGAAGATCGATTTCGACAATATGGAAAAGATCGCACGCACAATTTTCGCAACAGGTTGGGAGCTTGCAAATCGCCCGACGCGGGTAAAGGTAGATAAGCCGCTGCCGGCCTCTGTGACGCAGAACTAAGAGAAGGAAACTGATCAGAATGAGAACCGTATTTTTATTCGTTTCAATATTCGCTTTCGGTTTTTCTGCGACGTTTGGCCAAACGGCGGCATTTGTCGGCGTGCACGTCATCCCGATGGATCGCGAGCGCGTTTTAAGTAATCAAACCGTTATCGTTAAAAACGGAGTTATCGCCGAGATAGGCGACGCCGGGAAGGTGAGGGTGCCCAGGGATGCCGTCAGGATCAATGGGACAGGTAAGTATCTGGTACCTGGATTAGTCGATATGCACACGCACCTGCTTTCAGACGGCGATGAATATCCGGATTCGATAGCTGAGGACGAATTGAAAGTGATGGTCGCGAATGGGGTGACGACGATCCGCTTTATGATCGGCACCCCCGAGCAGTTAATACTTCGGGCGCGGTCGGCAAAGGGTGAGATCATTGCGCCGACGATCTTCAGCGCGTCGCCTCATCTGACCGGCCGCGAACAGGGGAACGATTTTGTCGTCAAAACGCCCGACGAGGCACGGGACGCGGTCCGCAGATCAAAGAAGGCCGGTTACGATTTTATCAAGGTAACGACGTTTATCGATGCACCGGTTTACGAGGCCGCCGTTGACGAAGCGGCGAAGCAAAACATCCGCATCGTCGGCCATGCGGACAGCCGCTATGTCGGCGTCGAACGGGCGTGGAAGGCAAAGCAGCAAATAGAACATCTCGATGGCTATATGGAAATGCTGCTCCGCGATGATGCTCCGATGAAAGGCTCCATCTCCGACCTCTATATTTCCGATCCGAAGAACTGGGAAAGCCTCGACTACATCGACGACGCAAAGATCGCGTCGGTTGCACGGAAAACGGTTGCGGCCAATCCTTTTGTCGATCCGACCCAGCATTTTATGAAGAACTCGTTCGGCAAACCGCGAACGGAGGAATCGATCCGCTCCCAACCTGACTTTAAGTTCTATCCGAAAACCGTTCAGGACCGATATTTGAATTTTTACAAACGTTCTCGCCTTTTCACCGAAGTTTCGGCCGAGCGGAAAGCAAAATGGGTCGCGAGGCGCGACAAAATGGTAAAGGCCATTCATGACGCCGGGGGCAAGCTGATGGCGGGTTCGGACACGCCGGAGTTCCTGTGGCTATACGGATTTGCGATGCATCATGAGCTTCTCGCTCTTCGCGACGCAGGTATTAGTAACTACGCTGCTCTCGCGGCCGGCACGCGTAACGCTCACGAATTCTTCGGCTCGATCAATAAGGTCGGAACGGTCGAAAAAGGAAAGCGTGCCGACCTGATGTTGTTGAACGCGAATCCGCTGGACGACATTGCCGCGACATACGATAGGGCCGGTGTAATGCTCAAGGGAAAGTGGTACCCACAGGCCGAGCTGAATAGATGGCTTGATGAGATCGCTCCAAGAATAGCCGGTTCGATGGTTCACAAGGAGCCGAAAACAGCCGCCAACGAAAAGCAATGATGCGACTTGCGCTTAAAACCTTGATTCTTCTTACAGTGATAACCGCCGCTGTAGATATCGCTGCTGCGCAAATGGAGGTCAAGGTTCCGCTGGGTAAGGGTATATCGATCGACGGAAGAATAGTGCCGGCGGAATGGGCCGACGCTTTGCCGCTGGACCTGACGAACGGCGGGAAGCTGTTCCTTAAGTTTGACGGCGTACATCTGCTTGTTGCAATGCGTGGTGTAAAGGCGGGATGGAGCCATCTTTATGTAAACGATGGATCTGATACGAATGTGTCGGTAATACACGCCTCGGCAGCTCTTGGACGGATTATTTATGAACGGGACGCCAAAGAGCTTTGGCAGCCGAAGAATCATTTCGCCTGGGAAGTACGCGATCGAGTGATAACCTCCGAAACCCGAGTTGCGATGGACGGCTATTTGAAAAAAAACGGGTGGGTAGCCAGCAACAACAATATGGGCAATGCGTCCGAGGTAGAGTACAAACTTGTTGCACCATCGGGCCGAAAGTTGCGGATCGCTGCGGTCTTTATGTCGGACGGCGCAAATCCTCAGCACTTTCCTGCATCGCTTGCCGACGACACTTTAATCCAGCGTTTGCTCGCGGGCAATACACTGCCGGATCTGAAGTTCAATCCCGCGCGGTGGGTTTCGCTGGATATCACGCAGCCGAAGGCCATTGCAAGTGCAGAGGGCTTTTGGAAAGGCGAGGTGACGCGCGACGGGAAGCTGTGGCGCGTAGATCTTAATATTCGGCGAACTGGTGCCAGGGTAGATTTTGTTGACCTGGACGTAAGTGACGTGGCTTTTCCGCTTTATTCCGACGGGCCGAATATCCGGCTGGAAAAACCACAGCCGAGCGGAAATCCGATCATCTTTGACGGAAAATTAAGCGGTGGCCGGTTCGCGGGAAAGTGGACCGGGTTTGGAGTCGAAGGCACTTTTGATCTAAAGCGGTCAAAGCAAGAAGCGGAGAAGTACCGAGAAGAAGAAATAACTTTCGAGAATGGCGACGTGAAGTTGTCGGGTACGCTGATGCTGCCGATCGCGCGGTCGAAGAGTCCGGCGGTCGTTCTCGTGCACGGTAGTTCACCGAATGAGCGAATAGGCTATCGTTCGTGGGCACGCCATTTTGCGAGTAACGGCATCGCAGCACTGATCTATGACAAACGCGGATCGGGCAGATCGACCGGAGAAACTCGTGCGGCCAGCATGGAAGATCTGGCTGACGACGCTCTAGCGGGGATAAGAATGTTAAAGCTCCGGCGTGATATTGACGCTGGAAAGGTTGGCATCGCCGGACATAGTCAGGGCGGTTGGATCGCACCGCTCGCAGCGGCTAGGTCCGGCGATGTCGCTTTCGTTATCACAAGCGCGGCGGCCGCGGTCACACCGGCTGAACAGAGTATTTTTCACCGTGCCGGCATGATGAAGCGGGCCGGGATCACCGATGCCGAGATCGCGGAAGCAACAAAGCTGCGCGAAAAGCTATATTTGCTTAACAGAAAGATACTTGCAAACGATCGCGACGTATTGGCATTTCGTTCGTCAATATCGAAAGAGCTTACCGAGAACAAAGATACCCGATGGTTTGGGCCTGCCGAGCTTCCCCCGGAACTTACCGGTGATCTGCCGCCGCGCGGAGCCCTCGAACTTTTGTTCTTCGACGCTGCCCCTGTCTGGCCAAAGGTCAAGGTTCCCGTGCTTGCGATGTGGGGTGACCGCGACACGGTCGTTCCGTTTGAGAAAAGCCGCGAACTAATCGAGGGTTATCTGGAAAAAGCGGGGAACAAAGATGTAACGATCAAGGTCTTTCCGAATGTCGATCACGGCAACAATATCGTGCGGACGGACGGAGCCGAATGGGATTTTCCGAGAGCCAATTCCGAATACGATCGGACGATGGTCGAATGGCTGCTAAAGCGCGTCGGTTAAAACATTTTTTCGTGATAAATCGTAACGGAGGTTTTGTAGGAACAGGAATTAATATCTTCATAGTTCGATCATCGTGACGAAAAATGCTTTTGCAGCGTCACTAATTATAAGCAACATGCATCCGGTGGCGGTCCGGACGCATACGGTGAGCCCGAGGTTTGGGAAAGCCGTTTTCTTGAAAAACCGTGGGCTCTGGGAACGAGAAGGCAGCCAAAAAGCAGCCCGATCATTACACTGGAGGTAAAGGTAAAATGAAAGCACTAATACTTGTTTGTATGTTGGTTTGCATGGCCGCGGCAACCGCTTCGGCCGGATGGGATGAAGACAAGGGCAAGGTCGCCGTCGAGGCTATGGGCGGGAAACTGCAGTTCGGCGAAGGGAAATACGCCAAGAATGTTATCGGGGTTGACCTGAGCAGCACCGCTGTAACCGACGGCGATCTTCGCCACCTGTTGAATTTCAAACAACTGCAGCATCTCGACGTTCGGTTGACCAAAGTGGGCGACGGCGGTACGCAATACATCGGATTCCTCAAGAATTTGAGGACGCTGAATATGTTCCGTACCGACCTGAGCAATGCCGGACTTGAGAGGCTCAGGGAACTGAAGAATCTGGAAACTCTTCTTGTCGGCGGTACTAAAATAACCGATGAAGGACTAAAGAACGTCGAACAGCTTTCGAAGCTTCGGAAGATAAGCGTTTTTGATACCGATGTCTCGGACGCTTCGCTCAAGTCGCTTGAGAAACTGAAGGCGCTTGAGGTTCTTCTGATCGCCCAATCCAGGATCAGTGAGAACGAAGCCCGGAAGATCCTTCCAAAAGTCAGGTTTTCGGAACAGACCTGAAATTTGTGGGCGGCAAGGGTATATCTGACTGATTAGGGAATCTCCTCTTCTGATGTTCGTGCATTCGCGGCAACATTTGGCCGCGAGTGCACGAATTCGATCCTTCCCTTTCTTTGTGTCGGATTGATCTGAAGTAGTGCTGACAAGGCAAAAGACCCAAACGGAGGACTAAAACAATAAAATGCGATCCACAACAGTTATTTGTTTGACTATTTTTTTGGCGCTTGGCGTATGGGCGCAAACGGCAGCTACGTCGGTCACTGCCGAGATGCGTGCCGCCGCGAACGAGGCCTATCAGAAACAGGACTGGGCTGTCGCCGCGGAACGTTACGGAAAGATCGTTAACCTTGAGGACAAAAATGCAGGCGCTCGATATCGTTACGGAATGGCGCTTTTGGGCCTCAACCGCAACGCCGAAGCGGTGACGAATTTTGAAGCGGCGATGTCGATCTCACCGAATCCCGTTTTTGCACTTGCCGCGGCCCGCGGTTATGCCCGCACCGGCAGCAAAGACAAGATGTACGAGGTCATCGAGAAAAGCCTCACTCTCGGCGGCATCCAGCCCGAATCGCTCACCGGCGATAAGGACTTCGCGGGCGTGAAAACCGACCCGAAGTTCGTCGATCTCGTAAGGCGTTCCGACTTCGCCGTGAATCCATGCAAGGCGAAGCCGGAATTTCGCCAGTTCGATTTCTGGATCGGAGAATGGCTGCCGAAAAATGTGCAGGGCATCACGGTCGGTACAAGCAGCATTCAGCTAATTCTTGGAAGCTGCATAATTTTTGAGAATTGGTCAACACCGGTTTCGTCGGGAAAGAGCTTTAATGTATTTGATACGCGAGACGGTAAATGGCATCAGACATGGGTCGATGACAAAGGCCTGATGACCCATTACGTCGGTGGTTTGGTTGACGGAAAAATGGTGCTTGATTCAGAAACCGTCACCAACGGTAAAAAAACGATCGCCCGAATGACATTCGCTAAGCTAGAAAATGGCGACGTTCGCCAGCACGGTGAAAGTTCTACCGACGAAGGCAAAACCTGGACGACCACATTCGACTTTACCTATGTTCGAGCAAAATAGGAGGCTCTTATGCATGCCGGTTCAAAGATCTCGAGAGTAGTTTTAATCGCGTTCGTAACGGTTGCCGCTGCGGCCGGTTTCGTGCAAACGAATGTTCCTCGGCAGGTGGTAAACGCCCAGGCGTTGCCGACGCCCGTTCCGTTCGACCAGGCAGCTGCGATAGCAAAACTGCGCGAACAGATCAAAGGCAAGGAAAACGAGCCGGCGGACAAGGTTTTTAAGAACCTGCAGACGCCGATGCTGAAAAATGGCCCCGCAGCCCGAGTTTTGGGAGTTATGGAGTTTGGTTTTGCACGTTCCCTCGGCGTCAACTGTACCCATTGCCATACTCCCGATAAATGGGAATCGGAAGACAAACCGCAAAAACAGATAGCCCGCGAAATGGCTGCGATGGTGACGCGAATTAACGGCGAATTATTGAAAGGCATCAAACATTTGAAAAGTGAAACGCCGACGATAAACTGCACGACATGTCATCGCGGTGAGATAAAACCGGCATTAAATCTTCCTCAGACGCCAAGATAATGGTAAGGTCCCTGCTGCAAAGCCTAATGATCAAATATGAAACAACTAAAACTAATTCTTTTACTGCTCCTCGTCACTACTCCGGCATTTTCCGCCGACATTAGATCCGGTCAGGACCTTGTTGCCGCGATGTATAAAAAGTATTCCGGCAAATGGTACAAGACGCTTACGTTCGTACAGAAAACGATCACGCATAAACCGGACGGTACTACTGAGGAGGCCACGTGGTACGAGGCGATGAATGGTCCCGGTAAACTGCGTATCGATTTCGCACCCGCTGAAAAAGGAGATGGACTCTTGTTTGCCGACGGCAAGATCTTCTCCTATCGGGATGGAAAGACTGGTGGCGGCCGCGCCTTTGTTCATCCGTTGATGGTTCTCGGGTTCGATGTATATCTGCAGCCAGCCGAAACTACGATCACTCAGCTAAAGGCAATGAACATCGATCTTGCTGACATTCACGAAACTGACTGGCAGGGAAAACGAGTTTATGTCGTCGGAGCAAAGCAGGGCGATCTTAAGGCGCCGCAATTTTGGGTCGATAAGAAGAATCTATTATTCGTCCGCCTTCTCCAGCCCGCGGGCAAGGACAAACAGAGCACGGCGGATACGCAGTTCAATAAATACGTAAAAGTAAAAGGCGGCGGCTGGGTTGCACCGGAGGTTTTGTTCTTTCTCGACGGCAAGCCGTCCACGACGGAGGAGTATTCGGACATACAGGTCGGGATGGACCTCGACCATGACCTTTGGAATCCTGAGAAATGGATGGCCGTCGATAAGTCGTATTACAAACTCAAATAGCCCGGACAAAATATGAAGCTATTGACTACCTGCCTTTTCACGGTTTCCATCGTCGTCGGATCGTTTGCGCAAAATGCTGACGAGAAAGAAGCTGCCGCCGCAGCCGATTCTCTATTTGCGGCGATGAAGGAAAAGAACGCCCAGAAGATCCGGTCAATATTTACACCGGAGGGCCAGCTTGTAGCGATAGACAAACCCCGCACGGGTGACGGGATATCAAAAACACGGGTCTTTACCGCAGAATCCTTTGCCAAGAATATTTCGGAGGCAAAGGGCGGCGATTTTGTCGAAAAGATGCCAAGTAAGGACGTGCGCGTCGCAGGCGATCTGGCGATCGTTTCCGGCCGCTACACATTCTACGTTGGCGACAAATTTTCGCACTGCGGCATGAATACGTTTCATCTGGTCAGGACCGAATCCGGTTGGAAGATAGCGAACGCGGCATCTACGCTTGAGTTCAAATGCGACGCTGACCTTAAAGCCGTGGAGGTTTCCGCCATCGAACCTGCCGCTGCAGACGTCTCGTCGATCGACGGCATCATAAATGCTTTTTACGAAACTATCTCCGGCCCGGTCGGCCAGCCGCGGCAATGGGCTCGCGATCGGACGTTGTACGTCAAAGGCATTCAGTTCTACGCTATCGACCGCGAAGGCCAGAAGACTGTCGTTCGCAGAATGGGACACGAGCAGTATGTGAACAGCAGCGACGAGAGTTTTGTTAAAGGCGGCTTTAGCGAGCGGGAAATAAATCGAGTTGCACGCCGGTATGGAAACCTGGCCCAGGTATTCAGTACCTACGAATGGCAAACCGCCGACAAGAAGCAGGCGGGACGCGGCGTCAACAGCATCGAACTTCTCTTTGACGGCAAACGGTGGTGGATAACGGCCGCGTCATGGGAAGGCGAGACAAAAGACAATAAGATCCCGACCGAGTTTCTGGGCGACCAGAAGAACGACTGATCGTGCCGTGAACGGCGTTTGACTGATCTATGTTAAAGAAGCAAATGAAACAAGGGTTTGCGGGGGTACTACTCGCAGTCACTTTTTTGATCGCGGGCGTCGCGGAGGCTCAGAAGCCCGTGGCCGCTACGGGGACGAATGTTCTCCGAAAGGAGCTTCAGCTAAAGCTCGACGAATGGCACAAGGCGGGTAAGTTTGCCGGGGCGACACTCGGCGTTGTACTGGCGAACGGCGAATCCTTCGGGCTTGCGGCGGGCTATTCCGACCGAGCTACAAAAACGCCGATGAAGCCAACCGACCGGATGCTTGCGGGCAGTACCGGAAAAACTTTTGCCGCGGCCGTCGCCTTACAGCTTGTTAAAGAAGGTAAGATCGGGTTAGATGACAAGATCGAAAAATATCTCGGCAACGAATCCTGGTTCGCTCGTCTGCCGAATGCGAAAGACATCACCGTCCGCCAGTTGATGAACCACACAAGCGGCCTAATCCGTTACGAATTCAAAGACACTTTCACAAAAGATCTTACTGCGAACCCCGAAAAGGTTTGGAAACCGCAGGAATTGATCGCGTATCTATTTGACGAAAAGGCTCCTTTCGAAGCCGGAAAGGGCTGGGACTATTCGGACACAAATTACATTGTGCTCGGGATGATAATCGAAAAAGTTACTGGAAAGAAATTTTACGACGAAGCAAACAAACGAGTTGTGAGACGCCTAAAACTCAAGAACACGATCCCGCAGGACGGCTTGTCGCTCGATGGTGTTGTTCAGGGCTATGCCGGTGCGAATAATCCATTCGGCGGAAAGGACGAGATGATCCATAAGGGAAAATTTGCGATCAATCCGCAGTTCGAATGGACCGGCGGCGGGTGGGCTTCGACGAGCGAGGATCTCGCACGGTGGGCAAAGATGTATTTTGAAGGCAAGGCATTCGACGCATCGCTGCTGCCGCAAATGTTGAATGGTGTGGCGGCTCCGATGCTTGGCCGCGGTACCAAATACGGCCTTTGCGTTATCATCCGTCAAACTCCGGCCGGCTCAACCTATGGCCACAGCGGTTTTTTCCCGGGCTATATAACCGAGATGATGTACTTTCCCGACCAAAAGATAGCCGTCGCCGTACAGGTAAATAGCAGCGTCGGGCAGGACTTCGCAGGGAAAGGTCCTGCCCGCGTCTTGATCGAGATAGCGGAAATGATCAAGCACTTCGAAAGAAAATAACGGTTGAAGTAAAACAAAAGCGGAACATTGACCTCGCCAAAAGCGTTTTTTCAAAAACGAACTACCGCACTTCTTTTTGGTAGATCTCTCTTAATAGGAGCCTGAATTATGAGACACCCTTTTCGTTTGGCTGTGGGTTTAATGTTTGCGGCATTTGTTTTTACTGCGTCGTTCGAGCGGGTTTCCGCTCAGATCCCGAACCAACTCGCACAGGACCTGGTCGCCGGCCGACCCCCGACTACCGAGGAGGTTGCTCAGATCGAAAAAGATGCGGCCGCCAAGCCCGATGATCTGAGGATGACGCGGAAACTGGGCAAGGCATATTTCTTCCAGTTCTTTGGCGGCGGCGAGGCTGAGGCTGTGCCAAAGGCACAAAAGACGCTTGAACGCACTTTGGAGATCAGAAAGAATGACGCTGAGGCAATGGCCTATCTTGGCGCCCTCCATATTTTGCGTGGCCAAAGGCTGGAAAAGGCCGACGCCGCAAAACAAAAGGCCAGCTACGACCTCGGCTTTAACCTTCTAAGAAATGCCGAAAAGGCAGACCCTACCCATGGTGCTGTAATTTCGGTCGCGAGTGCCGGCTATCTTTGGCTGCCCGATTCGTACGGTATGGCCCCGCATGTGGTTGAGCTGATAGAAGGCATGCGGAAGGCGATGGGTCCGATGTTCAAGAAATTTGCAGACCACGGCCAGCAAAGATTGCTTCTGACATTGGGCCAGGCCTATCTACGGACAAACCAAACTGAAAAAGCAAAAGCTGCCTTTGACGAAGGTCTGCAGGTCAATGGGTCTTCAAGGGAAGCCGATCTGATCAAGAAAGAGGTGGCGAAAATGAAGCCGTAACTCCTCCCTTGCCGGTGAGCTATTCTGGCCGCATCGCGCTACAATTCAGGCATTCTACTTTCTGGAGGTTTTCCAAATGAGACGAGTGCTGTGCGCGATGCTTGTTCTGTTTACTTGCTTTAACGGCCTGTATGCCGTCGATATGAGCCGCGAGATCGACGCGGCGACGGTGAAGATAATGCCGAAGGTCGTCGAGTGGCGGCGGCACCTGCACCAATATCCTGAACTCTCCAACCGCGAGGTAAAAACCGCCAAATATGTAGAAGACCATTTACGTCGGCTTGGCCTTGAAGTTCGAACCGGAGTTGCGAGGACGGGTGTCGTGGGCATCTTGAAGGGAGGCCAGCCGGGCCCCGTAATCGGTTTGCGAGCGGATATGGACGCGCTTCCGGTGACCGAGCGAAATTCGCTTCCGTTCGCCTCAAAAGAAACGGCCGAGTTCAATGGCCAAAAGGTTGGAGTGATGCATGCCTGTGGGCATGATACGCACGTCGCAATGCTTCTCGGCGCCGCCGAAGTTCTTTCGGGAATGAAGGACAAGATAAAAGGCACAGTTGTTTTCATCTTTCAACCGGCCGAAGAAGGCCCGCCGGCCGACGAAGAAGGCGGGGCTCCGCTGATGGTCAAGGAAGGTGTTATGGATAACCCTAAGATCGACGCGATATTCGGCATCCA
>JBGTJP010000021.1:0-39064 GCA_041745075.1 Pyrinomonadaceae bacterium | reverse complement strand
GGGAAAAGAAAAGCGGCTTCAGACTTAACCGCAACACAGGATGAAATTGCTACCGTTGCTCGATTCCTCGCCTAGCGGAGTTCACAACACAAGCCTTGTGCGGAGCCTGAAGCCGTTAAGTAGAATATCGGATTGACGCGAAAGGATAAAGTTGGCCATTCAATTTTATGGTAAACGGACGCCGCGTGATCGATCATCTCCCTCGTAACGTTCGCAATAGCAATTATCGTCAGTGCCAATGTTGCAATTGCGTGGCGTAGTCTCGATGCAGTTCTTGCCATATTTGGCCAGCAGGACCACAAGCACCGTGATCGCGACCGCGAAGACGACGATAAGAGTCGTATCCCGTTTGCTCCAGCCTTGCTTGGCCTGTTGTTTGTTCTTTTCAAGCTCGATCTTGACGGGATCGAACTCGGCGGACTGTGCGTTAAACTTTTTCGTCTCGTCGTCAAAGACCTTTTTAAGGTCGGGCTTCTTTATTAAAGGCGTTGTCGTCGCGGCAGTTGTGTTTGCGGGCGGATCGTTCGGGCCTGAGGCGACAGGCGGCTGGCCCAGCACAGGGGCCGTTACCGTCACCGTTACGACAGCGAAAATGGAGAACAAAGTGGTAGCGAACTTCAGCATTTCTGCCTCCCTTGAATCGTTGATTTCTTACTGGAACAGCCCGGCGTTTGAATCCCAGGCTGTGAGGTGACTGCTGAGAGTATAGATCAAATTGACCACTGCATAAAGTAAATATTTGTAAAGAAAAAGCCCCCGCGGACGGAGGCCTTTTCATAACTGGCGGAAAGGGTGGGATTCGAACCCACGGAACCCGTTAAGGCTCACAGCATTTCCAATGCTGCCAATTCAACCACTCTTGCACCTTTCCTAAAATTGTGGTCGCGACCAGCCAAGTATATAAAAATCCTGCAAGCAATGCACCCGCGGATGTGACGACCCCGAAGTTCCGGTCCCGTCCGTTTCGCCGACGGGCAAGCAGCCATGGGTGCCGCTCCGGTCTAATGCTCCATTTTGCTAAAACCTTGTGAAGCGGCGGCTTTGGATCATGCTGTTATAGGCACCGATCACTTTTGCCGGCGAGCCTTCTACCGTTTCAGCAAAACCCATGGCCATTTGGCGTCTCTCAAAATCGGTGAACGGCTTTTTGTCGCGGATCCGCCGCATCAATTCCTTTGCCGCCTTGGTGAACTCGTCGCACGACCGCGAATAACTCGAGCCGATCTTCTTCGAATCGTCGGCCCGAAGCTGATCGACCGTCGCAACGAAATCTTCGATCAGCGGGTTGAGCTCGTCGGCTGTTAGCTCTTCAAACTCTTTTTGCTGCAAAAGGTTCTTTAGCTTTTTCGCCTTGATGCCGCTTTCCACGACCAGAGCTTCATACGTTTTGCCGGCGTCGGTCAGACGGGCGAGTTCCTTTTGGGCAACATCGTCCTCTAGCTTGTCCACTTCGACGGTGAACGCGGCATTTGCGTCCTTGAATACCTGGAACGACGCGATCAAGCCAGGGTGTGCAGCCTTGCCCTTTGCGAAATTGTCGTCCTTGTAATCTTCCTGTTCGTAATATGAGTAAACGCCGCGAATTTCGCCAATGACATCCTTTAGTGCGGCCACATAGGTTTCGGCAGCTTCTTCAAGCGTCGGCATTTCCGGGTCAATAGCCCTGGCCGAGGCGACAGCCTTTTCGCAGTCGGACCCGTCGCCCGTCACATCGTAAAGGCCGTAAACGATCGACTCTTTGCCTGTCGGCCCTTGCTGGACGTTCTTTACCCACTGGGCGTAGCGATTGTGGCTTTGGACGATACGATTCGAATAGCGGTTATAGCATTCGGTGATGTAGAAGTTCGTCTTCTTGACGAGCGTATTTTCTTTTTCATCGCCGCCCGTTTTGCCGGGATAATCGCGGGTAGGCGGAGACGGCGGAGGCGGCGGGCCCTCACCACGGCCTTTTTTGACCAGCTCGGATATGCGGGCACAGCCCAGCGTCGAGCCGAGAACAAGTGCGATGATAAACAGTATTGAAAAAGGCCGTGAAGTCCGCTGCCGATATAGATCGTTCATAAGATCATAGACGGAACTGGCGAAGGGGTTTTGCTGGCGGAGAGGGTGGGATTCGAACCCACGGAACCCGTTAAGGCTCAACAATTTTCGAGACTGCCCGATTCAACCACTCTCGCACCTCTCCGCACGAATTTTTCATTCTAATGGTTGAGGCAGTGAAATATCAAGTCGCAGGCGGCGTGGCTATCGGCAAATTCGACGTCGACAAGTTCGCAGGCGAGGGCTCCTGCGTTCCCCGGGCTTTAGCGGCGAACTTTGAAAAACTCCTGCATCAACTTTCGGCACTCTTCGGCCAGGATGCCGGATGATATTTCGAGCCGGTGGTTGAGCGATTCATGATCGCAAAGACGAAAAAGCGTTTCGACCGCGCCGAAACGTTCATCGGCGGCAGCATAAACGATGCGCGCGACGCGGGCGTTGACCAGGGCTCCGGCACACATTACACAGGGTTCGATCGTCGTATAAAGCGTCGTGCCGGTAAGGCGGTAATTTCCGATCTTAGCCGCGGCTTCGCGAATCGCCGCGATCTCGGCATGCGCCGTTGGGTCTGAGTCCATGACGGTGCGGTTATATCCCTTTGCGAGGAGCTCGCTGTTTGCATCCACAAGACATGCGCCGATCGGGACCTCATTGAGCAGGCGCGCCGTGTGGGCCGCTTCAAGCGCGACTCTCATCCATTTTTCGTCGTCAGAGATCATGAGATCATTGGAGTCGATTCTAACTGTTGGACCACTCCAGGACAAAATACTGGCCAATGCGCCGTCAAACCCAGCAATTATCTTGCATCGCCACCGCTAAAGTGCTAATTATTTAGATAGCAAAAGGTCGCTGCCGCCTTCTGTGTTCCTTTTCCCCAACACGCTATGAAAGACGATGCTCGGACCGGTATGCGAATGCCTGACGAAGAACTGCATATTACGAAAATCCCGGAATCTTTTCGAGCTTTTGCCGAAGAAATCCACAAGCGAAACGAGAAGCCGAAGGCTACTCCTCAGACGATCGCAAAAAAGCTGTCGCCGTCCGAATTTAACACGGCGATGGTTCATTTTTATCGTGGCGAGATGGCGCGTTCGAATATTTGGCGAAACCGGCTTGACGCAACGACCAACTGGGCGGTGATCACCGCGGGTGCCACTTTGTCTTTTGTTTTTAGCTCACCTGATAATCCGCACTTTGCTATACCGATCAACTCTATCCTCGTTTCGATCTTTCTATTTATGGAAGCCCGCCGGTACCGGTATTACGAGGTTTGGGCAAACCGCGTGCGTGTGCTTGAGACAGGTTATTTTGCCCCTATGCTGTCGCATCGGATCATTCCGCCGGACCAGGAATGGGCAGAGCACATTTCCGCCGACCTGATAACACCGCATTTTACGATAAGCGAATGGGAAGCCGTCGGACGACGTTTGCGTGCAAACTACCTTTGGATATTCGTTCTGCTGGCGGTTTCGTGGGCCTTAAAGATCTATATTCATCCGTCACCTCTCCCGACGCTGACGCCGCAGGACCGCGAGCGTTTCTGGGAATTGCTGTTTGCTCGTGCACAAGTCGGTCTGGCTCCGGGCTGGTTCGTCATTTTGGTCGGTGCCATCTTCAACGCACTTATTTTCTTTGTCGCCTTTGGTACGCTGAAGCTGAAGGATTCGTCGAGTGAAGTGCTGCCGCTCGAAAGTATTGAATGGCATCCGCTGAAACAGGTTTCGGAATGGGCCGGATCGAACCTGAAACGCCGCCCCGCCGCCAGCCGAACGAAGAAAGCCCGCCAGCGAATGAGATCCATTCACAAGACCGAGACCTGAGCCTGGGACCCGCAGGCGTCCCGCCTGCAACGCCGCGTTTTAGCGGCGTCAGGGCCGCGGATTGTCAGATCGGCAAATTGCCACGCGGTTGTGCGCCCCGCTTAGGTGAACAGGGAGCCTGCCCATCGCCGGTCAGAGTGCTGACTTTTATTCTTCACCGCAACCTGCTATTTTCCTTTTGTAAACATCTAAATTTAGCAGGGGGAAGGAATAGCATTTATGCCTATTGAACTGGACGAACGCGGCCGAGCGCTTGAAAACGAATATTTTCATCGAAAAGAGAAGGAACTTCTCGAAAAAATGAAGGCGAAGGTCGAAGGCGACGAATCGACGAATCTCGGACTAAATTGCCCTAAGTGTGACGGCAAACTAGTCGAAACCGAGTATGCGAACATAACGGTGGACATCTGCGATAAATGCACCGGCGTGTGGCTTGATGCGGGTGAACTAGCGCAAATTGCCGCAAAAGATGAAGAAAAAGGCGGCTGGTTCGGCGGACTGTTCAAGTAATAAAGGAACTCGACTATGAAAATGCAAAGGTATTTAGACCGGACCATCGCGGCTGTCATTTTTCTGGTGTTTGCATCTGTTCTTCAGGCACAAGCCCCCGTGTCTGGTATTGGTGCGGGAGCAGCGGTTGAGGAGCACAAGCTTTCCAGTAAATTGATGAACCGGGAAATGCCGTACCGTGTGATCCTTCCGGTGGGTTACTCAGCCTTAAAACAGCGGACGCCGGACGGATATCCCGTTATTTACCTGCTGCACGGCCTGACCGGGCACTACAACAACTGGACCGACCTGACCAAACTGAAGAATTATGCCGCTGACTACAAGGCGATCATTGTCACTCCGGAAGGCGACAACGGCTGGTACACGGATAGCGTTGCGGTCCCGAACGACAAGTATGAAAGCTATATTATTCAGGAATTGATTCCCGAGATCGACAAAAAGTTCCGGACGATGACGGCTCGCGACAAGCGGGCGATCGCCGGGCTTTCGATGGGCGGATACGGGGCGTTGAAATTCGGACTCAAATATCCCGACAAATTCATTCTGGCCGGTTCATTCAGCGGTGCGCTTGGGGTTGCGGGTTTTACCGAAGGGACGCGTGACGCCGCGTTCATGAAGTCGATCAACGGGATCTTTGGTGAAGCGGGCAGCGACGTTCGCAGCAGCAACGACCTTTTTAAGATAGTTCGAGCGGTCACGCCTGAAAAGGTGAAAACACTGCCGTTCATTTATGTCGATTGCGGCACCGAGGATTTCCTTTTCCAGAATAACCGCGACTTTGTTTCACTGCTGATCGAAAAGAAAATTCCGCACGAATTCCGACAGCTTCCGGGTGCTCATAATTGGAAGTTCTGGGACAGCCAGGTGCAGGAGTTTTTGCGGATCGCTGACCGGGCGTTTGCTGGGAAATGACAACCGGAATAGGTGATAAGTGATCGGTGATAGCGGATGAGTGACCTGATACGCGACAAGTCTTATGAATTTTCCTTGCGGATCGTGCGGCTAAGTCAATACCTGAACCATGAGAAGCATGAATACGTGCTTTCGCGAAAGAGACTTGATTCGGGCGCAAATATCGGCCTTCTGATCGAGGAAGGCCGGCAGGGTGAAAACCGGGCGGATTTTATTCAAAAATGGTCGGTCGCAAATAAAGAAGCGTTCAGGACGAACTTTTTGTTGAGACTGCTGCGGGATTCGGAGCAGATCAATAATGATCACGCCGAATCAATGCTCACGGACTGTGAAGAACTTCAAAAGCTCTTGATCGCGTCCTTAAAGACTGCCAAGAGGAATGAATGAGGATAGGGGAACAATTCGAAATAAGTGATAAATGAAAAGTAAAAAGTGATAATCGTTGAGCCCTTTTCTCACTTATCACCTCTCATTTATCACCTATTCCGAAGGTATTGATTGGATCATGAGATTCGGAATAAGTGATAAGTGAAAGGTAAAAAGTGATAATTTGATTTCACCTTTCCGCTATCATCTATCATTTTTCACCTAATCCGCAGAGATCAATTATTATGCGTGGAAAATACTTTTTGTTGATCATTCTCGGTCTCGCAGTTTACGGTTTTGGGCAAGAGCGAACCGACATTAATAACGCCGCGGCCGCGAAAATGGTGCTCGGGCGGCACAAACTGTCGCTTCAGTGGATAAGCTGGGACTATTTCGGAGCGGCAAATGTGACGAACAGCCGCGGCGTGTATAGGATAAAGGGCGAGCAGAAGGGCCGCGGGAACTCGGATTTCGTCAGGGTCGATGGAGTGATCAAATCGATCGACGCAAAAGAGTTCGTGTTCGACGGGACCATCATCACTCAGATCAGCCACATTAACGGCGGCGAGGCTTGCACACGTGAGGGCGAGTTTATTTTTAAGATAACCGGTAAGCGCAAATATTGGCGGCTGATGCAAATGGATAATCCGTGCGATCCGGTAACGGATTATGTCGATGTGTATTTTCGGTAGGTTTTATATGAAGAGGATATACAAAGTGTTATTCGCGATCCTCGTGGCGGCGATGGTTGGTTTAGCCCAGCAGGTTTCGAAAGGGCCTCCGTCCAACCCGGTTACGGTCGATAATGGCCCGACGTCCGAGTTCCAGAAAGCTCCGACCGATCAGGAAAAACGCGTAACCGAAATACAAGCCGCACTATTCCAACAAGGTTTCACGGGCTGGCTTTTTTACGACTTTCGAGGGAGCGACATTCTGGCACCTCGGATATTGAAAACGGAGAGGCTTGGCGGATCGCGGCGTTGGTTCTATTTTGTTCCCGCAACCGGCGAGCCGGTGAAGGTCGTCCACGCGATCGAGCCGGACCAGTTGGATTCGCTGCCGGGCAAAAAGCTGATCTATCGCGAATGGTCGCTGCTTAAAGATCAGGTCCTAAAGGCGATCACCTCGAACGGCAAGGCTGCCAAAGAAGTTCGAATAGCGATGCAGTATTCGCCGAATAACGACATACCATATATTTCGCGGGTTGACGCTGGAACGATAGAGATGGTCCGTTCGACCGGCGTAAAGATCGATTCGAGTGCCGATCTTGTTCAGCAGTTCGAGGCGGTTTGGACGCCCGAACAGCTTGCGATGCACACCGAAGCTGCGGTGAAAATGCAGAAGATCATTCTTGAGGCGTTTGCGGAAATTAAACGGCGCATAAATGCTGACATCCCGACGACTGAAAATGATGTGCAGGGATTCATGATGAAGCGTTACGGTGAAGAGGGAATGAATCCGTCGCCGATGATCGTTGCTGTCAATGCGAACGCCGCTTCGCCGCATTATTTTCCGCGTTCCGGGCAAGGTGCTCCGATAAGGCGCGGCGATCTGGTCCTGATAGATACGGTGACAAAGGTCAAGAAAGACCGTGCCCCCGCGGCCGATCTAACGTGGATGGGCTATGTCGGCGAAACCGTGCCGGATGAGTATGTAAAGATCTGGAATATTGTTTTCGAAGCCCAGCAGTCTGCGTTGAGAGCGGTCCGCGATGCGTTCAAGAGCGGCAAGCCGATCACCGGTGCGCAGGTGGATGACGTTTCACGCGGAGTGATCCGCAAGGCGGGTTATGCCGATGAATTTCTCCATCGGACCGGCCATTCCATCGGTGAGGAAGGTCACGGCAATGGCGCGAATATCGACAATCTCGAAACACGCGATTCGCGGCGGTTGATCGCCGGAACGGCGTTTTCGATCGAGCCGGGGATCTATTTTGCCGGAAAGTTCGGTGTCCGTTCGGAGATCGATGTTTATATCGATGGGACGAATGCGATCATCACGGCGCCTCACCAAACCGAGATCGTCGCAATTCTCAAATAAACTTTGCCACGGAGTTCACAGAGAACACAGAGGGAAGAAGCAATTTTCGCGTTGGCTCGGTACCCTCCGTGTCCGCTGCGGTTAAAATAGTTTCATGCTTAATTTTGCTATTCAGACCGCGCGTGATGCGGGCGGGCTTTTGCTGGAAAAATTCGGCCGGATAACTTCGGTCACGAAAAAAGGCGACATCAATCTGGTGACGGAGGCCGATCTGGCTTCGGAAGCGCTGATAATCGAGCGGATCAAAAGCTATCATCCGCGCCATTCGATCCTGGCCGAAGAGTCGGGTGAAGCGGTAGTGATCGGCGGTGAGAATACGTGGAAATGGATCATCGATCCGCTCGACGGCACGACGAATTACGCACATGGCTATCCATGCTTTTGCGTGACGATCGCGCTCGAACACGACGGCGAGATCGTGATCGGGGTGACGTACGATCCGACGCGGAACGAACTTTTTGCGGCCGAAAAAGGCCAGGGTGCGAGCCTGAACAGCAAGCCGATCAGTGTTTCGGCGGAGACGCAACTGTCTGAGTCGCTAATAGTTACGGGCTTTCCGTATAATTTCAAGGACGTGCCGCAATTTGAGAGAAGCCTTAAGGAATTTTTGCTTAGGTCGCGCGGCGTCCGGCGTGACGGCTCGGCCGCGATCGATATGGCTTATGTCGCGTGCGGCCGTTTTGACGGGTTTTGGGAAGAAGGTCTAAATCCGTGGGATGTCGCGGCCGGGAAGCTGATGATCGAGGAAGCGGGCGGGTCGGTGACCTATTATGACGGCACGCCTTTCAGCATTTATTCGCCTCCGATCTGTGCAAGCAATGGGCGGATACATGCGCAGATGCTGGATGTGCTGAGGTAGGTTGTGCAAACCCTTGCGTTTTAAAGGCGTCGTGGCCGCGTTGGATGTTATGCCCTTACTTACGTGCGGGCTTCTGCATTCTCTTGCTAACGTGCGGGCTTCCGCATATGGTAATCTAGCCGAAATCTACTATGTCGTGGTTTACAAGAGACAAGCCGAAGATCGACGATCAGGCGGGCGGCGAAGAGCGGACCGTAAAGACCGAAGGCATTTTCGTAAAATGCCCGGAGTGCGACAACCCGCTGTATAAGCCCGAACTGGTCGAATCGCTTCAGGTTTGCACGCATTGCGATCACCATTTTCGCCTGCCCGCGCGTGACCGGCTTGCTTCGCTGTTTGACGAAGGCGTTTATGAACGGCTCGACGAAGAAGTGATGTCCGCCGATCCACTGGAATTTGTCGATACCAAGCCTTACAAGGATCGGATCGAGGCGGCAAAGGCCTCGTCCGGGTTGCCTGAGGCGATCGTTTCGGGCACGGGGAAGGTCGGCGGGCACCTCGTTTACGCCGGGGCGATGGACATGTCGTTTATCGGCGGTTCGATGGGTTCGGCGGTCGGCGAGAAGATAACGCGGCTGATCGAGCGGGCGATGGAAAAACGAGGCGCTGTTGTCATTTTTGCCGCGTCGGGCGGTGCGCGGATGCAGGAAGGTACTTTGTCGTTAATGCAAATGGCAAAGATCTCGGCGGCACTGGCGATGCTGCACGATGCGAGGCTGCCGTTTATCTCGGTATTGACCGATCCGACGACCGGCGGCGTGACGGCAAGTTTTGCGATGCTGGGAGATGTTAATCTGGCCGAACCAAAAGCCTTGATCGGCTTCGCTGGGCCGCGGGTTATCGAGCAAACGATCCGCCAAAAACTGCCGAAAGGATTTCAACGGAGCGAATTTTTGCTTGAGCACGGAATGGTCGATCAGGTCGTGGACCGCCGAAAATTGAAGGAAACGATCGAGCGGATGCTGGACTTTATGATGAATAAATCCATTGCTGCTTAATATCAGATATGTTGAAAGTTGTCTTGGCAGATTTATTTGATCGCGACCTTCAACGCCTTAAGGCGGAGATCGAACTGTATCCGAACGAGGCCGATCTTTGGAAAACGAGCGGCGAAGTAACGAATTCGGGCGGCAATTTAAGCCTGCATTTGGCCGGCAATCTGCGGCACTTCGTTGGGGCGGTGCTCGGTAACACAGAATATGTTCGCGACCGCGATGCCGAGTTTTCGACCGGGGGCCTTGCGAAGACCGAACTTCTGGCCGGTGTCGATGCAGCTTTGGCCGAAGTTTCGGCGACGCTGGCAAAACTGTCAGATGACGACCTTGCCGCGACATATCCGTTAGAGGTTTTCGGCAAGCCGATGGCGACCGCGTTCTTTCTTACTCACCTTGCCACGCACCTTAATTATCACCTCGGGCAGATAAATTATCATCGGCGGCTTCTTGCGGGAGGCTAGCGGATTGAACTTCGAGGAAGCCGAAAGCTATCTTTTCTCGCTCGGTAATGAGGTCGAGACGATGAAGCTTGGATTGGAGAATATCCGGCGGCTTCTCGATGCTCTTGGCCGCCCGCAAGATAACTTTCTAAAGGTCCAGGTCGCGGGAACGAACGGCAAAGGTTCGGTCTGCGCTTTCCTGGATTCGATTTGCGTGCATGCGGGAATCAGGACCGGTCTTTACACTTCTCCGCACCTTATTTCGATCAGGGAACGGATAAGGATAGACGGCGTTGATATCAGCGAGGAGGATTTTGCCAGACATGCATCGCGGGTGCGTGAGGCGGCGGAGAAGCTGGTCTCAGACGGAACGCTCGAAACACCGCCGACGTTCTTTGAACAGGTAACGGCTATTGCTCTGGTCGCGTTTGCCGAGGCCGCCATCGAACTCGCGATTTTAGAAACCGGACTCGGCGGACGGTTCGACGCAACAACGGCTGCAAACCCGGAAATCGCCGCGATAACCCGCATCGACCTCGACCATCAGGAATATCTCGGTGATACGATAGAAAAGATCGCGGCGGAGAAGGCGGCGATAATACGTGCCGACTCGAAGGTTGTACTTACTCATCAGAATAAAAATATCGAACGCGTATTCATAGGCCGATGCAGAGAAATCGGTGTCGAACCAATTTGGGCGTCAACCGACGTGAACATAGCTGATGAACCTATAACGTTTCCTGTCCTATCTGGTTCGATAACCACGGCGAAGGCGAGCTACTCCTCAATGGAGTTTTGGAAGATGTTGGGCCGTCATCAGTTCGAAAATGCGGCCGTCGCTGTCGGCATCGCAGAAATCCTGCAGGATGAAGGCTTCGATATTTCTAACATGGACATATGCGTCGGTCTGGAAACAGCGGAGCATCCGGGAAGGCTGGAATTTTTTGACGGTTTCCTTCTTGACGGAGCACATAATGTTGGCGGGGTACGGGCTTTGATCGCCTTTCTCGATGATTTTGTCACTCAACCGATTACTCTGGTTTTCGGCGCTATGAAAGAAAAAAATGTCGCCGAGATTGCGGAGCTGCTTTTTCCGCGAGCTGAGAAAATCGTTTTGACGCGTCCGGAAAATTCAAGAGCTTTGACCGCCCAGCAATTATCGGCGTATGTGCCTTCAAATGTGTATGCGGACAGTGTTTTTCAGACGGAGTCCGTAATTGAAGCTCTTGCTAAGGCTAAAAATGTGAAATCATCGAACGGGCTTGTCCTTGTCACGGGATCGCTATATTTGGTCGGGGAAGCGAAAGACCTTTTGACATCGCCGCTAGGAGCATAAGATATTCGATACTGAACAGAGGAATTAAAAGGATGCGGAAACATATTGTATTGATTTTGATCATCTCTTGCTGCAGCCTGTCCCATTTCTCCCAAGCAAGATTCGAGATGAGACCGTTCGGGTTCTCGATGCAGGAACCAGTCAATTGGATTTCGCAGACAAGATCAAATTTAATTGAAAATATCAAGTCGTTAGATGATTCCGACAAGATTGATGCGATAATCAAAAATCATCAGGGAGACATTGCAATTCGGACGTTCTCGAAACATGATCCGTCAACGGTCACCGGATTGATCCCGACGATTACGGTGAACGTTCGCAGGAAGTCGACGAATAATTTTTCCGTTTTCAAACGGGAGTTAACAAATAGCGTAAGCCTGATCAGAAGTGCGTTCGATGATTTCGTTTTTATTTCGAACCCGAGCGAAATAGAAATTTCAGGAATTCGTTCTCTACAAATGACATTCGCGTACTCGGTTAAACGGAAAGATGGACAGATTCTGAAGCCGAGAACTACAATTTACGCGATACCGATTCGAGGCTACTTTGTCCAGGTTAATTTTATTGACGGACAGACCCCCAACAACGATTGCAGCAAAGAGTTCGATGAATTGTTCAAAACTATAAAGATTAAAAACTAAACAACAATCAGTTATGCACAAATTAGTACTGATCCGTCACGGCGAGAGCCAATGGAACAAAGAGAACCGCTTTACGGGCTGGAAGGACGTCGATCTTTCCGAGAAGGGAAGGGTCGAGGCGAAGGCCGCGGGGGAGCTGCTGAAAAGAGAAGGCTTTGTTTTTGACGAGGCTTATACCTCGGTTTTGAAGCGGGCGATACGGACGCTCTGGATCATCCTGGACGAGATGGACCTGATGTGGATCCCCGAGACAAAGTCGTGGCTTTTGAACGAACGGCATTACGGCGCTTTGCAGGGATTGAACAAGGCCGAAACCGCCGCTCAGTACGGCGAGGAGCAGGTGAATATTTGGCGGCGAAGCTATGACATTCCGCCAAATGCAATGGAACAGACGGACGAACGGTGGTTGGGCAAGGATGCTCGTTATTGTGCGATCGACGCCGGCAAATTTCCGGCGACGGAATGTTTAAAAGACACAGTGGCCCGCGTCGTTCCATATTTTGAAGGAGAGATCTTGCCGAAGGTAAAGGATGGCAAACGGCTCATAGTCGCGGCCCACGGCAACAGTCTGCGTGCGTTGGTCAAATACCTCGACAACATTTCCGATGACGAGATCCGTAGCCTCAATATTCCGACCGGCATCCCGCTGGTCTATGAGCTGGATGACGCGTTAAAGGCCACAAAAAGCTATTATCTCGGTGACGCCGAAGCGATCGCTGCGGCACAGCAGGCGGTGGCGAATCAAGGGAAGGCCAAGTAATTTCCGCGGGGATCCAGGAGAAAATGAACAAGCGAACGCTAGCACTATCGACACTCGTCACCGTTGTTGTATTTGCAGCTGTTGGGTCGGCTCAGACGCGGCGGTCAACATCCGTTTCCGATAACGAGATATCGAGCGGTTTAAAAGAAGCTCTGGGAAATGGCGTTAAGTTTGCCATCAATTCGCTTGGCAGGGAGGACGGTTATCTCGGCAATCCGCGTGTAAAAATTCCGCTTCCGAGCACCTTGCGAAAGGTCGAAAAAGGCCTTCGGTTTGCGGGGCAGGGAAAAAAGGTAGATGAATTTGTCGCCTCGATGAACCACGCTGCCGAGGAGGCAGTGCCTGTGGCCATCGATGTGTTTGTCGATGCGATCAAGCAAATGACCTTTGACGACGCGAGGAAGATCCTGTTCAGCGGACGCGATGATTCGGCCACTCAGTTTTTCCGCCGGACAAGCGAGGAAACGCTCCGCGAGAAGTTCCGGCCGATCGTCGAGGAGTTTACTGAAAAGACCGGAGTAACAAAGCAGTATAAGGAAATGGTCGGCAATTATGGGTTTGCGTCGGCCTTGCTTGGAAAAGACGCGACCGATATCGACGGCTATGTTACGCAAAAAGCCCTTGACGGCCTTTTTCTTCTCGTTGCCGACGAAGAAAAAAAGATCCGGAAAGATCCGATCGGACGGACAACCAGCCTGCTGCGCAAGGTGTTCGGGGTTCTTAGGTAGAGCTTGACGGATTGATAGGCTGTGCAGAGATTTTTGGTCGGAATAGGTGAAAAGTGATAGATATTAGGTGATAATTTAAGACTTTCAGTTTTCAGCTATCACTTTTTCCGAAATACAGAATAATATTTGCCTGGTTTTTCACAAGAATCCGCTTTTCTTCATGCCCGCAATGTCCCTTTCAAAGATCGCATTTATCGCGTGCATTCTTTTCTGTCTCAGCCCGTATGGCTCGCCGCCGGCGGCACTGGCTCTGGGTCTTATTCTCGCTTTCACGGTCGGCAATCCATTCCCGTCGCTCGGCGGTAAACCGACCAAATATCTGCTTCAGGCGTCGGTGGTGCTGCTTGGGTTTGGAATGAATCTGTCGGCGGTGCTAAAGGCCGGACGCGACGGGATCTTGTTTACGATCGCGACTATATTCGGCACACTTATTCTCGGATATTTTGTTGGAAGGTTTCTCAATATCGAGTCGAAAACATCGACTCTTGTCTCGTCGGGGACGGCCATTTGCGGCGGTAGTGCGATCGCGGCGGTCGGTCCGGCAATAAATGCAGGTTCGCGTGAGATGTCCGTTTCGTTGGGAACGGTATTTGTACTGAACTCGGTTGCCCTCTTTCTTTTTCCGATCATCGGGCATGCTCTGGGACTTTCGCAGAGTCAGTTCGGCGTGTGGTCGGCGATCGCTATTCATGACACAAGTTCGGTTGTCGGAGCGGCGAACACGTACGGCCCGGAAGCCCTTGCCATAGCCACGACCGTAAAGCTCGCACGAGCACTATGGATCGCGCCCGTGGCCCTGCTTTTTGCTTATATTTATCGCGATAAGGATAGCGGGGCAAAGACGAAACTTGTGGTTCCTTGGTTTATTTTCCTATTCCTGGCGGCGACCGTGTTACGGACCTACGCACCGGCAGAAATTCCACCGAGCATTTTTGACGCCATCGTCAATCTTGCGAAAACCGGTATGATCCTGACGCTTTTCCTGATCGGCGCAAGCCTTTCGCGTGAAACGCTTAAGCAGGTCGGCGTCCGGCCTCTCATTCAAGGGGTTTTATTGTGGATAGTGATCTCGATCACTGCTCTGTTTGCGGTTCTGCATCTGTTATGAATGAAGAAGCCTGCGCGGGCTCTCCGGAAAACTGGTGCGGGGTTCTGCATGACGCTGCAAATTTGTTAAAATACTCGTTTCGGCTATAGACGCATTTTGTATCTGTCATGAGTATCAAGCAAATTACCGTTCGCGGGGCCCGCCAGCATAATCTGAAAAACATAGATGTCGAGATACCGCGTGACAAACTGACAGTTATCACCGGGCTGTCGGGTTCGGGAAAATCTTCGCTGGCGTTCGACACGATCTATGCTGAGGGCCAGCGGCGTTATGTCGAATCGCTTTCGGCCTATGCACGGCAATTCCTTGACCAGCTTGAAAAACCGGACGTAGATTCGATTGAAGGGCTCAGCCCGGCCATATCCATCGAGCAGAAAACGGTTTCCCGCTCGCCCCGATCAACGGTCGGGACAGTTACCGAGATCTACGATTACCTGCGTCTTCTATTTTCTTCGGTCGGCCAGCCTCATTGCCCACAATGCGAAGCTCCAATAACGCGACAATCGGTCGAGCAGATCGTTTCCGGGATCGTCAGTTTGCCCGAGGGCGAACGCGTGATGGTGCTTGCTCCGATAGTCCGCGGGCGAAAGGGCGAATTCAAAAAAGAGCTTGAAAAGCTGCATAAGGACGGTTTCGTTCGCGGCCGCGTTGATGGCGAGATACGACAATTGGACGAGGAGATCGTGCTGGATAAGCGGAAAAACCACACGATCGAAGTTGTTGTTGACCGCCTTTTGATCAAGGACGATGTCAACGAACGCATAACCGAGAGCGTGAAAACGGCGCTCAGGCTCTCGGGCGGGGCCGTACTTGTTTCTGTCATTGACGGCGAGGAAAAGCTGTACTCGGAACGGATGGCGTGCGTTAACTGTGGCGTGAATATCGCCGCACTTGAACCGCGCTCATTCTCATTCAACTCGGCATACGGGGCCTGCAAGCGGTGTAACGGTATCGGCACTGTTATGGAGATCGACGCCAATAAGATCGTGCCCGATCAAAGCATCTCGGCTGGGAAAATGACGTTTCTTGCGGAAGCGGACACCGCGGGTTCGAAATTTCTTCACGCGGCGTTGGTTGCGATCATCGAAAAGTTCACAGGCGGCGACAAGCTGGAGCCGCCGAAGAATGTAAACCTTGCGACGCAGAAACAGCGAGGAAGGAAAAAGGCTAAAACACGATCGACAGGAAGCGCGCCTTCGGCCGAATTAGACGCCCAAAAAGCTCTGCTCGAAACTGCGTTTGGAGATCTGCCCCAGGAAATTCGCGACGCCTTTTTTCATGGTACGAAACGCCGCCTGACGTTTACTCACGGTGCATACAAGATCGAGCGGGTTTGGCCGGGAGCTTTGCGTGCGATGCGCGACCGGATGGAAAATCCGCCGTCCGAGAAGACAAGGGCCGCGCTTGAGGAGCTTATTGCACCGGTCAAGTGTCCTGAATGCAACGGCAGCCGCCTGCAGCCGGAAAGCCTTGCCGTTAAGATAAACGGTATCGGTATCGCGGATTACACCGCAATGCCCGTTGACGAGCTTGTAAAAAAATTCGATGAAGTTAGCCTGAATGCCCGTGATGAAAAGATCGCCGGGCTAGTGCTAAGGGAAATAAAGGGGCGCATTCGTTTTCTTGCGGCCGTAGGCCTTGGCTACCTTTCGCTCGACCGGGCGTCGGCGACCCTATCAGGCGGCGAGGGACAGCGGATCCGGCTGGCGACGCAGATCGGCTCGCAGCTTCGCGGCGTGCTGTATGTGCTGGACGAACCGAGCATCGGGCTTCATCCGCGAGACAATAAAAAGCTTCTTGAGACGCTAAAGCAGCTCCGCGACCTCGGAAATACTGTCCTGGTTGTTGAGCACGATCAGGAAACGATCGAGCATGCCGACTACGTTATCGACCTTGGGCCGCTGGCGGGTTCGCACGGCGGCGAGGTAATTTCGACCGGCCCGCCGAAGATGATAGAGAAGGACCCCGGCTCGTTGACCGGACAGTATATGTCCGGCAAATTGAAGATCGATGTTCCGGATGTACGCCGTTTGCCCAACGGAAACCGGCTTAAGGTCAAAGGTGCCCGGGCACATAACCTGCGCAACATCGATGTCGATTTTCCGATCGGCCTTTTCACGGTTGTTACAGGTGTTTCCGGCTCGGGCAAGTCAACGCTGGTTGAGGAGATCCTCTATCCGGCACTATACCGGCATGTTTACAGGTCGTCGCCGGAGCCGCTTGCGCACGATAAGATCGAGGGCTTTGATCTCGTCGATAAGATAATCGAGATCGATCAAACGCCGATCGGCCGCACGCCGAGGTCGAATCCGGCCACCTATACCGGCCTGTTCACGCCGCTGCGTGAATTGTATGCAATGCTGCCCGAATCGCGCGTTCGCGGTTACAAGGCGGGCCGGTTTTCTTTTAACGTAAAAGGCGGGAGATGCGAGGGGTGCGAAGGCGACGGGCTGAAGCGGTTCGAGATGAATTTTCTTCCCGATGTTTATGTAACGTGCGACGTCTGCCGCGGCAAGCGTTATAACCGCGAAACTTTGGCGGTCAAATATAAAGGGCTGTCGATCGCCGACATACTGGACACGACGATCGAGGATGCATTTCCGATCCTCGAAAATATTCCGGCCATCAAGCAAAAACTTCAGACGCTGCTGGATGTCGGGCTGGGTTACGTAAAGATCGGGCAATCTTCGACGACCTTGAGCGGCGGCGAAGCCCAGCGGATAAAACTTGCCAAAGAACTTTCAAAACGCGCGACCGGAAAAACCATTTACATTTTGGACGAACCGACAACCGGGCTGCATTTTGCCGATGTCCACAAGCTGCTTGAAGTGCTCCAAAGATTGGTCGATACCGGCAATACGGTCATCGTTATCGAACACAACCTCGATGTCATAAAATCGGCCGATTACATCATCGATCTCGGCCCCGAAGGCGGCTCGGGCGGCGGCCGCGTGGTCGCAACAGGGACGCCGGAGGATGTTGCCGCCGTCAGGAAATCACACACCGGAAGGGCATTAAAAGCTGTCCTGAACTAGCGAAATCGGTGTACAATTTTGGTCCTCACGATGAGGAGCCATCTATAACGAATCCAAAAGCTGCTGCTTGATATTCACTCTCATCTCGCGCCGCGAAAAGCCTCCGAGCATATTTAGGGTCCGGTCAAAATCCGATTCGGCAAGGCTTTTGAAGATCGAAAGATCAAAATAGATACCTGGGCTATGTCCCTGCGAAATAAGCGTTTCTCCCTGACGTACGCTGTATCCGCCCTGAAAACCGCTGACAATAACTGAGGCTTCGGCTACGTCGTTTATCGGCTGGATCAGGCCTTCGAACAATCGGAACGCTTCCGGCGGTGCGATACGCGAATAGGCGCCGATCACCTGCATTAATTGAGACATTTCATTGTTATTTTCCGGCTTTGGCGGCAGCTGTGAGCGGGCTTTTTCAAGGAGAGCGACCGCATAGGATCTATATTTCTCCGTGTCACGGCCAAAGACCGAATTGGCGAGGGAAATCAACGCTTGTATCCTGTTCGAATCGGGAAACTCGTCGATAAGTGCCTCTGCCTCTTCAAAACGCCCTGCGTTAATAAGGTGCTGCGAATATGTCCAATTAAGGCTGTTCTCGGCGTTTTCGAGGGCGTCGCCGGAGAAATGCTCACTTAGAAGGGATCGGGCGCTGGTAAAATCTCCTGAGCCGGCGAGTTTATTGGCCGCCTGTTGATAGACCTGCATCCGCGATTCGACCGGAAGCTTGGCCGCTCCGGCAAGCATTTCCTCAATGGGAGTTTCACCGTTAAGCAGCTTGGCCAATTCCGGGTCCCGGCTAACGCCGTGAAAACCGCGCCTCGGAAGCGCCTTTTCGACTTCTTTTAGTTTCTCGACCGCTGACGGGGCCAGTTTTTCGGCTATCTGAATGATTTGCGGTCCGAGCCCGTAACCGTATTGACCGCCGCGTTCGATCAAAAAAGAGGTCAGCTTCTCGGCGAGCGATCTCATCTGCGACGCGTCAAACTGTAATACCTTTTCGGCTGCGGGGCGTTCGCGGACGTGTTCTGAAAGGATCGAGGTCGCGATCTGGATCGAATGATAGTCGGGCTGATTTGATACCAAAAATGATTTTCGAGCAAGCTGGCCGGCAACTTCCGCTGCCAGATCGTTGGCCGCAGCCGGGTCTTTTTCGAAAAGCTTTTTCAGCAGGTTGAAAGTTTCACCCGTCACGCCGCTCTTCAATGCCGATTTGAGCAGCGCAATGGCCTTTTCGGGACTTTGGTCCGCCGCCATTCTGATAAGCGTTTGTTCAAGCTGCTGCTCGCCACGCGCGTAATTCAGATCGTTTCCCGGATAATTTCGTATCCTCGGATCGCGGGATCCAGAATTGGCGATGGCCTTTTCAATAAGAGCGGGACGCGTTTTAAAGAGGCTTTGAAGGGCAAATTCGGCATCTCGGGCGGCGATGGTCTGGAGCAGCTGCGGGCGGGTGGACTGGCCCGTTAAAAGGTCGTTCTGAGAGCCCGTCTTTCGGGCCGCTTCGGCTGCTGTCTGGGCGCCGATCAGCTCATTTACCGCGTCATGGAACAGATCTCTCGCCCTCTTTTGGTCGATGTCCCACAGGCGGCTGCCCAGCTTTGCATAGGCCACTGCCCGGTTTTCGGGTAATCGAAACTCTCTGGCTTCGGCCAAAACGCTCTCGAACAGCACCATCTGCCGCCGCTGCTTTTCTTTCGCCGCCTCATCTTCCTTTTGCTCCTGCGCAAAAATAGCCGGGCAGAATATGACCAGCACTAATACGGGTAACCATCGCCTGCGTTTCATTGAATTTTCTCCTGAATAAAGAAAGTTGTTATCCTGAGAACGCTCGAACTTATAAAAGGTTGCATCACGGGGTGAAAATTGAGATTTAAGGAAAGGCTCACGAATCGTGCGAGGTAGGGATCGGAGCGAATTTGTTTGAGTGAAGAAAGCCGTAACAAATGCGATGATTTACTTCATTTTAGCTGGGGCTTTCTATTTTTGTATTCATTTTTCACCGGACCCCGTCGGGTTTTACGGCATGTTATTGTTCTATTTTACGCACATCCTCGGTGTTCTTTTGACTAAACCGTTCTACACGTCTTACGCGGGGAGTCGGCGTATATGCAATATTTGGTTGTGTTCGCACTTATCGGAGTGAACGCAGTAGTCGTTTTCGGATTTAGCTGGCTGCGAAGGAGACTTCACCGACGCCCTGGAAATGGGTGAGTTCAGATATAGAAGCTACTTCTCGATCCTATCGATCATTTCCCGCACCGCCTGATTCAGGCCTACAAAAACCGCACGCGATATTATGTTGTGACCGATGTTGAACTCGGTTATTTCGGGGATTGCGGCGAGGGCTCCGATGTTGCGGTAGGTGAGGCCGTGGCCGGCGGCGACTATTAGCCCGAGCCTTTTTGCGTGGACTGCGGCTTTTCGGACACGTTCGATCTCGGCGGCGGCTCGTTGTTCGCCTTCGCCGTGGGCAGCTCGGGAACTCAGCGTCAACTCGGCGTATTCGGCCGTGCAAAGTTCAACCTGCTGTGCCCCGACACTTTTTGCCGCATTTATCTGACCGGTATCGGGGTCGATGAAAATGCTGACAAAAATACCGGCGGCCCGCAATGCTTCAACGGCTTTTTTGACGCCGTCCAAATTGCCCGCCACGTCAAGGCCGCCTTCGGTCGTGATCTCGTTAGGGCTTTCCGGCACAAGCGAAACAGCGTCGGGTTTGGTTCGCAGGGCGATTCCGACCATCTCGTCCGTAGCCGCCATTTCAACGTTCAAATAGGTCGTGACGACATCCCGCAGCAGTTCGATGTCGCGGTCCTGTATATGCCGCCGGTCCTGCCGCAGATGTACCGTAATGCCGTTTGCCCCCGCCTGCTCACAGATGACCGCCGCGGAAACAATACTCGGCTCGATCGTCTTGCGCGCTTCGCGGATAGTGGCGACGTGGTCGATGTTTACGTTTAGTTTGGCTGTCACGGATAGTGATTTTTACAGGAGGCAATGATGATCTGCGATTCCGTAATTTGATAAACGAGCCGATGATTCTCGTCGATTCGCCTTGACCAGAATCCAGAAAGATCGCCTCTTAACGGCTCCGGCTTTCCGATGCCGGAAAAGGGATCGCGGGCGGTTTCGGTGATTATTCTATGAATGCGACGAAATAGTTTCTTGTCTGTCAGTGCCCAATCGCCGTATTGTTCAAAGGCAAGGCGATGAAACACAACGTCTTTCATCGAAACTGCTCCTGATCAGGCGTGACGAGATTGCGGCCGTTCCTAATATCTTCGACCGCTTGAAGCAATTGTTCCCGATTCGCCGGTGATTTTAACAGAAAATCCGTTTCGTCTTCCTGTTCAATAACGATTATCTCGATCTCTTTATCACCATACATCTTTTTAATACTGTCAATCAGAGCCTGGCCGACTTCGTTCGCCCGTGTTCTGTAAGTTGTTTCCGTCATTCTGAAATTATAAACGATTTTTTAGTATTTCGTACACGCCGTTTTTTGCGTTTCGACGAATCTGACTCAACTCCGCGAACATTCGCCTTGTGTCGCGGAAAACGCTTACCTTTGACCCTTCGACGTTGTTCCATCGGACGGGAATTTCTTTCAACCGCAGCCCGTTATGGTTGGCGACGTAAAGAAACTCAACGTCAAAGCCGAAGCGGTCTATTGTCATCAGATCGAGCAGCGGGCGGAATTTCGTCATGTTGAACGCCTTAAAACCGCATTGCGTGTCGTAGAAAGGCAAACCCGACATTGACTTGATTATGAGATTCATGACGCGGCCGCCCTGTTCGCGCCGCCATGGCTGGTGCGTGCCTATCAGGGTGCGGTCGAGCGCCCGCGAACCAAAGGTCAGATCGTATTCGCCGCTTCCGATCGGATCGATCAGGTTGTGCATCTCCTCGATCGGGGTCGAAAGGTCCGCGTCGCTGAAAAGGGCAATGTCGGCCGAGGCCGCGAGCAAACCGGTCTTTACCGCAAAGCCCTTGCCGCGATTGGTTTCGTAGCGTATGACCTTTGTAGAAGCGTCCTTGAATTCGAGGCAAGTCTCACGTGCAATAGCCGCGGTCCGGTCGCGGGAGCCGTCGTCAACCACAATCAACTCGGCCTTAACGCCATTCTCGCCCACAAATGCGAGGATCTTTCGAATCGACGCCCCGAGGCGCTCTTCCTCCTCGTATGCCGGCACAACTATGGAAACATATGGTTTCATCGGGCAAAGTGTAAATGTTAGATTCTTGCGGATGAAAAGTAAATCTGCTTGCAAACTAAATGCCTTGCAGTTCGCGAAGGCACGGCTTTAATCGTTTCCTGCCGTTTTGATCTATCGGCCCGGCAACCGTAAATGGGGCGGGGACAACTAAATCTGTGATATATTCGTATATTGACCGGAGAGCGGTTTTGATGGAAAAAAGACTTATTATCGGTGCGGCAATTTTGATCACCCTTGGTGCGGTCACCGGCGGGCTTTTCGGCAAGCTTGCAAAGACGTCCGCAAGCAATGAGTTGACAAGCTCCCGCGTGGTTTCAGACTATCGCGAGGCGCTTGATGTCATCGACAAAAGTTATATCGGCACGGTCGATTACGAAAAGATCTCGGAAAGTTCGATCCAGAGCACGCTTTGGACGCTTGACCCGCACTCGGGTTTCTTTACACGCGAAGAGTTTCGCAAACTCTATGAAGAGCAGGCGTCACAGTTCTACGGAATCGGCGTTTCAATTTTGCAGCATCGCGATGGCGTTTACGTCCAGTCCGTAGTTCCGAATACGCCGGCAGACAAGGCCGGGCTGCGGTACGGCGACCGTTTTTTGGAGGTCGATGGAAAGGATGCGACCGAGTGGACAAGCGCCGAGGTTTCGAAGAATGTCCGAGGCGAAAGAAATACGCCGGTCAAAGTCAAAATTGAACGGCCGGCCGCCGCCAAACCGCTTGATTTCGAGATTGTGCGGGGCGGTGTTCCGCTGCCGTCGATCCGCAGCTACTTTATGCTGCCGAACGGCGTGGGATACGTCGGCCTGGTCGGCGGTTTTCAGGAAACAACAGCGGCCGAATTGGATGAAGCGATCGCCGCCCTTGAGAAACAGGGCATGACGAGCTTGGTGCTTGATCTGAGAGGCAACCCGGGCGGGCTTCTACCGCAGGCGATCGAGGTTGTGAGCCGATTTATTCCGGGCGGCCAGACCGTTGTTTCGGTAAAGGGCCGGTCGCGTTACGCAACCACCGAAGAGATGCGTTCCACCAACGGCAATACTCATAATTTTCCGCTCGTGGTGATGATCAACAGCGGCTCGGCTTCGGCATCCGAGATCGTTGCGGGGGCGATCCAGGATTATTCCCGCGGCGTGGTGGTCGGGACTGACAGCTTTGGCAAGGGCCTCGTCCAGCGGGTATTTCCGCTGCCGTACGGAACCGGCCTAACACTGACGATGGCCCGGTATTACACCCCGTTCGGACGTTCGCTTCAGCGGGATTACTCAAACGGTTCGATCTACGAATATTATTCTCACACCGATTCCGGCGACGAGGATGGAAAGCCGAAACCGGCCGGAGAGGCGGTAGCCACGGCCAACGGCCGCGTGCTTTATGGCGGACGCGGCATCGAGCCCGATGTCGTCGCAAAACCGTCGACCGAGAACAGTGCTCTCCGTTTTCGAATAAATGAAGCAGCGTTCTTCTTTGTCCGCCAGCTTGTGGCCGGCAAGATCGCCGGGCTGGAAAACAGCCGGATAGAAAAGCAGGACCACAGGCTCACATTTCCCGCGGAAAGCATTCAGGTAAATGACAGGCTTTTTGAGGCGTTCAGGCAATTTACCGCCGGGGCAAAGGATTCCGGGTTAACGGCTGAGAACATAAACGCGCTTGCGGATCATGCGAAGACCCGTGTTCGTGAGGAACTTGCAACCGCGACGCATTCGAACGAGGCCGGATCTCAGGTCTTGCTTGAATCGGACCCGCAGGTGCTAAAGGCTGTGGATGCTATTCCTGAGGCCAAACGGCTCTCTCAGCAGGTTTTTGCCAGGAAATGAACCCCTGTAAGGGTTCGGCCTGCGATCATTAACTGACGGACTCTACACGGGTTCGTTTTTTAGTTTTTGCACGGCTAACCGAGAATCGGCAAAGGAAGATGCGTTTTTTAACTTTTGCGGGTTTTAATTTAAAATAGCGTCAGGTTTTCTATGTATAAACAGATCGGCATACTTACCGGCGGCGGTGACGCTCCCGGCCTGAACGCCGTTATTCGATCAGTTGTAAGGACCGCGATCGGTGCTTACGGTATGACGTGCATCGGCATCGAGGACAGTTTCGAAGGGATCTTAGGCGAAACTCACACGATGAAGCTGACGCTGAAAAACGTTAGCGGAATCTTGCCGCGCGGCGGAACTATCCTCGGCACCCGCAACCGGGGCAGCTTTGTGCAAATGGTTGACGGGCAGGCCACATTTCCCGAAATGCCGATCGGCGAGGCGCTTGCAAACCTCGATATTTTGGGTATTGAAGCCCTGATCGTGCTCGGCGGCGAAGGAACGCTGGCGATCGCGGAACAGTTTCACAAACGCGGTTTCCCTATCATCGGGGTGCCGAAAACCATTGATAACGACCTTGCGGCAACCGAACTGACGTTCGGTTTTATGACCGCCATCGACATAGCGACCGAGGCCCTCGACCGGCTTCACACAACCGCCGCCTCGCACGACCGCGTGATGGTGCTTGAGGTAATGGGACGAAATACGGGCTGGATCGCCCTCCATTGCGGCCTGGCGGGCAGCGGCGACGTGATCCTGATCCCGGAGATACCGTTCTCGTTCGAATCTGTTGCTCAAAAGGTACTTGCACGAGAAAAGGCCGGTTCACGGTTCACGAATATCGTCGTTGCGGAAGGTGCCAAAGAGGTCGGCAAATCAGAAATTTACTCGGACACGCAGGAACTGCGGCTTGGCGGCGTCGGAGAATATGTTAGAAAGCGCATCGAGCAGATAACAGGGAAAGAGTCGCGGTGCGTCGTGCTGGGACATCTTCAGCGGGGCGGCAGCCCAAATGCGTTCGACCGAATGCTCGGAACAAATTTTGGGGCCTGTGCCGTGCGGGCTCTTGCCGACGGCGAGACGGGCAAAATGGTCGCCCTCCAGGCCGGGACCATCGTCACGGTGCCGTTGTCCGAGGCGTGTGCCAATATCAAAACAGTCCCGATCGACGGCCAGCTTGTCCGCACGGCCCGTGATATAGGCATATCATTCGCCGCACCAAAGGAGATAAGCTTTGCTTAAGAGGCGAAATAAATTTTTATGGAAGCAGTAAAAAAGAAGCTACAAAACGAACTCGCGGTTCTCGAACACGAACTGCATTTCAAATTGCCCAAGGACATTCAGCACGCAAGGGAATTCGGCGATCTAAAGGAAAATGCCGAATATAAGGCCGCCAAGGAGCGCCAAACGATGGTCCAGGCCCGCATCAGCCAGCTCCATCAGCGTTTGATCGAGGTGGATTCCATCGATCTGTCAAAGATACCGACCGACCGTATCGCTTATGGTTCGAACGTGGTTTTGTACGATCTTGAAAAAGAAGAAAAGGTAACCTACCGCCTGGTCACCTCGGAAGAAAGCGATCCCGACAACGGGTTGATCTCAACCGTGTCCCCGATCGGCCAGGCCCTGATGGGGAAGGAAGAAGGCGACGAGGTAAAGGTAAAAACGCCAAACGGCTGGCGGACTTTTGAGATACACAGGCTTCGGACAATACACGACGCCGCAGATGACTAATTCGGAATCAATAGGTTTAATTTGCAAACTTCAAGATGCTCGATTTACACAGTCCACAAGCAGTTAGACTTTTTCCGACCGAGCGCCAAAGGCTCTATGATCGGCTCAAGACAAAACTCGAAGTCGCGCTTCATCTAAGCCGGCAAGGGGTCAGTTTTCAGACCAGCAAATTGTCTCCGATTTATCGGTGGGTTAAGTACAAAGAAGGCTTTTCGGCGGACCTCGTTAAGCACTTTCTTTCGGAGTATTCGAACAAACCCGGAAAGCTGCTTGACCCGTTTGCAGGTTCTGGAACAACCCTTTTCGCCGGCCGGGAGCTCGGATGGGAGTCTTACGGTGTCGAGCTGTTGCCCGTCGGCACTTTCATCATGAAAGCCCGCGAGGCGATAATTGGCCTGCAACCAGCTCAACTTGCAGATTTTGTTGACACGCTTCCGGAATGTTTGGGGGAGTTCAAAGGATTCGAACAAAAGATCGAACACATTTCTATCACAAAAGATGCTTTTCCTGATGAGTCAGAACACCAACTTAATCGGTACCTCACTTTCTGCGACACGGTGGAGCCCAAATCTCTCCAAACAACTTTGCGTTTGGCCGGCCTGGCGGTTCTTGAGGAAATTAGCTTCACCAGAAAAGATGGCCAGTATTTACGGTGGGATCATCGTTCAAAGCGAACACTTTCAGGAAAATTGTTTGATAAAGGAAAGATCTACTCGTTCGATGAAGCGGTCTTCAACAAACTTAACCAAATTGTCGAAGATTTGAATGATTCGGCGAATCCATTTTTATTCGAAGAATTAAATACGACGACAGACGACACCAAACCAATAAGGATAATCGAGGGTTCCTGCCTAAAAGAGCTGCCGAATTTTGCCGATAATTTTTTTGATTTTGTTGTAACATCTCCCCCTTATTGCAATAGGTACGATTACACCCGAACCTATGCGCTCGAGTTGGTCTATCTTGGACTGGATAGCGATGAGGTAAGACAACTCCGACAGACAATGCTTTCATGTACGGTCGAGAACAAAGACAAGATTGAAGCACTTCGACTTAGCTACGATACGATCGATAAAGCAGGAGTCTTCGAAAGTGTTCTGCGAGTTTATGACTCTTGCGACGCCATGGATGAAGTCAACGCAATTCTTGCCACTTTGAACGCGAAGGAAAGGCTCAACAATAGCAATATTCCGAGAATGGTCCGGAACTATTTTCTTGAACTGTGCTTTGTAATTTACGAACTGGCGAGAGTTACCCGCATCGGCGGTTATTGCGTGATGGTAAACGATAATGTCAGATATGGCGGCGAAGAGGTTCCAGTCGATCTTATACTCTCCGATTTTGCCGAAAACTTCGGTTTTGAGATCGAAAAGATCTTTGTCTTGCCACGCGGAAAAGGAAACAGCAGCCAGCAAATGGGAGCCTACGGGCGCACCGAAGTGCGCAAGTGCGTTTACGTATGGCGAAAAAAATAAAAAATTCACCCGCAAAACTCACGGCTGATGATCTTTTGACGTCAAGAGAGGAAACGCGAGCTGGTTTCATCGCGATGGCTCTTGAGAAGAACTTGATGGCGTCCCAGTATGTTGAGGAAGCGAAAGCCTTAAAGGTATTTGCAAATCAGGCAAGGGAACCGCGCGAGTTGCTGGCAATGAAGGGCGTCAGGAATGGACTTCTTGCCGCTTCAGGTCTTTCGAACAAAGCGCTGAAGTGGTTAAGCGACGACGACAAGGACGAAGCAATCCTGGGACTGATTGAACGCTTTTTGGAGCCAGCGGGATCGAATTTTGCCGACGAACTTGTTTACCGATATTTGCTTACAAAGGGTGATGCGATTGGCGGCAGTGCCAGGAACTTGGCGGGTGCGCTCGGAGACAGAAAATTCTTGCGGTGCCTGTTATCCGTACTTTCCCTCGCCGGCATTGAGTATTCATGGAAAAATCGTAAAACAGGAAAATGGAGTTCGGGGCCAGCGGTTGAGACAAATGTTGAGCAACTTATGAATGCTCTTCATTGGCGAGTGGGCAGGCGAGATAGGCTTTTACTAAATAATGTGAAAGTACCATTGATCGACAAAAATGTTGATCTGGTGCTTCTTGACGCGGTTCCCGCGGATTGGCATGGCAATAATCGCTCACTGCTGATTCAAAACTCAAGGTACGTCGCTATCGGAGAATTGAAAGGGGGAATTGATCCCGCCGGTGCGGACGAACACTGGAAAACCGCGGATACTGCACTGACTCGTGCGCGGACACATTTTCAGAGCCAACGGTTGATTCCACCTACTTTTTTCATCGGAGCGGCGATCGAACGGAGCATGGCGGTTGAGATCGTTGGGCAGCTTGAGAAGGGAATTTTGAGCAGGGCGGCGAATTTGACGAAGGACGATCAGCTTGCTTTGGTTTGTGAATGGATAGTTAATCTTTAGTCGCGGGAGCGGGCTGCAATTGAGCGTTGGATCATCGTTCGCCAACGTCAAACCATTGAGATGCTTGGAGAGAGTATAGGCCGGGGAGCAATGCGGATTATCAATTCGATGGTTCGGGGTTTGGCGTCGGCCGGTGTTCACCCAAACATTCTTACGGCGATCGGCGTTTGCATTAATGTCGGGTGCGGTGTTTTGTTTGGCTTTGGTGAGTTTTTCTGGGCCGGCGTAGTGCTCATTATCGCCAACATCTTTGACATGCTGGACGGCAACGTCGCGCGGCTCACGGGAAACGTTACAAAGTTCGGCGGTTTTCTTGATTCCTCGCTCGACCGGCTTTCGGACATGGTCGCGTTTCTTGGCATAATGATATTTTACGCCGGAAACTCGCGCCAGCACTCTTTGCTAAATGTAACGCTTGCCGGTGTAGGAATGATCGCGTCGGTAATGGTCAGCTACACCACGGCGAGATCGGAAGGGCTTGGGGTAAAAGCCAATGTAGGATTTTTGCAGCGGCCTGAACGGATCGTATTGCTGATAATCGGTGCACTTTCGACGTGGGACTGGAACTCGGACTTTTTCCTTTTTAACCGGATGCCGCAGGTCCTTTGGGTTCTTGCCGTCGGGTCGGTATGGACCCTTGTTCACCGTATGTATTTTATTTGGAAGGAGTTTCGCCGGCTTGAAGACGCCGCCGCTGAGTGATGATCGAATGGCTATCAGGGATGTGGGATTCGCTAACGCCCGGCAAGGTACTGCTCGGCGTAGGGCTTTTCCTATTGTCGCTGTCGATCAGTTTTGGGGCGATCGTCATTGTGCTTGTCAACATTCCGGCGAATTATTTCAGCTCTCATTATCAGCAGGACTTTCTCCCGAACAGCCGCTGGATCGTCCGTTGGGGAGCCGTGATAATGAAGAACCTGCTCGGAGTTTTTCTGGTCGCTCTTGGCCTGGTCCTTTCGCTGCCGGGTGTTCCGGGCCAGGGGCTTTTGACGATCCTGCTTGGGCTTATCCTTATCGATATTCCGGGAAAACGGCCGCTTGAAGCCCGGATAATAAAACGGCCCGCCATACTTTCGGCGGCAAACCGGCTGCGGGCTAGGTTTAAGAAAGAGCCGCTGCTGGTTGATTGAATTATGGGGTTATTCAGTTTTCTTCTGGGAAAAAAGCCCGATCCGTTTGCGGGCCGGCGGGATTATTTGCTCGAGCACGGCCGAATTACCGACGGCGTTATTATCGATACTGAAACCAAGCCGAACGGTGACGAGGTTGTTTTCTACGTCTATTCGCTCAATGGTGTCGATTTCGAATCGTCCGAGCTTTTGAGTGACGAACAGCGCCGCGATCCGTTGAAATTTGCCCCCGGAGCCAAGATCGGTGTTCGCTACGATCCGAAGAACCAGGGAAATTCAACCCTTGCTTGATAGGATCTCGCTTTGCTCCACTTGTTCTTCAGCTTTGACGGTTTTGTTTTCGGCCTGGCAGTGCAAAGAACCGGAAGAAAAAGGAATAATTACCACGGAAAAAGACGAAAAAGATGAACAAGAAGAAGGATGAACAAGAAGAAGATGAACAAGAAGAAGATGAAGTTCTAAGAATGTTCAAGAAGATCCTTATCGCAAATCGAGGGGAGATCGCCTGCCGGGTGATTCGTGCATGCCGCGAGTTGCGGATCGCCGCGGTTGCGGTATATTCGGATGCCGACAAAGAGGCGCTGCACGTCCGTATGGCGGACGAGGCGTTTCACGTCGGGGCCGCCCCGTCGTCGGAAAGCTATTTGCGGTGGGAAAATATCCTCGATGTCGCTAAGCGGTCGGGTGCCGAAGCCATACATCCTGGCTATGGATTCCTTTCAGAGAACGCAGAATTCGTCCGGCACGTTGAGTCCGCGGGGTTGACATTCATCGGCCCGACTCCCGAAGCAATGGAAGCGATGGGCGGAAAGATGTCCGCACGTAAGATAGCGATCGCCGCCGGCGTTCCCGTGGTACCGGGAACGACCGAGCCGCTTCGAAACTTTGAAGAGGCGAAGGAGACCGCCGCGACCTTCGGTTACCCTATAATGCTTAAGGCCTCGGCCGGCGGCGGTGGAAAGGGAATGCGTTTGGTCATTGACGAAAGCGGGCTAAAGTCGGCCCTTGAGTCGTCTCAGTCCGAAGCCATGGCGAGTTTTGGTGACGATGCGGTTTACATCGAAAAGGCGATCGTGCGGCCGCGGCATATAGAGATCCAGGTTTTTTCGGACACGCACGGCAGCCACGTTCATCTGGGCGAACGCGAATGCTCGATCCAGCGCCGCCATCAAAAGGTCATCGAAGAAAGCCCGTCGCCGATAAACTCGGCCGAGCTTCGCGAAAAAATGGGCGAATGTGCGGTGATGGTCGCGAAAGCGGTCGATTACGTCGGTGCCGGCACGGTGGAATTTCTTGTGTCCGACCTCGACCGGTCGTTCTATTTTCTTGAAATGAATACGCGGCTTCAGGTCGAACACCCGGTAACCGAGCTCGTGACTGGTATCGACCTCGTGCGTGAGCAGATCAGCGTTGCCGCCGGTCAGCCTCTTTCGTTTGAGCAGTCCGATGTAAAAATGAACGGCCATGCGATCGAATGCCGTGTTTATGCGGAAGATCCCGAGAACAACTTTCTGCCTTCGCCCGGACGGATCACACGGCTCCGCGTCCCGCAGGGGCCCGGTGTTCGCGACGACGGCGGTGTTTATGAGGGTGCCGAGGTGTCGATCTATTACGATCCGATGATCTCGAAATTCGCGGTTTACGGCAAAGACCGTCAAGAGGCAATTGGCCGGATGCGGCGGGCGCTGGCGGAATATGAGATCGGCGGCATTAAGACCACGCTGCCTTTCTTTCGCGAGGTCATCGAGGACGAGGAGTTCATCGCGGGCCGGATCGATACGGGATTCATTTCAAAATGGCAGGAACGGCGGGTCCCGAGCGATTTGGCGATAGAATTGTCAGACATGGCGGTTATCGCCGCCGCTCTGGCTTTCGCTTCTACATCGACAAATAACCGGAGTGCCGTGTCCGAGGCGCCGCCCAGCAAATGGGCAGCCGCGGGGCGCCTTGCAAGGCTTGGCCAATAAACTCCCTAATATCAAAAAAAGCGGACGGCCATTAATGCCGTCCGCTGTATAACAACGATCTATCGATCATCGCATTTTTGAGCTACCTTGCTCCTCGTGCGTTTGAAACAACGATCTTTGCACGCCCTCCTTTTGTTTCGCGCGGAGTGCCAATAAAGGCAAGGCCCGAAACATTGTCCGTGAGGGTCAAGATGACCGGGTCGCTGTCGAAGCTGTATCGCTTGTGCTGAACAGTGACAATATACAGGTTGCCGACCGGAAGGTCATTTACGCTGAACGCGCCCGATGCATTACTTCGGGCCGATCGAGACTCGCCCGTACCCGCGTTTGTAACCGTCACGAGGGCATTCATTATCGGGGCACCATCCGCCGTACGGACCTCACCCTGGACCGAAGCATCGGCCGCCGTCGGGGCCTTAATACGGGCGATCGTCGGATCAAGAATGCCCACGTTCTGCAGCTGTAAAAAGCTGTCAGCCGGCGGCGTATCTATACCGAATATACTCGTATTTGTCTGATCGACGGCGTCGGATTTGACCGTGCCGGTGATCTGAGGACCGCTGGCAAGCGTCTGATTGTAAAGGATCGTGTTGTTCGGAAGCGGTTGTCCGTTGGATCCCAACACATTGATCACTGTTCTTACCTTGACCTGGATACGTCCGCCAACCGGAAGGAATGCACCGTTGGCCAGCAGATCCGACGTCGAATCGTCCCCGATGCCATCGTAGTTCGTATTCCGAGAAGCTGTGGCACCGCCGCTTGTGAGGGTTACGAGATTCGAACCCGCCACCAGCGTAAGGTTTCCGGTCAAAACACCGTCAATCACACTGATCTGGTCGCGAATGTTAAAGTTCGTCACATCGACGGGACTGTTGTTGATGTAATCGATCGTCCATTCAAGAGTATCGCCAGGAATGAGCGGAATACCGCCCTGACGATCGTTGGATCGGCGAACCGATTTGTATCCAAGAACAGTAGCCTGCTGAAGCCCGCAAGAGGTCGGACGCGTAACCGGCACGAAGACCGCGTTAAGGATCATCCTCTGGCCATTGAGCCTTTCGATAAGCGATGCCCCTGATTGGGTCCTTGTGTAATCATGTCCGCCGAGCTCAAATACGACGCCGCCGGCCGCACCCGCTCCGCTAAGTTCCGAAACGGTAGCCACATATTTGTTTGTGTTGCCGGTACTGCTATTGCGAACGGAAACGCGGTTGCCGTTTGCGGGCCCGCCGCCGGCCGCATACGCATACTCGGTGACCGCACCGTCCTGGTCGGCCAGAACACCAATGAACTGGTTGAACGGCATTGCGCCTTCGGGATAGACAAGTGCTGACGACACTTCGTTACCGTCGTTGGTACCAAAGATCGAATAGCCGGGGTTGGTCGTCTGAAAATGTCCGTTTGCGTTATTCTCGAACGTGTTGACCGAAGCACACTGCAGCAGCAGGTTGCCGCCGCTTACAACGAAAGATTTATATAGGTTTACAAAGTTCGACGAGGTCGAATGGGCCTGTGTCGCCAGTGTGTAGCATGCATTCGTGTCGATCAGGTCGTCGGTCACCGAATCGAAGTTCGGGATGCCGGCCGCGGTGAAAAGCGTCTGATGAACGCCCGTTCCAAAACCGCCGCCGTCAGGGCCTACAGCGATCTTCGGCTTGTGCGTCAGCGTGTAGCGGACATCGGCAGTGGTTGCTGCCGTCGTCTTATAAACGACAACATCTGTTCCGCCCGCATTGAATGTCGTGATCAAGCTGCGAAGGCTGGGTGTGTCGTATTCAACCGGAACAATGAACGGGCCGCCCGAAAAATTGACGGTACCGCTCGAAACGCCTGCCGAACCGTTGATCCGGGTGACAGCCGCCGAGAAATCCGTGGCGTCTTTTGCCTTTCCGGGTTTGATCGCCCATTTGACTGGAATATTGTTCTGAAGGAACAAGTTCGCCAGACCGTATGCGCGAAGATTAAATGTCGTACCGCCAGCGTTGCCCTGGTTTACATTGTCCATTGGAATGACCAACGCACCGGTTGCAATGTTCTCAGCCGGAGGCGGAACGTTAGGCGGAGCCTGGGCTGTAACAGCCAGGGCAATTAAGCAAAGCACGAAAATTCCTGCAAGTGCCTTGCCGGCCGTCTTTCGCACTGATCTAGTCTCAAAGTGGGTCTTCATAGGTAAATTAACTCCTCTCTCAAATTCAAACCGAACAACGGCAAGTAACTCCAAAAGTAATTTTCTTCTCCACCCCGCTCTGCTTCCTGCCGCATCGAAGAAAAGCGGGTGCCGGCAGCCGGGAACCATTGTTCCCGAATTGCCTAAAAGTCAACAAGATGTACCGCGGCGGTCATCGACCGCCGCCGGACAAACATATAAAAAAGTGCTTACGCGAAGTTGTAACATAACTCTTATGAGAAAGTAAATACTTTCTTTAGCGACCATCAACGACCTAAGTCTTTTATTTAGAGCGTACCAGCGTATTTCCCGACCACCCGACCACCCGACCAATATCGGTCGTACGTTTGATCTGGAATTGAGCCGCTAAGTACCTTGACGGTCCTTCGTTCCTTTTTTGCTAGATATATTGAATCGCACCTTGCTTCCAAAAAATGTACAAATCTTACCTAAATCAAAAATAGTGGTTTTGATGGTTTTCGAGAGAAAATGATCGGTAGGCGAAAAAAATATGGCTGTCCGACCGATTTGGTTGGACAGCCACATCAAAAAGCACTCGTGGGCGGAATAATTTCCCCCCGATGGACGAGGCTATTGCAATGGTTCTAATTTACGGACCTTCAACCCTCCGTTTTTCGCGTGCGGCAGCGTTCCGGTAAACGAAAGCCCTGTGACGTTATCCGACAGCGTAAGAACGTAAGGCTCCGCCGAGAAGGAGTAGCGTTTGCTCCTCACAGTCAAAAGATAAAGCCCGTTGGCTTCAAGTTCTTCTATTCGGAAGAAGCCGAACGAATTGGTGCGAACCGAAGTACTTTCGCCCGTAGAGGCGTTTGTCACCGTCACAAGGGCACTGACGATCCCCGCCCCGCTTTCGGTGATAACATTTCCTTCGATCGAAACATCGGCCGCCGTCGGGCCCGCTACCACGACCGCTGTCGGATCGACGATCGAACCATTCTGTACCTGATCGACGCTGTTCGATGGCGGCGGATCCTGAGCAAAAATGGCCGCGTTGGTTTCATCAATCGCGTCGGATTTGGTCGAGTCCGTCGGCAGAAGCGTTTGGCTTCTGGCCTTGGTTTGGTTCAGAAGCGTGCTCGGGACCGGAGTATTCGGGCCAATGACCGTCTGTACCTTGACCTGGATTCGCCCACCGACGGGCAGAAAGGCCCCGGCAGCAAGCAAATCGGATGTAGCATCGTCTCCGATGCCGTCATAAGCCGGATTCAGGGTTGCCGTGGCCCCACCGTAAACTTTGATCGAATTCATGCCGGGAACCCACTGCAAGTTTGCGCTTGCCGGGCTGAGTTGTCCGATAATGTCACGGATCTGGAAATCGAACTGATTTGCCTGACTGTTGTTGACGTAGTCTATCGTCCACTCAACTGTGTCGGTCGGGATCAGGGGCGGCCCGCCCTGGCGAAGGTTGATCCGACGGACTGATTTATAGCCAAGGATCGCCTCTTCCGGGTCAACCGTACATATTGTCTGTGCAGGAACGAATACCGTATTGAGCAGCATTCTCTGGCCGTTGAGCTTGGCGATCTCGCTATCGGTCTCGCCTCCCTCGTCATCGCGGGCATAATTGTGCCCTCCAAGCTCGAACACGACCCCACCAGGCCCACCGCCAATCTGCGAGACCGTGGCGACGAACTTGTCGGAGTCAGCCCCAACATTTGTTGCGGCCACTGTATTATTGTTGATCCCACTTGCGCCGGGCGCATAGGAATACTCCGTCACAGCCCCATCCTGATCGGCCAGAACGCCTAGAAATTGGTTGAACGGCATCCAGCCGTTTGGTGAAGCTATCGCGCCGTTGATCTCGGTCGCGGGACTATTACTCGTAAATACGGAGTAACCCTGTGCGGTCGTCTGGAAGTGTCCGTTGAGATTGTTCTCGAATGTGTTGACCGATGCGCACTGCAGAAGGAGATTTCCCCCGCTTTGCACAAACTGCCGATAGGTGTTTACAAAAGACGGATTTGTCGAGTGAGCTTGAGTAGCAAGCGTGAAACAGGCATTTTGATTACCTATGTCATCGACATCCGATGTGTAGTTCGTGATGCCGGCGGCATCGAAGATCGATTGGTGAACGCCGCTTCCAAAACCTCCGCCATCGGGCCCGATTGCAATTTTCGGCTTATGGGTCAGCGTGTAGCGGACGTCCACGGCCGCGTCGGCATTTGTCTTATAGACCGTTACCGCCGTTCCGGACCCGTTAAAACTGGCAATAAGGTCGCGTAGATCCTGAGTGTCAAATTCCCGCGTAACAATGAACGGGCCGCCGGCGAAGCTAAGATTCGCCGGGCCGGCCGTTCCCGCCCCTCCGGCTATTCGGGTTACGTTCGCCGAAAAATCGACGTCATCCTTTGACTTGTTCGGCTTTATGGCCCATTTGACCGGAATCCCGCTCTGTAAGAAGAGATTCGCAAGGCCATAGGCTCGTAGATTAAATGTGGTTCCGCCCGCGTTTCCCTGATTGACGTTGTCCATCGGGATGATCAGAGCACCGGCCAGAATATTCTCGGGTGGCGGGGCGGGATTTTCCGGCGGTTGGGCCGGTAACATCTGGATAAAAACCAAAGTTGATATTATTAATGTTAGGAATTTGCGCGGGCTCGCCCAAAACGCTCCTGGTTTGTTCGTGTGGGTCTTCATAGATTTACTTCACTCCTGTATAAAAAATCAAGGCCAAAACGGCATATCATCCTGTCCGCTAGGAGATGTCGTCGAATTCCAAACCTCTCCTGCCGTAGAAGCGGTCTTGGCATCAAAGCCTGAGCCGACACAATAGCAGTCCAGTGTCAGCCGAAGGCACAATCATCCGCATCATCCGGATCGCTCCGCGTTTTGCGAGATAAAAATCTTACTTACCTCGGTTTTAGCACATGTACTTTTCAAAGTAAACCTTTTTTGTTCCTACACTTGACGCTATTTTCACGATTGAGCAGATCAAACCGCCTGTTTCAGAACGTCGGAATTAGGATAAAATAGCCACTATTCGTGGTTGGTATGGAAGATTACACAACATCTGGTGTTTTATTTAATTTTGTCCAAAACGCGGAATGTGTCAGCCCAGAGGTAAAAAAAACAAAGATCGCCTGTCCACATTCGATCAGTGAACAGGCGATCTTCGATTTTGGGAGGTTTTCGGCTTAACTTGTCGAAAAACCAGCGAAAGCGGCTAGCTCCGCGTGCCGACAAAGTTATTGACGGCAAAGTCCTCGCCGGGACTAAACGAAAACGGGTTGTTTTCGAATGTGTAACGCTTATTCTCGATCCGCAGCGTGTAGAAATGGCCGACCTCCACATTAGCAAATACGTAGTAGCCAAACGTGTTCGTCGTTGCCACACGGAAATCGCCGCCCGCGGCATCCTGCAAAATGACCCGAACGCCCTTAAGAGCACGTCCATCATTGTCAACAACTCCGCCTGTGACCACTACCTCACCGGCCGTCGGCCCGTTCGGCGCGGTAAATAGCACCAGGTTGGGCGAGCCGTCTGTCGTGGCGGGCATCTGGCCTGAAGTCGCGTCACCCAGGAGTTCGCTATTAACCTGGGCGGGCGAAGCTGTGGGATGGTCCTCAAGATAAAGGGCTACCGCCCCTGCTACGTGCGGCGACGCCATTGAGGTGCCGCTGGCGGAAAAGGTCGCGAGGTCGTGCCATGCCCAGGCCGATTTGATCGCAACGCCGGGTGCGAACAGATCGACGCAGTTCCCAAAATTGGAGAAGCTGGCCTTAACATCCGATTGGTTCGAGGCCCCAACCGTGATCGCGCTTGAGACGCGGGCCGGTGAAGTGTTGCAGGCGTCGGCACTCGAATTTCCGGCCGCGACCACATAGGTCACACCCGAATCTATCGATCCCTGCACCGCAAAATCCATAAGCGGGGATGCGTTCGATCCCATGCTCATGTTTGCGACGGCGGGCGAGATGTGGTTCGCCGTCACCCAATCGATACCTTCGACCGCACTGGCCACCGTTCCGATACCGTTGCATCCTAGCACGCGGACACCGTGAATGCTGACATTCTTCGCAACGCCATAGTTTGCCCCGCCGATAGTTGCCGCGACATGGGTGCCATGGCCGTGACAGTCATTACCATTCTGTCCGTCGTAAATAGCGTCGTAGCCAACTGTTGCCCGGCCCGCGAACTCGACATGTGTCGTCCTCACGCCCGTATCGATCACATAAACATGGACGCCGCTGCCCATCTTTATATAATTGTAGGACGTATTAAGCGGTACGGTGCGCTGATCGACCCGGTCCAGGCCCCACGGGGCGTCGGCCTGGGTCGCTTCTATCGAAACATAGGAATCCTGTTCAACAAACAATACTTTCGGATCATTGCTCATTGCATGAGCGGCCTGCTCGGTCATTTCGACTGAAAATCCCTGAAGCGCATGACTAAAGACCTTGTCGACCTGTCCGCCGAAATTTGCGGCAAGCCGACCGGCGGTCTTGTCGGAAGACTCGTCCTCCGAACGGAGGGCGACGGGGTCAAGCGCGACGATGTAACGGTTGGGGACGGGATTCGAGCTCCGGCGGAACTTCGACTTCTGTCCTTCGGTCGTGGCGGGGAGGAGCGATACTGCAGCTATGCCGACGGTAATGACCGTCAAAAGGATCCAGATTTTTTTCATTTGATACTCCGGGAAGATTTGAAGAATTTCTGCTGAGAAGGTCTGTTGGTTTTGGTGTGACTCGACGTATAATGCCGGGTAGTCAACAATGTACAACGAAACACAAAATCGGTCAACACTTTTTTTCATTTTGACCAGTAAATACGGGCGTTTCGGTCAAATTGAACGATTTTTTGGCCGATTCATTTTTTACTGGAAAACGGGTAGAATTAGTAATGATGGAAGGTCAAATTTATAGGTCGGCGGAGGAATTATGGAATCAATCTTAAAAGGTCTGATCGCAAAGAAAATTGATGTCAACTGCGGTTCGAATGTGGCATACCGGGGCGAGGTCATCAGCGTTACCGAAGGCATTCTGAAAATTGTCAACGAAGACGGGCACGACATCTTTATCGCTATCGACAAGGTCGCCGCTATTACCGAGACCAAGGATTTCGGGTCACGGCCCGGCTTTATTGTTTGAGGATTTACCGAAAAACAAAAAATGCCCGCGACGATCGCCGCGGGCATTTCTGTTTACGAGGGGTGACTACCCGTCATTGGACACGTTTACCGACAAAGTTCACCTCGGTCAGGCTGTCGGTAACGGATACGGCCATCTGTTTTTGGTCGAACTCAAATCGCTTGTGGCTTACGTTCAGGACGTAGAATTCGTTCACATCAAGATTGCCGATCACATAGTAACCGAACGGACTGGTCATGGTTATTCTGGCCTCGCCGGTTGTTCCGTTGATAAGAACAAGTTGGGCTTTGGCAATGCCGTTTCCATTAAAATCAACGACGCGGCCGGTGATCGAACCTTCGCCGGCCGTAACGCCGGTCGGTTCGCCAAAGCAAAAAGATACATGGCTGATGCCGCGGTGGTCGCCTGTCGCAAGATTAGTGTCACTTAGTTTAAACGGCTTGTACGGATATACGTAGGAGGTGTTGCCTACTTTGACATTGATAGCCGTGATCGGGATCTGCGACGACCAGGAGGACACCGTTCCTGAACCTGACGCGATCGTGACCGTACGATTCGGGTATTCCGTGCCTACAACAATCCGGCCGCCGCCGTTTGAGAAAGGAAAGGTCCCGTTCGGATCGCCAAAGTCCAGTTTCAATTCGTCGTTGGAAATGATGTGCGAGAACCGTATGTCCGTAGAGGCATTCAGGTCGGCGCAGCTGATATTTGCGTGATCGAACACCACCGGCTCGACGGATGCATTTGGGGCAGAAATGATATTCTTTGCTGTCTTGATCTCTGATCCGCCGTTCGGCATCTTTTGCGCGAACAGCGTTGTTGATAAAGAAACAAATATCGCAAGTGCTGAAAAATAACGTAAAAGGGGGTAATTGTACTTCATATCGTTTAACTCCTGTGTGGGTTAGGGCAAAAAGT